>NZ_JBHYRN010000027.1:0-103129 GCF_042749305.1 Nocardia sp. NPDC058705 | reverse complement strand
CATTGGGGCGGCGGGTTCGCCACCGGGGCTTGCTCCTTCGTCGCGTGCGCCCCGGCGGCTAACCGGCGACCCGGCCGCGACCGGCCACTTCGTGGCCGCTGCTCCCTATGGGTCGCAGGTGGTGGGTGGGTTGTGTGGTCATGGCGGAACACGGGTGGACGGTGTGGTGCGGAGTGCGGTCGGGCCGCGGAGCTCGGGGTGAATGGTGTGGGTGCGGGGGTGGGCGGTGTTGCGCCCCAGGTATGGGGAAATGTTCGGGTCCTGGCAGGATCGGGGTGGTGAATGTGCAAGTGGAGACGGTTGTCGACTTGGATGCCATTGCACATAATGTGCGCGTGCTGCGGGAGTATGCGCAGGGGGCCGCTGTGATGGTGGTGGTCAAGGCCGATGGGTACAACCATGGGGCCGTCGAGGTGGCTCGGGCCGCGTTGGGGGCGGGGGCTCGGGAGTTGGGGGTGACCACGGTCGCCGAGGGGCTCGCGTTGCGGGCGGCGGGGATTACGGCGCCCATTCTTTGCTGGCTCAATACCGTCGATGCTGATTACGCGGGGGCCATCGCGGCGGACATCGAGATCGGGGTTTCCTCGCTGGCGCAGTTGCGGGCGGTGGAGCGGGCCGCGGTGGCGGTGGGGCAGACCGCGACGGTGTCGGTGAAGGTCGACACGGGGCTCAATCGCAACGGGGTGTCGGTGACGGAGTATCCGCAGGTCCTGCAGGCTCTGCGCGGGTGCGTCGACGGGCAGGTGGTGCGGTTGCGGGCGATCTTCTCCCACCTCGCGCATGCCGACGAGCCTGGACATCCGATGCTGGACCGGCAGCGGGAGCGGTTCGTCGAGGCGATCGCGCTGGCCAAGGAACACGGGCTCGAACCCGAACTTGTGCATCTGTCGAACTCGGCGGCCACGTTGACCAGGCCGGATCTGCATTTCGACATGGTTCGGCCCGGTATCTCGGTGTACGGGCTCTCGCCGATTCCCGAGCTCGGGCAGTTCGGGTTGAAGCCTGCGATGACGTTCCAGGCGGAGGTCACCCTGGTGAAACAGGTCGCGGCGGGGGAGGGCGTGTCGTACGGGCATCGCTGGGTCGCCCCGCGCGACACCACGATCGCGCTGGTGCCCGCGGGTTATGCCGACGGTGTATTCCGTTCGCTCAGTGGGCGTTTCGAGGTGTGGTTGGGCGGGGCTCGACACCGTAATGTCGGGCGGGTGTGCATGGACCAGTTCATGGTTGACCTCGGCGACAACCCGGCGGGCGTGCGAGAAGGTGATCGCGCGGTGCTGTTCGGCGGCGGCGCGGGGCACCCACACGCGCTCGACTGGGCCAGGGCGCTGGACACGATCGACTACGAGGTCGTGTGCGCGCCGCGTGGTCGTGCGAGCCGCCGCTACGTGGGGACCGGCCGATGACCCGGCGCACGGTGATCCGCCGCGGCGGCCTGGCGACCGCGGGACTGCTCGCGGGCCTGGCCATCGCCCACACTCTGCGCCAGATCGGCGCGCGGGTGCGCTGGCCCGCCGAACGCGACGAATACCGCGACGAGAACTTCGCGCTGATCGATGAAGACGAACCGGGGTCGGTGCTCGCCGACGACGGCGTGACGCTGGCCACCCGCACCTACGGTGACGAGTCCGCCGAGGTCACGGTCGTTTTCGTGCACGGGTTCTGCAACAGCATGGAGTCGTTCCACTTCCAGCGTCGTGATCTCGCCCAGGAGTGGGGTTCGCGGATCCGGATGGTGTTCTTCGATCAGCGCGGCCACGGACGGTCCGGCACGCCGAGCACCGACAGTTGCACGGTCGCGCAGCTCGGCCGCGATGTCGCCACCGTCATCCGCGAGTGCGCACCCACGGGACCTGTGGTGCTGGTGGGGCATTCGCTCGGCGGGATGGCGGTGCTCGCGGCGGCCGCGCAGGCCCCCGAGCTGTTCGCGACGCGGGTACGCGCGGTCGGGCTGCTGAGTACCGCGGCCGCGGAGGTGACCGCGACCGGGATCTCGCAGCTGATCCGCCATCCCGCGGTCGACGGGTTCCGGCTGGCGGCGCGGACGGCGCCGACGCTGGTGCAGTTCAGCCGTAGCGCCAGCAAGCAGGTGGTGACGCCGATCCTGCACGTGAGCTCGTTCCACGGCCCGGTCAGTCCGACGCTGTCGCGATTCACCACGATGATGATCGACCGCACCCCGGTCGGCACCATCGAGAAATTCCTGAAAGCGATTGAACTGCACGATGAATCAGCCGCCCTTCCGGTCCTGGCGGAACTGCCGGTGCTGATTCTCGGCGGCGCGCACGATGTGGTGATCCCGTTCCGCAACTCCCGCGCACTGGCGGCGGAACTGCCGAGCGGCGAGCTGGTCCGGGTGCGTGAGGCGGCACACATGCCGCATCTGCAGTTTCCGGACGTGTGTTCGGCCGCACTCGACCGGCTGCTGGCGCGCGCGGGAATCACCGACGCGCGGGGCGAGGAGGCCGTCGGTGGCTGAGCAACGCGTCCTGACCACCGTCGAGGACACCGAAGCATTCGGCCGTGAACTGGCCGCCACCCTGCGACCGGGCGACCTGGTCGTGCTCGACGGCCCCCTCGGCGCCGGGAAAACCGCACTGACCAGGGGAATCGCCGCCGGACTCGGTGTCGCGGGCCGGGTCAGCTCGCCGACGTTCATCATCGCCCGAGCCCACAAGGCCGGGGTGCGCCCGGACGGCACGCCCGGGGTGGCGATGGTCCACGTCGACGCCTACCGGCTCGCCGGCGACCTCGACGAACTGGACTCCCTCGACCTCGACACCGACCTGCACCACGCGGTCGTCGTCGTGGAATGGGGCAAGGGGGTGGTCGAACACCTCGCCGACCGGCATCTGCGCGTGCAACTCGCCCGGGAGCCGGAATCCGATGTGCGCACGGCGATCTGGGAATGGATCGAATAACGCGCGATCACCCGCGCACCGGTGCGCGCCGAGCGGCGAAACCACCCGGTATTGTTGAGACAATCATGCTCGTACTAGCAGTCGACACCGCGACACCCGCCGTTACAGCGGGATTGGTGCACCTGTCACCTGCCGGTGAACCCGGCGCCCGGCCAGCCGTGACGACACTCGCTGCCCGGGTGAAGGTCGACGCCCGCGCACACGCCGAGGTCCTCACCCCGCAGATCCTGGAATGCCTGGCCGAGGCGGGGGTGCGCCGCGACGAACTCGACGCGCTCGTCGTCGGGCTCGGACCCGGCCCGTTCACGGGGCTGCGCGTGGGGATGGCCACCGCGGCCGCCTTCGGTGACGCGCTCGGCTTACTCGTCTACGGGGTGTGCAGCCTGGACGCGATCGCCGCCGACACCGTCGGTGAGCAGCGCGATCCCGGCGAACTGCTGGTGGTCACCGACGCGCGCAGGCGCGAGGTGTACTGGGCCAAGTATCTGAACGGGGTGCGGGTGGCGGGACCCGAGGTGAACAAGGCTGTCGACGTGCCGGTCGGTGATGCCGCGGCGGTCGCCGGGTCGGCCGCGCACGTGGACTATTTCGATCTGCCGGTGCTGCCCGCCGAGACGCCGTCGCCCGCCGGGCTGGTGAGCGTCGCCGCGACGTCGCTGCTGGCCGGGGACGCGCCGGAGCCGCTGGTGCCGTTGTATCTGCGCAGACCCGATGCGGTGGAGAACAGCTTCCGCACCCTCGACCGGACCGGGGCATGAGTGCCGTGACCGAGTACCTGATCGCTCCCATGACGCTGCCCGATATCGACCGCTGCGTCGAACTCGAGCACCTGCTGTTCCCCGAGGACGACCCGTGGCAGGCGGTGTCGTTCCGGTCCGAACTGGCCGGTGGGCACAACCGCTACATCACCGCGCGCACCGCCGACGGGGTGATGGTCGGCTACGCGGGCATCGCGCTGCTCGGTGACGACGCCCATCCCGAGGCCGAGGTGCACACGATCGGCGTCGACCCGCAATGTCATCGGGGCGGCATCGGGACGCTGCTGCTGGAAGCCTTGCTGGCCACGGCTGCCGAACGGGGCGGGCCGGTGTTCCTCGAGGTGCGCACCGACAACGCCCCAGCCATCGCGATGTACGCCAAGCACGGGTTCCACATCATCGGGCTGCGCAAGAACTACTACCACCCCAGCGGGGCCGACGCGTACACGATGCGGCGCCCGGAACTGACCGCCGCGGCTGACGAATGGGCGGCGCGTGGTCGGCAGGACGAGGTGTTGTCGTGATCGTCGGCGACCAGCGGAACAAGGCGTCGTCGTGATCGTCGGATCTCGACAGTCGACGGGTGACCAGCGGAACGAGGCTTTGTTGTGATCGTCATGGGGATCGAAAGCTCGTGCGACGAAACGGGAGTCGGCATCGTGCGCCGGCATGCCGACGGTTCCGTCGAGCTGCTCGCCGACGAGGTCGCGTCCAGCGTCGATCAGCATGCGCGCTTCGGTGGTGTGGTGCCCGAGATCGCCTCGCGCGCGCATCTCGAGGCGATCGTGCCCGCCATGCGTCGTGCGCTGGCGACCGCGGGGATCAGCAAGCCCGACGCGCTTGCTGTCACGATCGGACCGGGGCTGGCCGGTGCGCTGCTGGTGGGCGTGGCCGCGGCCAAGGCGTATGCGGCGGCGTGGGACGTGCCGTTCTACGCGCTGAACCACCTCGGTGGGCACGTGGCGGTCGATACCCTCGAACACGGGCCGATGCCGCCCGCGGTGGCGCTGCTGGTTTCCGGTGGGCACACGCATTTGTTGCAGGTCACGGATCTGGGTGCGCCGATCACCGAACTCGGCAGCACTGTCGATGACGCAGCGGGCGAGGCATTCGACAAGGTCGCGCGGTTGTTGGGGCTCGGATATCCCGGCGGACCTTATCTGGATGCCGCTGCCGCCGAGGGCGATCCGCGTGCGATCGCGTTTCCGCGCGGCATGACCGGGCCCCGTGATGCCCGGTACGACTTTTCGTTCTCGGGTCTCAAGACCGCGGTGGCCCGGTATGTGGAAGCGGCTCAGCGACAAGGGATTACCGCTGACCAGCTGCCTATCCCTGATATCGCCGCGTCGTTCCAAGAGGCCGTTGCCGATGTGCTGACGATGAAGGCCGTGCGGGCCGCGCAGGACGTCGGTGTCGACACGATCGTGCTCGGCGGCGGCGCCACTGCCAATTCGCGGATCCGATCGCTGGCCGAAGAGCGTTGTACTGCAGCGGGTTTGACGCTGCGAGTGCCCAAGCCGCGGCTGTGCACGGACAACGGCGTGATGATCGCGGCGCTGGGAGCGCATGTGATCGCGGCGGGGGCCGAGCCTGCTGCGCTGAGTGTTGCTACCGATCCGGGACTTCCGGTTTCGGTGAGTGCGCTGCAGGGGTAGCGCGGAATCCGTCCGGGTTGCCGGGACGGCCCGGCTTTCGGGCCAACATCAAGCGTGGCCGCTGCGTGTGGGGGAAGCCGGGGAGCTAACCGGCTGGCTGTTGCGGGGTGCCGTCCGTTGGGGAGATCGGGAGAGTGCTGCTGGCGGGCGCCTGTGTGGGGGAGGTGTTGGGGGTGCTGGGACGCTGTCTGTTGCCGCCCGCGGAACCGCTGTCCAAGGGGCCGAGAGGCGACTCGGGGTAGGGGATCTCCGGGAGGTTCGGGTCGGGGCGCAGGGTGGGAGCCGTTGTCGAGGTGGACGCCGAGGGAGTCGGGGCGTTGCTGCTCGTCGTCGGCGTAGGGGTGGGCTGGCCGGTGGTGGAGGTGGGGAGTTCGGTCATGGGCGGGGCGATCGGAACGCCGGTGCTCTCGCGGCCGGTGGGCGAGGGGGTGGGTGCGGGAGGCAGTGGTGAGGGGGATTGACGCACGGTGCTGCTCGTGCCCGCGGGGGTGACATCAGGGGCGTCGGGCGTGACCGCTTGGACGCCGTAGCCGATCACCAGGCCCACGACGACCACCGCGCCGACCAGCGTGCCGACCACCTTGGCGAAGGTGCCGCTCGGTGCGTCGGCGTGCGCGCCGCCGGTCGACCCGGACGGCGCCTCGGCATCGGCGACCAGCGCGGCGCCCTTGGCGATCACGGCCTCCGGGTCGGGCACGGTCAGCACGGGCACATCGAGACGGCTGTCGAGAATGTCGATGACGCACGGGATGTTGGCGCAACCACCGATCACCGCGACGGCTTCGGGATACTTCGGCGCCCGCGTGAACACCGACGACGAGAACAGCGCGATATTGCGCAGCAGACCGCCGATGAGCTCCTCGAAATCGGGTCGGGTGAGTTCTAGGCCTTGTCCCGCAACATGATCGATCGTGACCACCGGTGCCAGGGACAGGTGTTCCTTGGCGGCACGGCCACGATTGGTCAGTGTGGTGCGGTTGGGGCGGGTGCCGCGACGGGCGTAGTGCAGGTCGACGAGGTGGTGGTAGATCAGCTCGTCGATCGCGTTGCCGCTCAGTGTCGGCGTGCGTTCGCTGTGTAAGACCACGTTGTCGGCGTAATCGGCCACGGTGACGGTGAGTCCGGTTGCGCCCAGGTCGATCACGGCGACGGTGGCGTAGCGGTCGAGCAGCCCGGTGTGGTGCAGGTAGGCCAGCGCGGCGGCGCCCTCGGTGACCAACCGCAGATCCCGATGGCGACTGGTGGCGGCCCGAATGGCCTGTGCCTGTTCCTTGTTGCGGTAGGCGACGGCGACGCTGGTCGGGCGCGAACGGGACTCGGCGCGACGGTGACTACCGGAGTAGCGTCCGAGGGGTTCGCCGGACATACCTGCGGGCACCGGCAACTGGGTGGTCATCAACTCGATCGAGGACGACACGAGATCACCGAGGTCCGAATGCGCCTCATCGGAGGAAACGACCCGGTAGTCGAAGTTCTGCTCGCCCGCGGACCCTGTCGCGACCAGTGCCGAGCACACCACCTCGTTCCCGGCCGAGATGCCGAGGGATGTTCGCATGTTCACCTCCCTTCGAGCCGATTGCTCTACGAGCGGATGACGCCTTCCTGTGCTATGTCACAGCCTGTTATGCGAACGTTACAGATTGTTGCAGGCGATGTGAAGATCACTGGCCAGTGTGGGCGTGTCGAATACGCGACATCGGCAGAACCCGACCTTGAGTGCTGGCACTCTCACGTATAGAGTGCTAGTCGGCACGTGAAGCTGTACTTGTGCCAGTCGACTTCTGGGCTTCGGCTCCGGCACCCGCGACGACGGGGCTGTGCGCAGGGTCGCGAGCTGACCGAAACCCGGCCTGGGACACCAGTTCCGGACAACCGAATTTCCCCTGAAAGTGGAGGGCTCAACGTGGCGAGCGTGAACATCAAGCCGCTCGAGGACAAGATCCTCGTCCAGGCCAACGAGGCCGAGACGACGACGGCCTCCGGCCTGGTCATCCCGGACACGGCCAAGGAGAAGCCCCAGGAGGGCACCGTCATCGCCGTCGGCGCGGGTCGTGTCACCGACAAGGGTGACCGCATCCCGGTCGATGTCAAAGAGGGCGACGTCGTCATCTACAGCAAGTACGGCGGCACCGAGATCAAGTACCAGGGTGGGGAATACCTCATCCTCTCGGCGCGCGACATCCTGGCCGTCGTCACCAAGTAAGGCCAACGCCGCATCAGCGTTCCGCCCCGGCGTCTTCACAGACCCGGGGCGGATTGCGTTCACAAACAGGAGCTGAATCCTTTATGCCCAAGCAGATCGAGTTCGACGAAAAGGCTCGCCGGGCTCTGGAACGCGGTGTCGACAAGCTGGCCGACGCCGTCAAGGTAACCCTCGGCCCGCGTGGCCGCCATGTGGTGCTGGCCAAGGCCTTCGGTGGCCCGACCGTCACCAACGACGGTGTCACCATCGCGCGCGAGATCGACCTCGAGGACCCCTTCGAGAACCTCGGCGCACAGCTCGTCAAGAGCGTCGCCACCAAGACCAACGACGTCGCGGGCGACGGCACCACCACCGCCACCGTGCTGGCCCAGGCGTTCGTGCGCGGCGGTCTGAAGAACGTCGCCGCGGGCGCCAACCCGATCACCCTCGGCCAGGGCATCGCCGCTGCCGCCGAGAAGGTCTCGGAGGTGCTGCTCGCGCTGGCCACCCCGGTTTCCGGCGAGAAGGCCATCGCCCAGGTCGCCACCGTGTCCTCGCGTGACTCCGAAATCGGCGACATGGTCGGCAAGGCCCTCACCACGGTCGGCAAGGACGGCGTTGTCACCGTCGAGGAATCCTCGACCACCAGCACCGAACTCGTCATCACCGAGGGTGTGCAGTTCGACAAGGGCTACCTCTCGCCCTACTTCCAGACCGACCCCGAGGCCCAGCAGGCCGTCCTCGAGGACACCTACATCCTGCTGCACCGCGACAAGATCAGCTCGCTGCCCGATCTGCTGCCCGTGCTGGAGAAGATCGCCGAGTCCGGCAAGAGCGTGCTGATCGTGGCCGAGGACGTCGACGGCGAAGCGCTGTCGACCCTGGTCGTGAACTCGATCCGCAAGACCATCAAGGCCGTTGCCGTGAAGGCGCCGTTCTTCGGTGACCGTCGCAAGGCGTTCCTCGACGACCTGGCTGTCGTCACCGGTGGCACCGTGATCAACCCCGATCTCGGCGTCACCCTGCGCGAGGCCACCCTCGAGCAGCTGGGGCAGGCGCGTCGCGTCGTCGTCACCAAGGACGAGACCGTGCTGATCGACGGCGCGGGCTCCGAAGAGGACATCAAGGCCCGTGGCGCGCAGCTGCGTCGCGAGATCGAGGCCTCGGACTCCGACTGGGATCGCGAGAAGCTCGAAGAGCGTCTGGCGAAGCTGGCCGGTGGCGTCGCGGTGATCAAGGTCGGCGCTGCCACCGAGACCGCGCTCAAGGAGCGCAAGTTCCGCGTCGACGACGCGGTCGCCGCCGCCAAGGCCGCGGTCGAGGAGGGCATCGTCCCCGGTGGCGGTTCGGCGCTCGTGATCGCCGCTGCCGCGCTCGTGGAGCTGCGTGACTCGTTCACCGGCGACAAGGCCGTCGGTGTCGAGGTGGTTCGCAAGGGCCTCGAGGCACCGCTGTACTGGATCGCCAGCAACGCGGGCCTCGACGGCGCGGTTGTCGTCGCCAAGGTCTCCGAGGGCAAGGAAGGCTTCAACGCCGCCACCCTGACCTACGGTGACCTGCTCGCCGACGGTGTCGTCGACCCGGTCAAGGTGACCCGCTCCGCCGTGGTGAACGCCGCCTCGGTCGCGCGGATGATCCTGACCACCGAGAGCGCCATCGTGGAGAAGCCGGCTCCGGCCGAGGACGACCACGGCCACGGTCACTCGCACTGACGCATAACGAAGGCCCCCGGATCGCTGATGCGGTCTGGGGGCCTTTCGTTTGCTCCGCTAGCTGGCTACCGGCGGATCTTCGGCATCGAGTGCGGCCAGTAAACGGGCGCGCAGCGACGGAGGTGGTGGGGTGGGGGTTGCGGACGCGAGTTGGGCGAGGGCTTCGCGGGTGTCGCGGACCTCTCGCAGGAACTGCGTACACAGGGTGGGGTCTTCGGTATCGATGATGGTCTGGATCGCGTGATGGTCTTCGTCGTCGATCAATCCGAGCGCGACGGTGTGCGCGAGATCGATCTGGGCTTCGTTCATCTCACGTCACCCCCAAACTTTTCTTCAGTCGTGTCAATCCGTCCCGAATTCGGGACTTAACGGTCGGTAACCCGATGCCGAGGTATGTCGCAACCTCGGCGTAGGTCCGCCCGCCGTAGTAGGCGAGCGAGATCGCCTCGCGTTGGGTCTCGGTGAGAGTCGAGAGCCCGCGCTGGACGGCCTGTTGTTCTAGTCTGCGTTCCACCTCCTCGGTGACCTCGTCGAATTCGTGGCCGAGCACCCGGATCCCGTACGCGACCTCGCGCTGGGTGTGGGCTTGCTCGGCGCGAACCCGGTCGACCGCGCGCCGGTGGGCCAGCGTCATCAGCCAGGTCACCGCCGACCCCTTGGCGGGGTCGAAACTCGTGGCGGTGCGCCAGACCTGGAGGTAGACCTCCTGGGTGGTCTCCTCCGCGTACCCGGGGTCGTGGAGCACCCGCAGGACCAGGCCGAAAACACGCGCCGACGTCCGGTCGTACAGCTCGGCGAAGGCCTGCTGGTCGGACAGGCCGCATCGGTGGAGCAGTGCAGCTAGCTCGACTCCTTCGGCCGCGCGTGCGGTAACCGCAGAATCCACGCTCGGTGGAAAGGCTTCGCTTCGGAACCCATTCTGTGTCATCGGTCACGAATGTAGCCCGAGGCTATGACCCCCCCGAGACCGGGGGTGCCTTTTATTCGGGTGCCAGCTGTTTGCTAGAGATTCGGCGCGCCACGGCCAGCGGATTGGAACAGATTTGCCAACCCGGCCAGACGGCCCTGCTCGCGTCTCAGACGGCCATCCGGCGCCGGTTGCGGCGGGCGTGCATCTCGCGTTCGGTCTCGGACATGCCACCCCAGATGCCGTAGGGCTCGCTGACCTTGAGGGCATGGGTACGGCACTGCATGAGCACGGGGCAGGCCCGGCAGATCTCCTTGGCGCGCATCTCGCGCGCGGTGCGGGCGCGGCCGCGCTCGCCGTCGGGGTGGAAGAAGACGGCGGAGTCCTGGCCGCGGCACGAGCCACGCATCTGCCAATCCCAGACGTCGGCGTTCGGTCCGGGGAGGTGGGTGGGCATGGGCATGTGAACTCCTTGTGGCGCGAGCTCGTCAGCGTTGTCGAGCGAGTGGTGCGGCAGGTCTTCGCGCCACCCGGTGAAGGGTGGCCGGCTCGACGGTGCCTGACGGTGCCGCTCGGAGGTCGCTGCGATTTCGCGCAGCGCCAACCGTGGCGATGAGCTACGTTAGGTGCAGGCGGGAATTTACGTCAATAGTTCGGCGCATGAGTTCAGTAAATCTGCAACGCTGAAATTTAACCTCCTCACTATTTACATTTCACACTCGATCCCTCCATACTGTTCGGTTGGCTATGGATCGGGTGTCTTCGCGTATTCGCAGCGTCCCAGGTTTCCCCAGGTCGCCCCGGTCGGGGCCGAGTTCCTGCGGGTGACACCTCCGGCGCGCCGGTGTGCTGGATCACAACGCCCCTCGCGGACGGAGTGCGTCCAGATGGCGAAAACGGGGCGTGAAGGTTAATTGCGCGAAACGCATGTGAATTCGAGACTTTGCGGTAGCGGCGTCCGAGAGCGGAGATTTACCTGATGGCAACATCGGCGCTCGAGAGAAATGCTGATTGTTTGCTGAATGCGCTGTGCGGTGCCATAACACGCGAACTGCCGCGAACCGGTGGCGGCTAGAGTCTCGCCGTGCAGACAACGGCCTCACCCGCGGATATCGGTTCCGAAATACTCGCTTCGACTGCTTTCGGGCCCACTCCCGGCCTGGCCGCTGCGGAGTTGCCGGAGCCGGCGGACCCGGTGTCGAGGTGGTACCGCGCGGTCGCGCTCGGCGGCCAGGGCCGCTACGCCGCCGCCCGTGCTGACCTGCAGGTATTGGCCCGAGCCGGGATCGATCCCGGCCTGAAATCTCTCGTCGAGAGCACCCGGGGATCGCTGCTGCGCCAGCTTGGTGACCACCGGGGCGCGGCGGCGTTCGACGGCCGCGCCGCGACGCTGGCACTGACCGCCACCGGCGCGGCCCGCGCCGAGGCGCTCGCCGACGCGTATACGGGTCTGGCCGCCGACGCGCTCGGCACCGGCCGACTCGCCCTCGCCCACCGCCTGCTCGGTCGTGTGCGGCCACTGCTCGCCGACGCGCCGGCGCGCGCCGAGGTCCGCTGGCATTGGGTGCGGGCCGAGACCGCGCTCGCCGGCGGCGAAGCGGCCCGAGCGCTGGACGAGGCGGGTACGGCCGTCGAACTCGCCGCGGCCCTTCCGTCGGTACGTCATCAGGTGAAATCGGCGCTGCTGGTCGCGGCTGCCACAGCCGCGACCGGGAACCTCGCCGAGTCCGCCGAACTGGCCCGCCGAGTCGACGTCGACTGCCACGAAAACGGCCTGCTGCCACTGCGCTGGGCCACCGCGATGCTGCGTGCCGGAGTGGCCGAACCAGGGCAGGCGCGCGCTGCGGCGAAGGAAGCCGCAGATCATGGCGCTCGTCTACGGGCGCTGGGCGGAGACATCGCCCCGCTGGGTGCTCGAGTCGCTGGAGGATGATCTTTCTGAGAGCTCGGTGAGAACGGACCACGCCCGATGGCGGCCGATCGGCGGGTCGCTATTGTTAGTCCCGTTCCGCCTTTTCGGTGGAAGCTCGGTCACATTGGACCGCGCCACTCGTAACGCCAGGAAAATCTCTGACGATGACGCATATGGGCGAAGAGTTGGACCTCGCCGTCGCTGCGGCTGCGCAGGGCGACAGGACCGCTTTAGCTCGGGTATTGGAACTGGTCCGTCCCTTGGTAGTTCGCTACTGCAGGGCGCGGATCGGGGCCGCGGAGCGCGGACAGCTCTCCGCGGACGATGTTGCGCAAGAGGTCTGTTTGGCTGTGATGACCGCCCTGCCCCGCTATCAGGATCAGGGTCGGCCCTTCATGGCCTTCGTGTACGGAATCGCTTCGCACAAGGTCGCCGACGCCCATCGCAACGCCGCCCGTAACAAGGCGGAGGCGATGGCCGAAGTACCAGATGTCATATCCACCGACCAAGGTCCGGAACAACGGGCTCTCGACTCGGAGACGAGCAGGCAGATGAACACTCTGCTGGCCACGCTTCCCGAGAAACATCGAGAGATCTTGATCCTGCGTTTGGTCATGGGTCTGTCAGCAGAGGAAACCGCAGTCGCCGTGGGCAGCACGGCGGGGGCGATACGGGTTGCCCAGCACAGGGCACTCGCGAAACTGAAGTCACAAGTGGCGAGGGCAGGTGAAATGTATGGCTAGGGATGGCGAGCACGGTCGTGGCAATAGCGGTCCCTACGCCGCCGAGGGTGCCGGTGATTCCGGACCGGTCGATATCGCGGCGTTGCGCAGCGATGATGCGCTGATCGACGCGATCGCGAGCGATGGTCCGGTACGTACCGACAGTCCCGAAGAGTTCCAGCTGGCATCGTTACTCGCGGATTGGCGGGCCGATATCTTGGCCGAGCCGATGCCCGCGGGCCCTGATCTTGACACCGTTTTCGCGGCGGTCAACCAGGAGATCGGTGCGCGGCAGGTTCGAGTCGGTGCTTCCTCGCGCGGACGTCTACGGCTGGTCCGCCCGATTTTCGGGGCAGCAGCGGCACTGTCGCTGGTGTTCGGCGGCATCACGGCGTTCTCCTACAGCGCGGCACCCGGCGATCCGCTGTGGCGGATCAAGGAGGTCGTGTTCAGCGAGCAGGCACAGTCCACCGTCGTGCAGTACGCCGACGAGGATCTGCTTGCCGCGCAGAACCTGCTCACCTCGGGCGATCCGGAACAGGCCAAGGCCAGGCTGGAACAGGCTTCCACCAACGCGGGCCAGGTCGACGACCCGGCCAAGCGGGAGGATCTGATCGCGCGCTGGAACCTGCTGCGTGATCAGCTGCTCAAGGTCGCACCGGCGATCGGTGCGCAGCTGCCGCCGACGACGAACCCGGTCAAGCCGACTTCGCCCGCGCCGGTTCCGCCGACGAACAACCCCGGCACCACCGCTCCGGTGGCACCGACCGGTCCGGGATCGGAGACCGTCGATCCGGGTGCGACCATCCTGCAGACCCCCGGCCCCGAGACCAAACCGCTCGAGCCGACGCAACCGCCGGTGACCACTGCGCCACCGGTCACCACCCCGCCGCCGGCCACGGTCGACCCGACGACACCACCGACCACCATCGCCGAACCACCGCCGGTCACGACGGTGGTCCCGACGTCGATGCAGCTGCCGCCGACCCTGCCGTCCACACAGCAGGTACCCCCACCGGCGGCGACGATCCTGCAGACGCCGCCCCCAATCCCCGCTTCCTAGTGAATTGACCGAAAACGAAGGCCCCGAACAGGTTCGGGGCCTTCGTTGTGTGCTGGGGTTGTTCGGGCGAGGGCCTGCGTGCTCGCCCACGCACGCGTGACCGAGCGGGGGAGGGGCAGGCTCAGGGATTGTGCCGGAACGCTCAGTTGTCGAACCCGTCGAAGCCGTCGCCGTGGAACGCCTCGTTCATCGACGCGTCCGCGTAGCCGCGGCAGTAGTCCCACGTGACGTAGGCCTCGGGGGTGGGGTCGTAGGCGGGCTCGTGCGGACGGACGGTGCCGTCGACGAGTAGCTGCAGCAGGTTCGCCCGCAGCATGTCCCAATCGTGGTAGTGATCTTGCCGACAATCCTCACAGCTGACGACCAGGCCGCGGATTCCGCGGTGGGCCAGCAGGGCTTCGTATACGGCGAGGTCTGCGAGATCTTCCTCGACCGCGAGGCGCTCATGAGGATCCAACGGCTCACCGGGCTCGATCGCATCGAGCGCGGCAGACGGGTCGGAGGGGTCTCCGGCGAAGGGATCCGGCGGCAGGCCAGGTGGTAGATGGTCACGCACATCCCCACGGTACGCAGTACTCGGTACATCGCGCCAGCGATGCGGGGGGCAAGTTTTGCCGAAGGGCTCACTTAACAGGCGTCCGCGGCCGCCGGATACCATGGAATACAGGTGTCGGCGACTCTTGTTCCAGCCGACCGATCCGAAAGCTTTTTCCGCTCGAGCACCGACGCATCATGTTCCTTGCGTCGGTAGCTATGACGACCAGGAGGGGTCGATCCGAATGAGTAATCCCGTGTCGGGCGAACGAATCGCGGTGCGCCCTCCTACGGGGGGCGACGATCCGACCAAGATCGCCATGCTCGGCCTCACGTTCGACGACGTGCTGTTGCTGCCTGCCGCCTCGGATCTCATCCCCAGCTCGGTCGAGACTTCCAGCAAGCTGACCAGGGACATCACCCTGCGCACGCCGCTGGTGAGCTCGGCCATGGACACCGTCACCGAGGCGCGCATGGCCATCGCCATGGCGCGTGCGGGCGGTATGGGCGTGCTGCACCGCAACCTCTCGGCCGCCGATCAGGCCGCCCAAGTGGAGACGGTGAAGCGTTCCGAGGCGGGCATGGTGACCGACCCGGTCACCTGTCGGCCCACCGATACCCTCGCCGAGGTCGACGCCATGTGCGCCCGCTTCCGCATCTCGGGTCTGCCGGTGGTGGACGAGACCGGTTCGCTGGTGGGCATTATCACCAACCGCGACATGCGTTTCGAGGTCGATCAGGACCGTCGCGTGGACGAAGTGATGACCAAGGCGCCGCTGATCACCGCCCGTGAGGGTGTCACCGCCGAGGCCGCGCTGGGTCTGCTGCGCCGCCACAAGATCGAGAAACTGCCCATCGTCGACGGCAACGGTCGGCTGCGCGGGCTGATCACGGTCAAGGACTTCGTCAAGACCGATCAGTACCCCAACGCCACCAAGGACCGCGACGGCCGCCTGCTGGTCGGTGCCGCGATCGGTGTCGGCGACGATTCCTGGTCGCGTGCCATGACCCTCGCGGACGCCGGGGTCGACGTGCTGATCGTCGACACCGCGCACGGCCACCAGTCGCAGGTGCTGCAGATGGTCGCCAAGGTCAAGGCCGAGGTCGGCGACCGGATCCAGATCGTCGGCGGCAATGTCGCCACCCGTGCGGGTGCCGCGGCGCTCGTCGAAGCCGGCGTCGACGCTGTCAAGGTGGGTGTCGGTCCCGGCTCCATCTGCACCACCCGCGTGGTCGCCGGTGTCGGCGCGCCGCAGATCACCGCGATCCTCGAAGCCGTCGCCGCCTGCAAGGTCGCCGGTGTGCCGGTGATCGCCGACGGTGGCGTGCAGTACTCCGGTGACGTGGCCAAGGCCATCGCCGCGGGCGCCTCGACCGTGATGCTCGGCTCGCTGCTCGCGGGCACCGCCGAGTCGCCCGGCGACCTGGTGCTGGTCAACGGAAAGCAGTTCAAGGCCTACCGTGGCATGGGTTCGCTGGGTGCCATGCAGGGCCGTGGACAGGCCAAGTCCTACTCCAAGGACCGCTACTTCCAGGACGACGTGCTCGCTGAGGACAAGCTCGTCCCCGAGGGCATCGAAGGCCGCGTCCCGTTCCGCGGCCCGGTCAACCAGGTGATCCACCAGCTCGTCGGCGGCCTGCGCGCGGCCATGGGCTACACGGGTTCGCAGAACATTGAGCACCTCCAGCAGGCGCAGTTCGTGCAGATCACCGCGGCGGGTCTCAAAGAGAGTCACCCGCACGACATCACGATGACCGTCGAGGCCCCGAACTACACCGGACGCGGCTGAGTACAATAGATGCGTTTGTGCGCCGGGAGGTACGCTCCCGGCGCACAGCCATGCAGTCCGTCAGGTCTGCGAAAACGCGCGCACACGCGCGCCCGAACACAGGGAGCAACTGTGCGTGACATGGTCGAAATCGGTATGGGGCGGGTCGCCCGTCGGACCTACGAGCTGGACGACGTCGACATCGTGCCTTCGCGGCGGACGCGTTCGTCCAAGCTGGTCTCTTTAGCCTGGCAGCTCGACGCCTACCGTTTCGAGATTCCCGTCCTCGCGCACCCCACCGACGCGCTGGTCTCGCCCGAGTTCGCGATCGAGCTGGGCCGCCAGGGCGGCCTCGGTGTGATCAACGGTGAAGGCCTCTGGGCGCGCCACGCCGATGTGCAGGCCAAGATCGACCAGCTGCTCGATCTGGTTGACAAGGGGGGTTACGAAAAGGCCATCTCGCTGCTGCAGGAACTTCACGCCGCGCCGATGCAGCCCGACCTCCTCGCCGCCGCCGTCGCCCAGGTCCGCGCGGCCGGGGTCACCACCTCGGTGCGACTGAGCCCCCAGAACGCCCGCGCGTTCACCCCCGCGCTGGTCCAGGCGGGCATCGACCTGCTGGTCGTGCAGGGCACCATCATCTCCGCCGAGCACGTCGGTGGCGACGAGCCGCTCAACCTCAAGACCTTCATCGCCGAGCTGGACGTGCCGGTCGTGGCCGGTGGCGTGAGCGATCACCGCACCGCCCTGCACCTGATGCGCACCGGCGCGGCGGGCGTCATCGTCGGCTACGGCTCGTTCCCCGGCGCCACCACCACCGGCGAGGTGCTCGGCATCGGCGTCCCGATGGCCACCGCCATCGCCGACGCCGCCGCGGCCCGTCGCGACTACCTCGACGAGACCGGCGGCCGGTACGTGCACGTGATCGCCGACGGCGACGTGGCCACCTCGGGTCAGCTCGCCAAGGCCATCGCCTGTGGCGCCGACGCCGTGATGCTCGGGGTCCCGCTGTCGGCCTCGGCCGAGGCACCCGGTCGCGGCTGGTACTGGCCCTCGGCCACCGCGCACCCCTCGGTGCCGCGCGGTTCGTTCCTGCCCGTCGACGAGTCCTGGATCGACGGCCCCGACGGCGCGGTGACTCGTCCGAGCCTCGAGCGCGTGCTCTACGGCCCGTCCGATGACCCGTTCGGCTCGCTGAACCTGGTCGGCGGCCTGCGCAGGTCGATGGCCAAGGCCGGTTACTCCGACCTCAAGGAATTCCAGAAGGTCGGGCTGAGCGTCCGCTAGCGAACGTGGGTCAGTGAGACCCGGTTCCGCAGGAACTTCGAAATCGCGTTGTTGACCGGTTCCGGGTGCGTCATCGTGACGGCCAGGCGGGCACCATCGATCTCCACGAAGGTGGAGGCGGTGAGCCCGTCGGCCAGTCTGCGGGCCCGTTCGCCCGCGATGCCGCTCTGGGTGGCGTGGATGATCAGGGCCGGGCAGGTGATCTCGCGTAGCCGGTCGAGCACCGAATCGCGTCCGAGTAGGCAGCCGACGGCGGCGTCGAGGCCGCTGTGGGCGTCGCCGACCCAGCGGCGCGTCCAGATGTCGCGGTACCAGGTGTCGTCGCCGATGAGCCAGTCGGCTAGTCGGCCCGCGGCTTCCTCGCGGGAGCTGTGGTCGTGCCATTCGTCGAGGAAGCGCTGGGTGGCGGTGGACTGTTCCAGCGTGGGTCCGTGCGCCTCGGTGCTGATCAAGATCAACGCGGCGACCCGCTCGGGCGCCACCAGCGCGGTCCGCAATGCTGTGAAGCCCCCTTGCGCCGTGCCGCCGATAATCGCGCGTTCGACGCCGATCGCGTCGAGCACGGTGAGCGCGTCGCGCGCCGCGGTCCAGTACGTGAACGGCAACCGCTGATCTCTGGTGCGACCGTGCCCACGCGCGTCCCAGGCAACTATCCGGAATTCAGGGGCGAGCGCGGCCTGTTGCGAGGCGAACATCGTGCGATCCATGAAGAATTCGTGGGCGAGCAACACCACCGGACCCGTGCCACCGCTGTCCTCGTAGTAGATCTCGGCATCGATCGCGCGGGCGAATGGCACGAGCACGAGGATAGCCAGCCCCACCCCGCCACGCCCAAGAACGGTGGCGCGTCGTGTTCTCTCACTACCGCGTGTCCGAGCGGCAGCGATGCCCGCTGCTTGCCCGCCGTTGGTCCTCATTAAACTGTGCCGGTGGCAGATACTCAGAGACCCGTCCTCGTTGTCGACTTCGGCGCGCAGTACGCCCAGCTGATCGCCCGTCGGGTGCGTGAGTCGAGCGTGTTCTCCGAGGTGATCCCACACACCATGACCGTGGAGGAGATCGCCGACAAGCAGCCCCTCGCCGTGATCCTGTCCGGTGGTCCGTCGAGCGTGTACGCCGAGGGCGCACCGCAACTCGACGCCCGCCTGTTCGACCTCGGTATCCCTGTGTTCGGTATCTGCTACGGCTTCCAGGCCATGGCACAGGCCCTCGGCGGCACCGTCTCGCACACGGGCACCCGCGAATACGGGCGCACCGAGCTGAGCATCGACGGCGGTGTGCTGCACGGCGGCCTGCCGACGATCCAGCCGGTGTGGATGAGCCACGGTGACGCCGTCACCGACGCCCCCGCGGGCTTCGAGGTGACCGGCACCAGCGCGGGCGCTCCCGTGGCCGCGTTCGAGGATCGCGCGCGTCGCCTGGCAGGCGTCCAGTACCACCCCGAGGTGCTGCACTCCCCGCACGGCCAGCAGGTCCTCAGCCGCTTCCTGCACGAAATCGCCGGCATTCCCGCGCAGTGGACCCCGGCCAATATCGCCGAGTCGCTGATCGAGAGTGTGCGCGCGCAGATCGGTGACGGGCACGCCATCTGTGGCCTGTCCGGTGGTGTCGACTCCGCCGTGGCGGCCGCGCTGGTGCAGCGTGCGATCGGCGACAAGCTCACCTGTGTGTTCGTCGACCACGGTCTGCTGCGCGCCGGTGAGCGCGAGCAGGTCCAGCAGGACTTCGTCGCCGCGACCGGGGCCAAGCTGGTCACCGTCGACGCGGTGGACAAGTTCCTCGGTGAGCTGAAGGGCGTTTCCGATCCCGAGGAGAAGCGCAAGATCATCGGGCGCGAGTTCATCCGCTCCTTCGAGGACGCGGTGTCGGGCATCGTCATCGAGCAGGGCGACGGTGTGGCGCCGAAGGTCGAGTTCCTCGTTCAGGGCACCTTGTACCCGGACGTCGTCGAATCCGGCGGCGGCACCGGCACCGCGAACATCAAGAGCCACCACAATGTCGGCGGTCTGCCCGACGACCTCGAGTTCGACCTGGTCGAGCCGCTGCGTCTGCTGTTCAAGGACGAGGTCCGCGCGGTGGGTCGGGAACTCGGCCTGCCCGAGGAAATCGTTGCGCGCCAGCCCTTCCCCGGCCCCGGTCTCGCGATCCGCATCGTCGGCGAGGTGACCGCCGACCGGCTCGAGCTGCTCCGTCAGGCCGACGCCATCGCCCGCGAAGAGCTCACCGCCGCCGGTCTGGACAAGCAGATCTGGCAGTGCCCGGTGGTGCTGCTGGCCGACGTGCGTTCGGTCGGTGTCCAGGGCGACGGCCGCACCTACGGTCATCCGATCGTGCTGCGTCCGGTGTCGAGCGAGGACGCGATGACCGCGGACTGGACCCGCCTGCCCTACGACGTGCTGGAACGGATCTCCACCCGCATCACCAACGAGGTGGCCGACGTCAACCGCGTCGTCCTCGACGTGACGAGCAAGCCGCCGGGCACCATCGAGTGGGAGTGAGTTAGGCCGGTCGCGCCGCCTGGGTGAGCAGGAGCCTGCCAAGGAGGAAGCCGCCGGTGTGCGGTCGGTGCGTGGTCGGTGGCAGGACCTTCGCCACGGGGGTTTCCGGCTGCCGGTCGGGTTTGGATTCGTCCATGTGCCTTGTCTTTTCGAGTTGGTCCGACAACAGCAATGGCCCGTCACGATGACGGGCCATTGCTGATTTCTGGGTTGTCCTTCAGTGGTGTTTGCGGCTCGGTGCCAGCGTGAGCATCAGGCCGACCACGATCGCCGCGATCACCACGCCCCAGCCGACGGGCAGGATGCCGCCGTCGTCGGGGGTGGGTGCGCCGAGCAGTGCCCAGACGCTCACGGCGAGCGCGATCAAGCCGGTGGTCAGCAGGGTGAAGGCGGGTCGGCGCCGGGTCTCGACGCTGGTCTTGTCAGCCACGGGTCACCGTCACTTCGCCCATCTGCACGTCGACGCGCAGGTCCAAGACCGGGGCGTCAGGGGTGTTGGGCCCGGAAAGGCCTTCGTCACATCGTGATTCACCCATGTTCACCTCGCAACTGGTTTTCACGGTCATGTTGTCGGGGAGCAGCACGACGGCCTCTCCCATGTTCACCGACACCTCGACGCTGCGGGATTCGGTGAGGTTCATCCCACGCAGATCCAGCGTGCCCGAGCCCATGTTCACCTCGTAGCGGGGCTGCAATTCGGTGGTCGCGATCGGTGTCCAGGTGTGGTCGCCCATGGTGCCGCTGTCGAAGTCGATCGGCCCGATCAGCGAAGCCAGCACCACGAATCCGGCCAGCGGAGCAGTGAGTACCAGTAGCCCGTACCCGCGCCGCAGGAACGCGCCTGCGACCAAGCCGAGCCCGACCACGGCCAGTGCGAAGGCGGCGATGCGCGCGGGTGTCATCCATTCCACACCCGACGCGGCCGCGGCCCCGGCCACGGCGGCGGCGAGGATCGCCAGGCCGATGGTGACCGGAGTGAGCCGGGAGCGTGGGCGTTTCGGGGCAGGCGGTACCGCGGGCACGAACTGCTGCGTGGCTTCCGGGAGTTCCCAGGCCAGCGGTGCGACGGCGAGGGGATCCCAGCCGTTGGGCACCTGCGCGTTGATGCGCGCGGGTTCCGGTGAGAGGGTTCCGGGCGAATTCTTGTGCAGCACAGCGGTGGTGCCGGTCTGCTCCGCGACTGGCGGCGTGAGTGCGTCCGCACGCTTGTCGAGATCGACGGGCGCGGCCGAATCAATCGGATCCGCTGGCGGCTCGATCGGGTCTGTGGCGGCTTGCGGTGTGTCCGCCCCGTCGGCGACGTCGAGCAGGCTGGTCGGCGCCGAATCCGCAGCCGGACCGGTTTCGCCGGAGTCCGCCGGTGTCACAGTGATTCGAACGGTGTCCACCGCATCCGAAGTGGTTGCGTCGGCGTCCTTGTGCAGGACGACAGTGTCCGTGGCATCGACGCGGAGCACAGGGCTGGATTCAGCGGTGGCCGTGCGGAACCCCTCGCCGAGGACCACCCTCGACGCCGGATTTTCGGGGACGTAGACCTCGGGAAGTTTGGTGTAAGGCGTATACATCCCCGTAGGTGGCACCTCCGGGTTGTACGGGTAGCCGCGCACCGGAACACCGGTCGGGTAGCCCGCACCCGGGTAGCCGGTGGCGCCGAGCGGCGAGCGGTAGGCGTCGAACCCCGCGGGCAACTCGGGATGCCGCAGATACAGCATCCACCAGCCCGCGAGCATCAGACCGAGGCTGACCACCCCACCCCCGCCCATCCCCATCCCGATCGGCCCCATGGCCGACACGGCGATAGCCAGCGCGACGATCAACACGATCGTCTTCGTCTGCGAATGCGACCCCCGATCGTGCGCCGTCAGCGCCTGCGCCGCCGACACCTCGTTCCCCGCCGACCCCAGCACCAGCCAGGCCAGCAGATACAGCACGATCCCGGCCCCACCGAAAATGGTCGACACCACGAAGGCCACCCGCACCAGCACCGGATCCACCCCATACCGCAACCCGAAACCCGCCGCCACTCCGGCGATCGGCCCCTGCCGAGGCAGCCGGACGGGCCGCGTCTGCCACATCTGGTGAACCTGGTCGGCGAAGCTCGTTCTGCTCATGCCATCCATGGTGTGCCGCGCGGCCCCTTCCGCGCATCGGGGGTAACCCTGAGAATTCCCCGGGTTCACGATCAGGCGCAGGGCGGGCGGTAGGCGACATTCGGGACTTGGCGGCGCCACACGGGTTCGGTCAGCAGGCTGCCGGTAGCCGCGCAGATGCGTTCGGCGACCTGTTCGGGGTCCAGGTCCCAGACGCCGAGCTGCCCGTTGTCGGTGACGAAGACGAGCTGCTTGCCCGCAGGGTGCATGAGCACCTTGCGGTTGCGTCGGTCCGCGGGCCCGATCGGCCCGCTGCGACGGCGCGGTGCGCGCGGATCGCTGATATCCCACAGTGCGGTCGTGCCGTCGTCGCTGGATACCGACAACTGGGTGCCGTCCGCCGCGACGGATAACGAGATGATCGGCGCTATCTCGGTGCGAATGATGTCGGTGATCGGATCACGAGTGTCGCCGGCCAACAGCTGGAACTCATAGAACCCGATAACGGCGAGCGTTCGGTTGTCGGGCAGGAACTGAGACTGTTGATAGGCGATCAGAAAATCGACGTCGGTTTCGGCGGACGGAACCGGATGGGCCGGGTCGTCCAGGTTCCAGATGACCCGAAAGAAACGCTGTTTCCAGGTGCTTCGCGAATCCTCGAACACAGCAGCGAGTCGGGCGCCGTCGAGGCTCAATTGCCTGCCTGCGAGCGTGCCGGGAAGTTCGGTGATCGGTGCGCCGAGTGCTCTCGGCGCCGTCCGGTCGGTGACGTCCCACATCTGTATCGAGCTTTTACCGGTGAGCAGCATTCGGTCGCCCTGAACCATCGACTGTGTGGCGTCGCCGATCGGCCATGCGGTCAGTGGCCGTGGATGGCGTGGATCGTCGAGGGCGAAGACGACGCGCTGCTTTGCGAGAAGGTCGTGGAACGAGAGCGTGCGGCCGTCGGGGCTCAGCGCCGGCGCCGATCGACCGGGTGCGCGGGGGATGGTGGTCAGCCGGACCGGACGCCGGGGGTCGGCGGTGTCCCACACCACCGCCGCCCCGGTTCGGTACAGGATGGCCATCCGGTCGCCTGTCCGGTCGAACACGGGTTGTTCGGGGGTGCCCGAAACCACGTCCACCGCTGACCGTGGCATCGACCAGATCCGCAACGTTCCGTCGTTGCCCGCGCCTGCCAGCAACGGTTCGTCCGCGAGGAAGATCAGCGAGAGTGGGCCGCCCTGGCAGGGCGCGATCGGGTTGCGTGAGCACGTGTTCGGGCTCACCGAGAGGTCGGGTCCGACCTTCGCGGGCTGGGTCGGGTCCGCGATATTCCACAGCTGCCCGCCTGCTTCGAAGCCGAGGGCGAGGACGTTCCCGTTCTCGTGGAATGTGACTGAGTTCAGCAGCTCGCCGCCGATTCGAATCGGTGTGCCGGAGGGGTGTGGTCGGCGCGGATCGCTGACCTGCCAGAGCTCCACCCGGCTCGACTCGGCGCTGTCGGCTCCGCTCGAGCCATAGGTGCCAACGGCGACGGCGGTGCTGTCCGGACTGAACTCGAGATCGCGCAGGTTGTCGCCGGCCGCTGTCACGATCGGTGTCCCGATGGGTCGTGGGGCATCGGGATCACGGACGTCCCAGAACTCCACCGTGTCCGCGACGCCAGGGGCGAACGCCGTGCGGCCGAGGGCGAGCAGGGCGCCGTCGGGGCTGTATTCGACGATGTGGCGTCGTTCGGTTCCGGTGCTCGGCATCGGGATGGATGCCGTTCGAAAAGGATGCGACCGGTTGCCGATGTTCCAGAAAGTCAATGTCGCCGCGTCGATCTCGGCCAATCCGGTGCCGCGCGGGTCGACCGCGATCGACTGCTTGTCCAGGGTGCCGAAGGTATGCAGCAGGCGCGGGGCCTCCGGTCTTGCGAGATCCCAGAGCTGGATCCCGGATGGGCCGTCGGTGATCGTGTCGGAACTACCCGGAACGAACAGTAGTTGGTCTGCTCGGATATCGAGACCGGTGCCGAGGCGCTGCGGTCGCTCGGGAGTATTGATATTCCAGAACGACGATTCGCCCTCGTAGTCGAGGGCGGCGACCAGTCTGTCGGCGCGACGTTCGACCAGGGTGGTGATCCCCTTGTCATGCGCAGGCACGGTGACGGCCAGCGGCAGGGCCTGGCTGTTCAACAGCATGGCGTGGGTCGACTCATTCGGCCGCATCCGGTGCGCGGCCAGCGCGAGCTGCGCAGAGAGCGAAGGGTCCTCGGTCCTGGTCCGCTCGGCTGCCGCCACCAATTCGATGTAGTCGCGATCCGATGTCCGTTGATCGGCGAGCCTGGTGCGGTCGACAGCGATCACACCGGTGGCGAGCAGTGCGAACACGACCGCGACGGCCACCATCCGCCAACGTCCACCGTTGCGTGCCGCCCGTCGGGAGGCCTGAAGGAAGGCGCGCACTCGCGGACCGATCGGGGCGCCGACGGTGTGCTCGTTCGCGTTGTCGAGCCGGGTACCGCGATACAGCAGCGCCGAATCATGCTTCGCCGCTTCCCATTCCGATGCATCGTGCTCGAGTCGCTGACGCACCAGATGCCCGACCCGGTCGGTGTCGATCCAGCCGTGCAGCCGGGGCCACGCGGTGAGCACGATCTCGTGGGAGAACTGCACCGAGCCCGCGTCGAGGGCGATCAGTCTGCTGGCCGCGAGTACTTCGAGAGCTTCGGCCGATGCGTCGGGATCGACACTGCGGCTGAGTAATTCGGCACGGTCGACGGTTCGCCGGGTGTCGCGGCCGTCCTGTCCGACGGTGACGAGCGAGCCGAGCAGTTCCTGAGCTGCGGTCTGCTGCTCCGAAGTCAGCTCGCCCCAGGCGAGTTCGGCGGTTTCGGCGACCGACCCCGCGACCCCGCCCGTCTTGCGATAACCGGCGACGGTGAGTTTGCGGCCTTCGCGCTGCTGCCAGGTCGCCGACATCACGTGCGAGAGCAGGGGCAGCGCGCCGGGGTCGTAGCCGTCGGTACTGAGATGTCCACCGATGCCACGTAATTCGGTGAGGACCAGCTCTTCCAAGCCGGGTTCTAGGGTGAGCCCGGCGGCTTCGGCGGGGCCGGTGATCGCGTGTGCCACCTCGTCCATCGACATCGCACCGAGGAGATAGCTGTTGTGCTGCAGGCTGTTCCGCAGGACGGGATAGTGCAGGCACTGTTCGTAGAAGTCGGCGCGCAGTGCCAGGACGACCGTCAGGGAATCGGGCAGCTCGGCGAGGCTCGCCAGGAACGCCGAACGTTCGGCTTCGTCCTGGCACAGGGTGAACAGCTCCTCGAACTGGTCGACGATCAGAACCCGTAGATCGTCGGTCAGCGCCGCCGTGAGTCCGGCGGTCGGGGTCGAACCCGGTGTCATGGTGGCGGCGGGTAGGTCGATCGCGGGTCGTAGACCGGCCGCCAGCAGCGAGGACTTGCCCGCCCCCGACGCGCCGATCAACACCACGACGTCGGTGGTGGCGCTCACCAGTTCGACGAATTCGGCGGTGGCCTGTTCGCGTCCGAAGAACAAGGTGTGCTCCTCGGGTAGGTAGGCGCGCAGGCCGGGGTAGGGGCAGGTGTCGCCGGTGCCAGCGTCGGCGGTCCAGGTGACCGATTCCTGCCACAGGCGCCGCCACTCGTGCGGGTCGGCCAGGGTGCGCGGCAGGGCACGCTGGGCCTTCTCGGTCATCTCGACGAGCGTGAGGACCACCGGCAGCAGCGATTCGAAGCGTGCGGGCACATTGCGCCCGGCCTTCCAATCGCTGATCCGCTGCGGTGACGGTGTGCCTGCCTGGGCGCCGCGCATGCGTCGCTCGCTGGCCGAGGCGACCCGACGCAGAGTCGGATTGCCCGCTGCCGCATAGAGATCGGCGAACCGCTGCGCGAAAACTACACGCGGCGAAGAGCTCTGCGTATCGCTGTTGGTCAATGAACCCCCCGTTCGATGAAAATGACCGAGGGCCATGGTATTCGGACCGACGGGGCCCGGCGAGTCGCCGGGCCCCGATGGCTCACAGGAACATGGTGTCGCCGAAGACCGAGTTGGTCGCGCTCACCTGTCCGGTGCTCGCGGTGACCGTCGCCCACGAGTAGACGTTGAGCGGTCCACCGCAGTTGCCCACCATCAGGTGGAAGTCCCGGTTCACCAGATAGGTGGTGCCCGAACCCAGCTTCATCGACCCCACATCGATCTTCTTGATCTCGCCCGGCGCGAGCGACAGGCTCAGATCCAGGCCCGCCGAGATCGACGGACCGATATCGGCGGACACGTCGGGACCGGATGAGCCGAACCCGATGCTCGCCCCGGCGCTCGCGGAGATGCCGCCGTCGAGCCCGACCGACAGGGTCAGGTCCACCGCGCAGGCGACGAGGTAGCCGGAAGTGATCTCGCCGGTCGCACCTGCCGGTGCGGTGACGTAGACGGTGTTGTCGAGAAACACCTCGCGATTGGTCGGCATCGCGTTGAGCGGGGGCACCAGCCGGTAGGACTCCTCGGTGTGTCCGATGGTGAGTTCGAAGCCGGTGGGCCCGCGATAGGTCGTCTCGTGCGGTGCCATCGGCGTGGCCGAGGCGATCGGGGTGATCCCCAGTGTGCTCAATCCGATAGTGGCGGCACCCAGCACGGTGGTGAAGATGTTCACGTGTTCCTCCCCTGAAGCGGCGGCCGCAATTTCGGCCTGCCATCAACGTAGGAAAAGCTTCTGCGGCCGGGCTTTCGGTGCGACCGCCTGTCGGCTTAAAAGGCCTGCTGAGGGCGCTGCGGCCGGGTTGCCGGTCCGGCGTCCGGCATTCCCGCTCCTGCCTGTCACCGGATCCGACATTCACCCTGGTAGGGACTGATTTCTGTCCGGACCGGACAGCTTCCTACCCAGGTCAGCGCCGAATGGCCGACATCAGGGATGAGATCAGGGACTTTCCTGATGTCAGCACCCCGCCGCACGTGCCACTATCGAGAGCATGGATCCGTCTGTTCCCGCCCGCACTGCCGCCCAGGGGTCTGCCACCCCACCCGGGCCCGGCGCCGCCGCCGGGAACAACGCGCCCTACTACCCGCCCTCTGGGCTTGCGGGCGGCAACAGCGCGAACACACGCAACGGCGCCGCGCCCGGCTACCGGTCCGCCGGTGGCAACGGGGCGAGTATCAGCGACGCGGCCGGCTACCCGCCTGTCGCCGGCAACAATGCTGTCGGCTCGACGTTCGGCGCGGGCGGGAACGGGGCGAGCGTGGGTCCGGGCTATCGGACTGCGGCCGGTAATGGTGTCGACGGCGCTCGCGGCTCGAGTTCCGCGCCCGGTTATCAGCCTGGGGTCGGCACGGGTGCTGCTGGTGCGCCGCGGGCGGCGAACGGGTTTCGACCGGGTGGGTCTTCGGAGGGGCCAGGGGCAGCGGCGAATCCACGGTTCGGCGGGCATCGGCTGCGTGATCGTTTCGTAGGCCGCGGGAGTGGGCCGGTGGTCTATGGGGCGCCGCAATACGTTCCGCAGCAGCAGTACCGGCCCATGGCGGGTTACGCCCCGTATCCGCAGGGCTACGGCGTGCCTCGCGGCTATCGGCCCATGCTGCCCAACCCCGGTCCCGAGCCGATGGGTGCGCCCGTGCCCGAGACACCGCGGTTGGTTCGCCGCAGCGGTGGGCGGGTGGTCGGTGGGGTGGCGGGTGGTCTGGCCGACCATCTCGGTGTCGACGTGGTGAAGGTGCGGTTGGCGTTCGTGCTGCTGTCCGCGCTGGTCGGTGCGGGGTTGGTGGCGTACGGGCTGCTGTGGATCTTCACCCCCGGTGGCGCGGATGCGGTGAAGCCGACCGGTGACGAGCGCAGGCAGGCGATCGGCCTCGCCCTGCTCGGCCTCGGGCTCACGGTGACGGTGGGCTGGCTGTTCCAGGGGACCGCGGCGCAGGTGATCGCGCCGATCGTGGTGGTGGCGGTCGGTGCCGCGCTGGTGTGGCGCGAATACGACGTCGCCGCACCTGGTCCACGTGCCCTGTTCGGACTGCCCGCGAGACCCTCGGTGGTCACCTGGTCGCGCATCGTGGCCGGGGCGACGCTGATCGTGGTCGGGCTCGGCGTGGTGGTGCTGGCCAGGATCGATCTCTCCTCGCTCGGGTCGGCGCTGATCGCGGTGGCGGTCACGCTGGTCGGCGCGGGTCTGCTCACGGTGCCGCTGTGGTTGCGCATGGTCCGCGCGCTCAATGCCGAGCGTGGCGCCCGCATTCGCAACGAGGAACGCGAGGAGATCGCCTCCCACCTGCACGATTCGGTGTTGCAGACGCTCGCGCTGATCCAGCGTCAGGCCGAGGATCCGCAAGAGGTGCTCCGCCTGGCCCGCAGTCAGGAGCGCGAACTGCGCAAGTGGCTCTTCGATGACACCGCGCCCGCCCAGTCCAGCCTGGCCACCGCGCTGCGCACCATCGCGGGCGAGGTGGAGGACCAGCACGGGGTGAAGGTCACCCCGGTCGTGGTCGGCGATGTCGCGCTCGACCCCGGCGACACCGGCGCGGGCCTGCCGAAGGAACATTTCACCGCCCTGCTCGGCGCCACCCGCGAGGCACTGGTCAACGCCGCCAAGCACGCCGACGTCCCCGAGATCGACCTGTTCGCCGAAACCGAACCCCACCAGGTGAGCATCTTCGTCCGCGACCGCGGCGCCGGTTTCGACGTGTCCGCGGTCCCCGCCGACCGGCGCGGGGTGGCCAAGTCGATCCGCGCCAGAATCGAGCGCCGCGGCGGCACGGCCGAGATCGACTCGACCGTCGGGCGTGGCACCGAGGTGCGAATCGTGATGCCGCGCACCGACTCCGGATCCTCCGAACCGGACCCGGTCGAGGACGCTTCCGTGACCGGCGAGGGAAGCGTCGATCCAGCCGACTTCGGGACGGCCGACACGGGCCGGACCGGGCAGTCCGAGGTCGACGCGACGACTCCACTGGATGAGCACGCCTCGGCACGGGACCATCCGGCCGATCACTGAGCGTGTGATCGCACCGAACCCGAGCCGGCGTTGCCTGATTCAGGCGCTACGGCAAGCTCGGGCCGCGGCCGATCTCGACTCGTCCGGGCATTGTGGTGTGGTACCGATGACAGCAGGTCGATCGACACGGTTCGAATGAGGAGTCTGGTAGTGAGTGTGCGGGTTTTCCTGGTCGACGATCACGCGGTTTTTCGGTCAGGGGTGCGGGCGGAGCTGAGCCGCGAGACCGATATGGAGGTCGTCGGTGAGGCCGGGGCGGTGGCCGAGGCCATCGCCGGGATCGACGTCGCGAAACCGGATGTGGTGCTGCTGGACGTGCACATGCCCGATGGCGGCGGGGTGGCGGTGCTGAGCGGGATCGCCACGGGGCCGGTGTGTTTGGCGTTGAGCGTGTCCGACGCGGCCGAGGACGTGATCGCGGTGATCAGGGCGGGGGCGCGCGGGTACGTCACCAAGACGATTTCCGGTGCCGAGTTGGCCGACGGCATCCGGCGGGTTGCCGGTGGGGACGCGGTGTTCAGCCCGCGGCTGGCCGGTTTCGTGCTCGACTCGTTCACCGGGCGCTCACCGGTGCCCGAGCCGCCGCTCGATCCCGAATTGGACTCGCTGACCCCGCGTGAGCTGGAGGTGCTGCGCTTGCTCGCGCGCGGTTACACCTACCGGGAGATCGCCGAGTCGCTGTTCATCTCGGTGAAGACCGTCGAGACGCACGCCTCGAATGTGCTGCGCAAGACCCAGCAGTCGAACCGGAACGCACTGACCCGCTGGGCGCACCGACGACGGATCGAATAGCCCTGATCGGCGACCCTGGACTGCTCGGGGACGCGGGTCGAGGCTCTACATCACGGCGATGATGATCGCGATCAGAATGACCAAGCCGATCAGCACGCCCGCGCCGATGGCGAGGGGAGCACCGTTGGGCAGGTTGTCGATGAAGCTGCCGGTGCGCTGCTGTTGGGGCGCGGCGGTGGCGGCGATCGGAGCGCGGTGCGGACGCGGCAGCGGGGCGGAATTGGGGCTGCGCAGCCCGCTCGCGGAGTTGCGGGTGGACCAGGCGGGGATGGTGCCGTCTTCGGTGCGCAGCGGCACGCCGAGGATGTAGGCGCCGGTGCCGGGTCCGAAGGCGGCGGTGAGGATTTCGTCGCGGGCCTCGGCCATGGTGGGGCGGCGCTGGGGTGCGGGCTCGAGCATGTGCAGCAGCGGCTGGGTGAGGATGCCGCTGCGGGTGGGCGGGATGATCCGGCCCATCGCGGCCGCGGCGACGACGTCGTGTTCGTCGGAGTCGAAACCGAACGGCGGCTGGCCTTCCAGCGCGGTGTAGAGGGTGGCGCCGAGGGAGAACACGTCGCTGGCCTCGGTGGGCTGCGCACCGCGCGCGACCTCGGGCGGGAGGTAGGCGGGGGTGCCGGTGATCACACCGTCGGGTTCGTCACCGTGCGTGTCGCCCGCACCGCGCGAGATGCCGAAGTCACTGAGTTTGGCCAAGCCCACATTGTTGCCGCGGTCGGCGACGAGGATGTTGCCCGGCTTGATATCGCGGTGCACGATGCCCGCGGCATGCGCGGCGGCGAGCGCGTCGGCCACCTGCGCGCCGATCTGGGCGACCTCGACCGCGGGCAGCGTGTCGACCAGCGCGAGCGCCTTGGCCACGCTGCGCGAGGGTAAGTACTCCATGACGAGCCACGGTTCGCCCGCCTCGATCACCACGTCGTGCACGGCCACGGCGTGGGTGTGCGACAGCTTCGCGGCCACCCGGCCCTCGTGCACGATGTTGCTGCGGATCCGCTCGGCTTCGGCCGCGCTGAGTCCCGCGGTGGACAGCACCTGCTTGATCGCGACTTCCCGGTTCAGCAACCTGTCGGTCGCGAGCCAGACCGCACCCATGCCACCTCCACCCAGCTTGGACTGCAGGCGGTAGCGGCCCGCGACCAGGTAGTCGGGGCCGATATGGGGACGAGCACGTTCGGTCACGGGTGCGAGGGTAGTCGAATATGGCGCTGACTGGCCGGGATCTTCGCGGTGCTGGGTGATGGACATAGGGAGGGGGTGGGTGTCACGCTGGTCGCTATCGAACGTATATTCGAATACGATCGATAGCTGGAACGGTGCTGCCGTTCCGGCGCAGGGCGGTTTTCCGCTCGCGGGTCCATCGTGGAAGTAGGTGGTGTTGATGGGTTCGGAAGCGTTGTCGCCCGATCAGGGCATGCTCGACGAACTGCGCAGGCGCATGGCAGCGGTACCCGGACGCGGTGAGTCCGCGACCGGTCATATACCGCGTGAACAGCCATTACGGCGTGATCTTTTGCCGGTGCCGCCGCCGCTCGCCGACCTGCTGCCCGATGGTGGGCTGCCGAAAGGGTCGGTGGTCGCCTATACCGGCGCCCACTCCCTGCTCACCGGGCTGCTCGCCTCGGTCACCGGAAACGGCGGTCACGCGGCGGTGGTCGGCCTGCCTCGGCTCGGTTTGCTGGCCGCCGCGGAGATGGGCGCCGAGCTGTCCCGGCTCGCGGTGATCGCCGACCCCGGCCCCGACCCCGCCGAGGTGGCCGCGGTCCTGCTCGACGGCCTGGACCTGGTGGTCCTCGGCCTGAGCGGGTTCGCCGTCGCGCCGTCGCGCTGCCGAGTCCTCGCCGCCCGCGCCCGCAACCGCGGCGCAACCCTGGTCGTAGCTGGCGGCGAATGGGCGAATCCGACGCTGCGCCTGGACTCTCGCGTCACCGGCTACCGAGGCCTCGGCCCCGGTCGCGGCCGCCTGCGCTCGGTCTGTCTCGACGTGCGCGTCAGCGCCAAAGCGGGCCAGACCCGCCACGGCCGCATGGACCTGTGCGCCCAGGTCGGCCGCACCGAATGGTTGCCGCGCGAAACTGTCACCCGCACAACCGGAGTCACCGCGCTGCGCGAGGCAGTCTCGTGACTGTCGGCCCGTTATCCGGTTCGCCACGATGGGCATGACCGAGCCCACCGTCTCCCCGGCGCCCACCAAACGGTCGCCGATCTCTCGTTCGTACACGAATCGCACCCCGGGTGCCCACCACAGCCCTCAAGCGGGCTACTGGGCTGACCTCTTGCGGCAGGTCGAAGCGATGGGGTCTTCGTTCGGTCGGCTGGCTGTGGTGCTGCCGCGGTTCGTCAGCGCCGGGTCGACTGGTGTCGAGGTCCGCGTTCAGTGGGTCGGGGGTGTCTTTGTGGTGTGCGTTGATTCGGGTGCTCACGGCGTGCCTGGGTCGCGTGCGGTGGTTCGGACGGTCGTGGGGTGTGGTCGGGGGCTGGTGGTGTGGCACCTGGGCCAGCTCGGTGGTGGTTCGTTCGGTCGCGGGGTGCGGTGTTGTGGCGCGCGTTGATCGGGTGTTGGCGGTGTGGTGTCCGGACTGGGCTGCGGTGGCGGCGGCTGCGGTGGAGGGGGTGTCGGCGGATCGGCCGATCGCGGTGTTGCGGGGGAGTTCGGTGGTGGCGTGTTCGGCGATCGCGCGGGCCGAAGGGGTGCGGCGGGGGATGGGTAGGCGGGATGCGCAGGGGTGCTGCCCGGAACTTGTTGTGGTGCAGGATGATCCGGATCGGGATGCGCGGTTGTTCGAGCCGGTGGTGGGGGCTGTGGATGCGACGGTGCCGGGGGTGGAGGTGTTGCGGCCGGGGCTCGTCGTACTCGGAGCGCGTGGTGCCGCAAGGTATTTCGGTTCGGAGGAGGCTGCGGTGGTGCGGTTGATCGATGCGGTCGCCGCGGCGGGTGCGGAGGCGCAGATCGGGATCGCCGATGCCATGTCGACGGCGGTGATCGCGGCCAAGCACGGCGCGATCGTGGCGCAGGGGGAGGGCGCGAAGTACCTCGCCCCGCTCCCGGTCTCGGAGCTCGCGATGGAACCGAGCCTGGCCGCGTCGGAGCGCAACGACCTCGTAGACCTGTTACGCCGCTTGGGATTACGCCGCATCGGCGATTTCGCTCGCCTGTCTCCCGCCGAAGTGGCGTCGAGGTTCGGCGCCGACGCCGTGCTCGCTCACCGCACCGCCCGCGCCCTCCCGGAACGCCCACCGTCGGCGCGCCGCCCGGCCCCGGAACTGACCGTCGAACTGGCCTGCGACCCACCCATCGACCGGGTCGACGCGGCCGCTTTCGCAGGCAGGCAACTGTCCACCCAACTGCACGCGGTCCTGTCGGCGGCGGGCGTGGCCTGCACCCGCCTCGCCGTGACCGCGCGCACCGAAACAGGCGAGGAACTGACCCGAATCTGGCGCTGCGCCCGCCCACTCACCCCCGCCGACACCGCCGACCGCGTCCGCTGGCAACTCGACGGCTGGCTCACCCACCGAGCCCGCCCCACCGGCCCGATCGTCGCGCTCACCCTGGAACCGGTCGAGGTGGTCGCCGCGGGTGCCCTGCAACTGGGCCTGTGGGGTGGCGAAGGCGAGGAAACCGAACGCGCCCGCCGCGCCCTTGTCCGCGTGCAGGGCCTGCTAGGCGGCGAAGCCGTGCGCATCGGCGTGCTCAGCGGCGGCCGCGGCCCCGCCGAACGCATCACCATGATCGCCCTCGGCGACGAACTCACCCCCGCCGCCGACCCCACCCACCCCTGGCCCGGCCGCCTCCCCGAACCCGCCCCCACCCTGCTCCTGCTACACCGCCCGGTCGTCCACCTCACCGCCGCCGACGGCACCCCCGTCCTGATCACCGACCGCGGCCTGTTCACCGCCACCCCCACCCGCCTGCGCTGGGGCCGCAAACAGTGGGCCCTCCTCGGCTGGGCAGGCCCATGGCCGATCACCGAACGCTGGTGGTCCACCACCGAACCCGAAGCCCTGGCCGTCCGCGTCCAGATCCAACTCGACGCCGACCTCACCGAAATCCGCGCAGTCCTCCTCGTCCACGAGTCGGCCCTATGGCACGCCGAGGGCGTCTACGAGTGACCACTCCCTAGCTCGACCGGACATTTTCGTCGCACTTCGATCACCCTGCTGAATCCCGCGCACCAGTCGCGCACTTCCGGACTGATCGCACCGAGCAGCCGAAGGGCGTCATTGTGGCGAGCCGTGATGTTGACATCGAGGAGCGGTTCCATGTGCGAGACCCGGTTGCGTAGGCCATGCAATCGGCTCGCTCGATCGGCGACGACAAGGCCGTCCGGGTCGTCAGCCGCGTGTGGGAAGGCATGGCGCAACGCGTCTCGCCACAAGACCTGGCGACCACGGAAGCTGGCGTCACCAGTGTTCGGTGTCGGTAAAAGTTTCGGCCAGACCCCGAAGGTGATCTGCGCGAGCACGTCATCGTGGGTGATCACCGCGCCTTTGCGTGGATGCTTCGGATCGCGATTGCCGTCAGCCTCGGTGGCATGTTGTGTCGCAGTCTTGCGGGATCCTCTGGTCAGCGAGTTCAGCGGCCGGGCAGGGTCGATGAGCCAGTCGGCGCCGTGGATGGCACCGATTCGTGTGTGGTGCGGCTGGCATGCGTTCCAGCTGCGGAGTTGCTGGTCGATGGCATTACGCAGGGCAACTTCGCTGATGGCCAGGACCTGCTGAAATGCTGCCGACAGGTGAAGGTTCCACTTGTAGAGTTCGAGCGCGAGGAAGGGATCGTTGCCACAGCGCGCACCGTATGTAGCGAGTCGTACGGGGTGAAGATGTTTGTTTACGGCAATGATCGTGGCGCGTGTTGGCATCCCGGTTTCCCCCCGCTATCATCGATGACAGATACGAGGACAAGGTCCCTCGTAAACACATGGAGTTTCCCCCGCGACAGCTAGGTCGTGGGGGTTCTTCTTTGTCCGGCCCCGCCCGATCTGTGTCGAAGTGACGGCGACCACTGTACCGACGGCGGCTCGGGCTTCCAACCGGTTGTTCATCCGGTTCTACAGTGAACAATGCCTGGTCCCGGATCGTCCGGACGGATCGGTCGTGGAAGGAGCACTGTGAACCCGTTCGAGGGCATGCTGTGTTCGGCGGCCGCTGTCGACCTTCCGCTTCTCGGCACCGCGGCGCACGTCACCGGCTGGTTGTGTATCGAGCATCCCGGCGCGTGGGGCAGCGATGTGATCGGTGACGAGGTACTCGGGCCGGAGATCACCGCCGAGCTGGCCGCCCGCACTTCGGCGGCGAAGGTTCGCCCGACGCTGATCCGGCGTCCTGGCCGCAACGAGTTCACCGGTACCCGCACCGTGCTGCTGGCCAGTTCGCGGCCGGAGGGTTCCTGGTGTGAGCGGTTCGAGATCACCGACCTGCGTCAGCTCTTCGATATCGACCTGTATCTCGTCGACGGTCCGGCTCCGGGAGTCGGTGTGCGTGTGGACGATCCGGTGATGCTGGTCTGCGCACACGGCAAACGTGACCAGTGCTGTGCGCTGTTGGGTCGCCCGATCGCCGCCGCCATGGCCGCCGACTACCCCGGCCGGGTCTGGGAGGCCTCGCACACCGGCGGCCACCGCTTCGCCCCCGCCGTCGTCCTGCTCCCGTCGGGCCTCACCTACGGCCGCGTCGATGCCCCCGCCGCCAAGGCGCTGCTCGAAGCCGCAGACACAGGCGAGGTCTCCCTACCCGGCCTCCGCGGCCGCAGCTGCTACCCTCCGATCTCCCAGCTCGCCGAAGTGGCTGTCCGCCAACAAGTCCAGGCCTCCGCCACCGAACTCACCGTCCACCCCGACCCGGTCCCCGCCCACGACCCGGCCCAGGCAGGCGCCGCCATCGTCACCCACCGCGACGGCCGCCGCTGGCGCGTCACCGCCCGCACCGTCCCCGCCGCCCCCCGCCAGGCCAGCTGCGGCGCCACCCCCAAACCGGTCACCTACCTGGAACCCGCCGCGATAGAACAACTCCCCGAACTCTGACGGCCGGAGTGAGAAGACCGGCGTAATCGTGCAATCGGCCCCCGAATAATCAGAAAACTGATTCCGGAGACCCCGATTGCACGACTACGCCGGCGCGGAGCCAGTGGACCAGTAGAACTACGCCGCAGTGGCTCTCCCGCGTGATCACCCACAGACCTAACGTCGACTCCATGATCGACATCCGAGAAATCGGCAGCCACGAAACCGAATCGGCGGGCCCAGCCCTGCTGGAGCTCCGCCCACAGTGGAAAACGACATCCCGGCTGGCCGAGTTCATCGACACCGAACTCCGCCCCGCGGGCTACCGCCTGATCGGCGCCTTCGAACCCGCTTCTCGCGCAGCACTATCGGTGGCCGGATTCCGCGAATCCCACTCGACCGCCTGGGGCCACCACATCTACATCGACGACGTCTCCACCCTGCCCACAGCTCGCGGACGAGGTCATGCCGACGCCCTGCTCACCTGGATCACCGCCGAGGCTACCCGCCTGAACTGCACGGCGATCCACCTGGACTCCGGCGTCGGTCCCACCCGCGCCACCGCCCACCGCCTCTACATGCGCCACCACATGAGCATCACCGCCCACCACTTCACCCTCGAGGTCCGCGGACTGGCGTAATCGCCCACTTCGCGTGAATTCAGTCAGAAAACTGATTGAAAACGTGCGAAGTGGGCGATTATGCCGGGCTACCAGTGGGTGCCGGGGACCCAGCGGGCCGCGCGGCGCAGAGCGGTGCCGGTGACCTTGCGGGCGGGCGAAGGGGTTTTCGGACTCGACGGGACCGGGACCTCGGTGACTTCGACCGATTCACCTTTGGCCGCAGGGGAATCCGGGATCGCACGGTAGTAGCGGTGCATGATGCGGTCACGGAGTTTGGGGGTGAAGATGCCGCCGTATTCGGCGAGGGTGCCGAGGGGGACGTCGATGCGTTTGGGGCGTTCGGTGAGGGCACGCACGATGGTGCTCGCGGCCCACTCGGGGGATTCGGAGGGGCCCTGGTCGCCGCTGGGGGCGATCATCGGGGTGCGTACCAGCGGCATGTGGATGGTGGTGAAAGTGACTCCGTCGGCGAGGGTTTCGACCGAGGCGACCTCGGTGAACTTGTCCAGGGCGGCCTTGCTGGCGAGGTAAGCGGCGAAGCGGGGCGTGGCCACCTGCACGCCGGCGCTGGAGATGTTGACGATGTGGCCGAAGCCGCGTTCACGCATCTGCGGCAGGAGCGCGAGCGTCATGCGCAGGGCGCCGAAGTAGTTGACCGCCATGGTGCGTTCGAAGTCGTGCAGGCGGTCGGTGGAGCGGTGGATGGCGCGGCGGATGGACCGGCCGGCGTTGTTGACCAGCATGTCGACGTGGCCGTGCTGGGTGAGGATGGTCTCGACGGTCGCGTCGACGGAGTCGGAATCGGTGACGTCGCACTGGTAGCCGTAGGCCTGCCCGCCCGCGTCGAGGATCTCGGTGACCACGGCGGCCAGTTCGTCGCCGCGACGCGCGAGCAGGAACACGACGGCGCCCTTGTCGGCGACCGAGAGCGCGGCGGCCCGTCCGATCCCGGACGACGCGCCGGTGATCACGACGTGCCTGCCTGCGAGGTCGCGTCGCCGCTTGTGTTCACCTGGGGAAACCTGAGACATCACTGCTCCTTTGCAGATCGTTCCCTCCGAACTTACTCCGAAGTAAGTTCCACAACCAGACTCTTCGAGAAACTCGAAAATATGTTCGAACACCTCTCGCCATTATTCGAACGTATGTGCGATACTGGTGCACATGGCGGACGATCGGATGGCGGACATCTATGCCGCGGTGCGGCTCGGCGGTTACAACCCTGACGCCGCGCGCGCGGCGCTGACCAGGCTGTGGAGTGAGATAGGGGAAGGTGGCGACCCGTTGCATCGCTGCGTGGTGGCGCACCACCTCGCGGATGTGCAGGAGTTGCCGGAGGGTGCGTTGCTGTGGGATCAGCGGGCGCTGGCCGCGGTGTTCGGGCCGGGCATCCCGCTCGATGAGGGGCTGCGTGGGTTCCTGCCCTCGCTGTATCTGAACCTGGCTGACAGTCACCGCCGCGTCGGTGACTTCGAGATGGCGCGGATGCAGTTGGCCATCGCACGCGGGCACCTGGACGTGCTCGCCAACGATGCCTACGGCGCGGTGATCCGTCAGGGTCTCGGTCATGTGGAGGCCGCGTTGGAATCGCAGTCGATGGAGCGCTTGCCCGCGAGTTGAGTTGTGTGCCAACAGGAAAGGGGTGTGGTGATGCGGGGGTCGTGAGAGGAGTGGGTGCATGGGCTGGAGCAACGGGCCGCCGACCTGGTCGGAGCTGGAACGGGTGCTCTCCGGCAAGCCGAGTGGTAGGCCTGCGGAAGACATGCACCCCGGCGACGGCGGCGACAGTCCGGCCTGGTCGCGCAAGCGGGGCGAGTACCGCGCCGCCGAACTCGACCGGCCGACCGGCCCGACGGTGCCCTACGCGGAGCTGCACACCCACTCCGCCTACAGCTTCCTCGACGGCGCGAGTCAGCCGGAGGAGCTGGTGGAGGAGGCGGTGCGCCTTGGTCTGGAAGCGCTCGCGCTCACCGACCACAACGGGTTCTACGGGACCGTCCGGTTCGCCGAGGCGGCCAGGGACTGGGGAATGCCAACGGTTTTCGGTGCCGAACTGTCACTGGGAACCGATGCGGAGGCGGCGCCGGGCCGAGGGGATGCGGTCCGGCGCCGTTCTGTACCTCGGGGCGGGGTTCGTGTCGCGCCGGGGATCGGACGAGCGGAGATGCGCGAGGCGCCGAGGGGCGGCCGGGGAAGGGCGTCGAGTGCCGATGGGGTGAGGAGCGGCACGGGTGGGCACGATGTCGGCGGATCGCTGGGCCCCAGACACGCGTACGAGGCGGTGCGTGGACTAGACGAAGCTGTCGGCTCGGTGCCTGGCGGCGGATCCGCCGAGTCGCACGGCCATGATCAGGTGCTGTCGGCACCCGCTGACGGGGTGGGCGGGTCGGGACACGTGTATGCACCGGACTCGGTGCCGCGCACAGGTTCTCCCGACCCGGACGGCCCGCACCTACTGGTCCTTGCCCGGGGGCAGGAGGGGTATCGGCGGTTGTCGCGGGAGATGGGGGCGGCGCATATGGCGGCGGGGGAGAAGGGTGTGCTGCGGTACGACCTCGACACGCTCGCTGCGGCGGCGGGTGGGCACTGGCATGTACTGACCGGCTGCCGAAAAGGGCACCTGCGCACCGCGCTCGAGCACGACCTGCGGGCGGGCGATGCGCGGTTGCCGAAAGCTGAAGCGGCGCTGCGTGATCTGATCGAACGGTTCGGCGACGGCCGGGTGAGTGTGGAGCTCACCCATCACGGCATCGCCACCGACGACGAACGCAACGCACTGCTGGTGGCGCTGGCCGATCGTCTCGACATTCCCGTACTGGCAACTACCGGTGCGCATTTCGCGTCACCGGCGCAGCGCAAACGGGCGATGGCGCTGGCCGCGATCCGGGCCAGGAGCAGTCTCGACGACATGGCGGGCTGGCTCGCCCCCACCGGCGGCGCGCACCTGCGTTCGGGCGCGGAGATGGCGCAGCTGTTCGCCGAGTACCCGCACGCGGTGGCGAACGCGGCGACCCTGGCTCGCGAATGTGCCTTCGACCTGCGCTTGATCGCCCCGAAACTGCCCCCGTTCGTCGTGCCGACCGGCCATGACGAGAACTCGTGGTTGCGCCACCTCGCGCTCGACGGCGCCGCCGAACGCTATGGCCCCCCGGAACGAAACCCGAAGGCGTACCGGCAGATCGAGCACGAGCTCGCGGTGATCGAGAAGATGAAATTCCCCGGCTACTTCTTGGTGGTGCACGACATCGTCCAGTTCTGCAAAGAGAGCGACATCCTTTGCCAGGGCAGGGGTTCGGCCGCCAACTCGGCGGTCTGCTACGCCATCGGCATCACCAATGTCGACCCGGTGGGCAACAACCTGCTGTTCGAACGGTTCCTCTCGCCCGAGCGCGACGGCCCGCCCGATATCGATGTCGACATCGAATCCGACCGCCGCGAGGAGGCCATCCAGCACGTCTACGCCAAGTACGGTCGCGACTACGCCGCCCAGGTGGCGAACGTGATCACCTATCGCGGTAAGTCCTCGGTGCGCGATGCCGCACGGGCGCTCGGTTTTTCGCCGGGACAACAGGATGCGTGGAGCAAGCAGGTGAGCCGTTGGTCAGGGGTTGCGGGCGAAACGGGCACCGACATCCCGGACGCCGTGCTCGAACTAGCGGGCGAACTCGACGGTCTGCCACGGCATTTGGGTATTCACTCCGGCGGCATGGTGATCTGCGATCGGCCGATCGCCGACGTGTGCCCGGTGGAGTGGGCGCGGATGGCCGGACGCAGCGTGCTGCAGTGGGACAAAGACGATTGCGCCGCAGTCGGTTTGGTGAAGTTCGACCTGCTCGGACTCGGTATGCTCTCGGCGCTGCACTACATGATCGACCTGGTGCACGAGCACAAGGGCGAGAAGGTCGAACTGCACGCGCTCGATCTCGCCGAACCCGGCGTCTACGAGATGCTGCAGCGGGCCGATTCGATCGGGGTGTTCCAGGTGGAGTCGCGCGCGCAGATGGCGACACTGCCCCGGCTGAAACCGCGCGAGTTCTACGACCTGGTGGTGGAGGTGGCGCTGATCCGCCCCGGCCCGATCCAGGGTGGCTCGGTGCACCCGTATATCCGCAGGCGCAATGGCAAGGAATCGCCCGTCTGCGATCATCCCGCGCTGGAGAATTCGCTCGCCCGCACCCTCGGCATCCCGCTGTTCCAGGAACAGCTGATGCAGATGGCCATCGACGTGGCCGGTTTCAGCGCGGCCGAAGCCGACCAGCTGCGCCGCGCCATGGGTTCCAAACGCTCACCCGAGAAGATGGAACAGTTGAAGGACCGCCTCTACCAGGGCATGCGCGACCTGCACGGCATCACCGGCGAGCTCGCCGACCGCATCTACGAAAAGCTCTACGCCTTCGCCAATTTCGGTTTCCCCGAAAGTCATTCGCAGAGTTTCGCCTCGATCGTGTTCTATTCGTCGTGGTTCAAGCTGCACCATCCGGCCGCGTTCTGCGCCGGGTTGTTGCGGGCGCAGCCGATGGGTTTCTACTCGCCGCAGTCGCTGGTCGCCGACGCCCGCCGCCACGGTGTGCGCGTGCACGGCCCCGACATCAACGCTAGTCGCGCCGAACCCACCCTCGAGAACGCGGGCACCGAGGTTCGCCTCGGCCTGTCCGGGGTGCGCCACATCGGCGCCGACCTCGCCGCCCGCATCGTCGCCGCCCGCACCGAACACGGCCCCTTCACCTCGATGCTCGACCTCACCGGCCGCGTGGAACTCACTGTTGCCCAATCGGAATCCCTCGCGACCGCAGGGGCGTTGGATGTGCTGGTCGACACCGAGGAGCGCTCCCACCGTGTCGCTGCGACGAACAGGCGTACCACGGGCATGGGTGACGGTCGCCCCGTCGCTGTGGGCGCGCAGGCCGAAGCGCACCTCGTCGAATACCGTTCGGCTGCAGATGATGTGGCCCCCGAGCCCGGGGCGGCAGGCACGGACCAGCGAGCGCTCGGGCGCGGCATTGACGGGCCGGATTCTCCAGATGCGCAACGGGATTCGCGTGGCAGCAGCGTGCGCAGGGCCGCATTGTGGGCGGCGGGCGCGGCCGCCGTGGAGCGGCCCGACCGCCTGCCCGGCACCGGCCCGGCGACCGTCGCTCCCTCTCTGCCCGGCATGAGCGCACTCGAACTCGCCGCCGCCGACGTCTGGGCCACCGGCATCTCACCCGACTCCTATCCCACCGAATTCCTACGCGCCCACCTGAATTCACTCGGCGTAGTCCCCGCGGCAGATCTCCTGCTCGTCGAAGACGGCGCCCGCATCCTGGTCGCGGGCGCCGTCACTCACCGCCAGCGCCCCGCCACCGCCGCGGGCGTCACCTTCCTCAACCTCGAAGACGAAACCGGCATGATCAACGTCGTCTGCTCGGTCGGCCTGTGGACCCGCTACCGCCGCCTCGCCCAGTCCGCCACCGCCCTGCTCATCCGCGGCCGCATCCAAAATGCCGAGGGCGCGGCAAGTCTCGTAGCCGAGCATCTCGAACACCTGGACCTGACCATCGTCGCCCGCTCCCGCGACTTCCGCTGAATCAGGCCGAGCGCCCACCGCTGACGCCCGACCTGACCCGCAACCGATCCACACCGAGCACCCGACGGTGACCCGCTGGACCCACAAGCACCCGGCGTCGGCGTAGCGGATCTGCAGGAGCGAAGCCCGCGATACGGAGGTGAATGAGCTCGACTCCGAGCACCGGCTGCGGTTACGTCGCTGACGTGTGGCCCGGCGCGCACTACGCTGCGAACATGCGCAAGCTTGTCGTGGTGATGGTCGCGTTGCTCGGACTCGTGTTCCTGGTCGGGTGCGGTAGCGACGAAAGTGCGGATCAGGCCGGTGGGGCGCCCAACGCCTTGTCCGGGCCCGCGCCCGCGGTGGCGCCCGGGTTCCGGGAGGGGGCGCCGGCGAAGGACAGTCCGGCGCCGACGGATCAGTCCAATCGTAAAGAGGTGATCACCGGGTCGGTGGATGTCACCTCCGACGACCCGATCGCCGCTGCCGCGACCGTCACCGAGCAGGTCCGCGCTGTAGATGGGCGGATCGACAGCCGGATGGAACAGCCCGGTACCGATAAGCGTGCCGCGCGCGCGGTGCTCAGTGTGCGGGTGCCCGCGGACAAGACCGACGCCTTCATCACCGGCCTCGGCGGCGTCGGCACCGTCACTCGCGTGAGCACCAATCGCGACGACGTCACCATGCAGTGGCAGGACCTCGACGCCCGCATCAAGGCATTGCAGGCTTCCGTCGACCGGCTCAAAGCGCTCATCACTGGCGCCACCAACACCGCCGACCTGATCGCCGCCGAGGAGGCACTGTCGAGCAGGCAGGGCGAACTCGACAGCCTCACCGCGCAGAAACGCAGCCTCGACGACCAGGTTTCGCTGTCGACGCTGACCATCACCCTGACCGCCGACAACAAGAACGCCCCCGGCGACCCGGACAACTTCTGGGACGGCATCGTCTCCGGCTGGAATTCGCTGGTGGACTGGCTGCAGGACGCGGTGGTCTTCGCCGGTAAGGCCGTGCCGTGGCTGGGCTTCCTCGCCGTGATCGGTGGATTGCTTTATGCCGCACTGCGATTCCTGCGCGGGCGCCGCACCAGGGCGACCGTGCCCACCGCGACCACAGTGCGTACCACCTCCGCGACCGCAGCACCCGCGAGCGCCGACCCGGCCGCGGCGTCAGCCGAACCGGCGACCCCTGACACCGCGACGGCGACCACCCCCACCAGCCCGGACGGGAAGGAGACCCCCGGTGCACACAGTGCGGGCGACGATCAAACCGAACAGCCGTAAAGGCCCACTCGTCGAAACCGCCGAAGACGGCACCCTCACCCTCTACGTCCGAGCCCCGGCGGTCGAAGGCAAGGCCAACAAGGCCGCGATCGAATTGCTCGCCGACCACTTCGGTGTCGCCAAGTCCGCCATCCGCCTGACCGCGGGCGCCACCTCACGCTTCAAACGCTTCGACGTCGACTGAGAAACCTGGACAAATGTTCATCAGGCTCTCAGGGATTTTCGCTCTCGGGTGGATTCAGCTCGGGCGATGCCGCCATGGTGGCCTTGGTGATCAAGTGACCAAGTAGGTATCGGGGTCAGACAGCCCCGGGAAACCCCAGTTGCCGCCATGCCTCGTACACCGACACCGCCGCCGCGTTCGACAGATTCATCGAGCGGCGCCCCGGCATCATCGGAATGCGCACCTGGTCGGTGATCGCCGGATCGGCCAGGACTTCCTCGGGCAGCCCGGTCGGCTCGGTGCCGAACAGCAGCGCGTCGTTGTCCTGATAGGCGACGTCGGTGAAGCGGGTGCTCGCCTGGGTGGTGAAGGCGAACACGCGACCGGGCCGGATCGCGGTCAATGCCGTCGCCAGGTCGGGATGCACCGTCACCACCGCGAGGTCGTGATAGTCCAGTCCGGCCCGTCGCAGCTTGGATTCGGACAGGTCGAAGCCGAGCGGCTCGATGAGGTGGAGCGCGCAGCCGGTCCCCGCGGCCAACCGGATCGCATTGCCGGTATTGGGCGGTATCACGGGCTCGTGAAAGATCAGATTTAGCACAACAGAGAGGTACCCTTCGGATATGCCTGGACCTGGGGAAAAGCTGCGGGTACTAGGGCGGCTGAGACTGTCCCGGTACACCGACGAGTCGACTTCGATCGAACGTCAGATTGAGATTATCCAGCAGTGGGCAGACGCTCACGAGCACCAGGTGATCGGCTGGGCCGAAGACATCGACGTGAGTCGAGATGTCGACCCGTTCGATACTCCGGGGCTCGGACCGTGGTTCCTCGAGGACAAGCGGGATGAGTGGGACATCGTCGCGACCTGGAAACTTGACCGTCTGGCAACGGGCAGTATCTACCTGAACAACGTCCTGGACTGGTGCACCAAGAACAACAAGTCATTGGTCTCGGTGACGGAGTCGTTCGACCTGGACCACTGGATTGGCCGGATGATCGCGAACGTGATCGCTGGGCTAGCCGAAGGCGAGCTAGAAGCGATCAAAGAGCGGACACGCGGTTCACGGCGGAAGCTTCGTTCAGAAGCTCGCTGGGGCGGCGGTAGACCAGCGTTCGGGTATGTCACGGTGAGACGCGAGACAGGCGAAGGCTGGGGGCTGGAAATCGATCCCCTTGCGTATGTGCTCGTGCGAAGGATCGTTGAGGCAATGCTTGACGGTGGTTCGTACACCCAGCTCGCGCGGGAACTCAACGAAGAAGGCATCGTCACGCCAACCGAGTACTACCGCGCGCAACAACTCGGCATAGCCACGCTGAAGCGAAGCGAGCTTCCGGAAGAGCTTCGCGCTCCACCGGTTGATCCGCCGAACAAGAAGCGTAAGCGGCAACGGCAATGGCCGCCGTCCTGGTCTCAGACGCCAATCCGGAACATGATCAAGAGTCCTGCACTGCGCGGATTCGTCCACCACAAAAAGGACGTGTTGAGGGACGGCTCAGGGCTTCCGGTCCAGTTCGGTGACCCGCTGGTCTCACTTGAGGAATGGGAGCGTTTGCAGGAGATAGCAACCCGTCGCCGCGATGAGCGACGCGCAACCAGGACAAGCAAACTGAGCCCGTTGGGCGGTGTTGTCTCGCACAAGTCTTGTGGCCTGACGCTGCACCACACGCGGAAGGTCACCCGCGGTATCGAGTACCGGTACTACCGGTGTGAGAAGCAAGACATGCACATTGTTCCGGCTGACCTGGTAGAGGAAACGGTGAGCGAAACGGTTCTCTCTGCCGTTGGCGACATCCCGATTCTCGAACGTGTCTGGGCACCAGGTGACTCGAAGATTGCCGAACTGCGCGAAGCGATCTCAGGCATAGACGCACTGTCGGTGTCGCTGGCGAAGGCGAAGTCAGCGACTACACGAGAGCGCATTCAGTCCCAGATCGACGCGCTAGACAATCGAATCGCTGAGTTGGAGTCAGCACCCGCAATCGAAGCGCGGTGGGAGTACAAGCCGACTGGAGGCACGTACGGCGACGAGTGGGAGAAATCCGACTGGGATGCTCGGCGTGATCTGCTGAAACGTTCGGGTATCTCTGTGCGCGTCCACTTTTCGAACGCGGAAGGTAGGCGTTCAGCGGCTTCCGCTGCGAAGCTGGAGTACGAGATCAAGTTTCCCAGCGAGCTAAAAGCGAAGTTGGGGCATCCCCCGAACCCTGACGACAGTTGGCAGATGATTTCAGGCGACCTCTACGTTCCGTACGTTCGCCGCTCTGTTGTGCCGGATGAGGCACGCGTCAAAGATCGGGTGTAGCTGGGATAGTGGTCGCGTCACTCTTGCAGGGTGGCGCGGCCCTTCTCAGTCAGTACGCCTCCGGGCTTCCCGTTGCGGCCCTCCATGATTCCCCGGTCCTTGCGTGCCTGCGAGAGCTGACCGCGGATCGTGTTCGCAGGCTTGCCTAGCTTGTCGGCAAGCTCTTGCACTGCGTTCGAAATGCCAGCGTCCACGAACCCGATATACGCCGCGCTCAGCAGGGCAAGGTATCGATCTGACAAACCGTTGTCGGCAAGTTCCGCGTGCAGCGGTTCCGGATCGAAACGGTATTCGGCCGGCCGGACCTCGCGGGCCGATTCGATCGCACCAAGCTTGCGCAGAACCCCTTGTGACAACCCGCCTACTGGAGGGTGTTCCGGGTCGGCAGCCTCGATCGTCAGCCGATGCGGGCCACCGTGACCAACACCCGGTGCCCATTCCATGACCACCTTCCAGCCTGAAATGGTCTTCGTCACCGTATTCGCCATCCGTCGAGCATATCGGCGGATAGCACACGGGTCGACAAGCTCTGGCAGAACATACCGTTGAAAAGCTGTGACATAGCTCACTGACAAAAGCTGTGACATAGCTTAGCTCTTCATCTACGTTGGCAATCGTAGGGCTACTACGAGAGGAACAAGCGGATGAGCAGCAAGCCAAAGGTATTCACGGTGGAGGTGTTCGGCCTCTCGAAGTCCGACGCAGAGAAGCTGATCCGGGAGACGTTGGCCGGACACCACACGTACACGGTCCATGAGAGCGAAAACGCATGAACAAGGTGTTTGCAGCTTCGAGCATCAGCCGTACTGGTGATCGGTTCGACGCAGTGTGTGAGCTGGAATCTTCCGGTGAGTTGACGATCGCAACCGTTCGTGAGCGCGGGTTCGCGTCGGCGCACAGGAACATCGCCCGGAAGGCGATGGCCCGACCGGTGGTCAGGGTCATGCACTACGAGTACGAGGCAACATCCGGCGAACAGATGACCTTGACCGTCTGGGAACCCAAGCGGGGACACCTCGTCCCGTAGAAGATGGGTGAACCGGGGTGTACCAAGCACCCCGGTTCGCTTCCAGCCTATGCCATAGCGGTTGCGAATGATGGAGGGTAGACGTTGAAGGTCGAGAGCGCAGGGTTTCTGTACGCGGAGGTTGTGGCCTACGAGAAGGTCACGGTGTTGGAGGTTTACCGGAGCATCCGCGTGGACCTCGCGGGGGAGGTGTACGCACCGGTGCGGACGTTCCTCGCGGCGAACGAGCATGAACAGATCTCAGAAGTAGAGGTCGAAGACCCGGAGATGTACGGACAGAAGGCTATCCGGACGTTCTACAGGCTCGTATGAGCCTCCAGCGTCCACGCTAACGAACAAACTAGGCGCGGCCTACCTTCGGGTAGGCCATCGCCATTTGAAGGACTGGAAGCAATGAAAATTGATAAGAAATGGGACCGGGAACGCGGGGGAATCAACTACCGCTTGACCGGACCCGGAACAAGCCGATTCCTGCTGTTTCGCGAAGACGAACTTCGCGAACTAGCCGACATGATCACTATCGCCTTGGAGGGCGACGACATTGCCACACGAACTAAGAAATAAGCTTCCGGATGCTGCGCTGCATCTTCTGGATTGCAGCGAGGGTAAGTACTCGGAATGGGCCACCGCTTCGGCGCTGGCAATGTACGCGATGAACGCAGGGCTTGACGAGGACGAGTTTGTTCGACTCGTCACCGATTCCGATTTTGCGTACGAGTTCGCGACCGAAGACGGTGGACGCGACCGGTCGAATCGGCTCGAGGGCCGATTGCGCAGGGTATGGGAAAGCGCTGACCGTGGTTGGCAACCTCCGATTGGTGATTCGCGCGTTGTTCGGGTTCGACTCGAAGAGCTGTCGCAGAGGATTTCTGAGTACCCGTGGTCCGGGAGGACCAGCGCGAGCGACCGCGCTGTCTCGCTGGCTCTGGTCGGCAAGGCGCACGAAGCGGGCGTGTGGACGGTAGACGCGTCTGAACGTGACCTCAGCGTCCGTGCGGGTGTAGCCCGCACAACCGCGGGCAAGGCGTTGAAGCGCCTTACCTCGCTGGAACTGGTCACCAAGAGCGACAAGCGCCGTGAGGGCTTGGTGGCTCAACGATGGGTGCTGAATCTTGAGTGGGGAATTAACTGCATAAGTGGTCCATATGAACCTCTCCCCCCAGTAGAGAAATCATATGGACTAGTTATGCGTTTAAATCATCCTGCGTTCCTGCGGGCGGCTTTGGGCCAGACCGCAGAGCGGGTATGGATTGACTTGATGGAGCATCCCGCTACCAAAGCGGGTGCTGTTGCCGACAGGCTTGGGGTGTCGGTGGCTACGGTCCGCCGAACCCTGGACAAGAAACTGGTAGCGAACGGTTTGGCCGTTCGAGAGCTGGAAGAGTCGACCGGGAAAGGTCGACCGTCTTGGGTGTACTCGTTCGATCCGGCCGGAACCGATCGTCTGGACTCGATCGCCGTCGAGTACGGGGTTACCGATTGGGAAGCCCGGACCGTGGAACGGTACGAAGCCGAACGCGACGGATTCGAAAAAGTTCGCCAGCTCCTGCAAGCACCGGAGCCAGAGCCACGACCCGAACGGGTCGAAGGCGACCCGTTCGAGGACTATGTCTCAGCGTTTCCTGAGGTGAACACGCCTTCGGTGCCTGCGATTCCGGACCCGTTCGAAGCGCTCGGTTAGGTGCGGAGCAGTTCGCCAAGGGCGGACATGATCTCTTGGTGCCGTTGGCACTCGGTTTCGCGGAAGCTGTCGAGCTTCCCTCTCACCTCTGCCGCGGTCGAGGCGAACTCGGCTCGGATGTCGGCAACCTCATGCATCTTCGATCCTCCGGTGTCGTGTCTCGAGTGCAGCCGCGATCAGCTCGCGGGCTCCGCTCCCGGTCACGGATTGGCGCGCGAGCGTATCAAACGCTCTGCCGTACTGGGCAACCTCGCGGGGTTGCGTGATCGTCAGCTCTGCTGAGGTTCCTTCGACCATGACGAACCGGTTATCGAACATGATCATGTTCGAGATGTGGACCCGGTACCGCGTGCTTCGAGGCACGATCCCGAACGTGACTCGAGGCATGCTGGACACTGCCAGCAACCGGTCAAGTTGTCCGGCCATCACTCCATCATCGCCCACGGTGGTGTACAGCGATTGTTCGGCCACGACGAAATGAAACCGGTGGTTCCGGCTATAGAGAATCTGCTGCCTCTCCATTCTCTTAGCCACCCCCGCCTCGAGGTCGTCAGCGATCTGGTAAAAATCGATGACATTGCGCATGATCTCTTCCGCGTATGCAGCGGTTTGCAACAGACCAGGGATCAGGAACGGTTCGAACCATCGCATGAACTCGGTGTCAGCTTCTAGCTTCACCTGTGCCTGTTGACGCCGTTTGGTTCCGGTGCCGAGTACACGTCGCCATTCCTGGTACGCAGCTTCGATGTTGCGGACTGTGGCTATCAAGTCCGGTATATGGTCTTCGCTATTCGTGTGTATGCACCAAGCGCGAATATCGGTTTCGGTCGGCCTGGTCTTGCCGTACTCGATCTTCGGCACTTTGGATTGGTGCCAGCCAGCGAGACGCGCAAGCTCAGTGCCTTTGAGGCCAGCGTTAAGGCGAAGCCCCCGGAGTTCTTGTCCGAGGGCTTCCTTTGCCTCATCGACAGAATTCGTCACTGGTCGGAGTATTCTCCGAGCGGAGTTGCCTTCGACCAAACAAGGTTCTTGACTCGTCGGACATAGTCCACGATTACCGGATCGTCGGTAACCGCTCCGCCCGACCATTCCCCCGATGGCTTGAATACGGTGAACGCTACTCGTTCATCGTCAAACAGCCACCAGTCGTCTTTTGTGAGTTCATCGGCATTGATCGTGTGCCGCGGCACATACCGCACGTCTTCGCCTGCCTCCGCGTTGAAGCGTGCGACGTGTTTGGCGAACCTGGTGTAGTCGGTGTGGGGGACCGTGACCACCCGCGCGCGCTTGACGGCAACCCCGCGGCTTGTGGTCTCCCGGACATGCTCCAACCACGGCGTGAACCACTCGTAGTCATCGGGTTCGTTCGCGATGAACTTGCGGAACGGCTCCGACTCTTCGGGGGTGTCGTAGTCGTCCGCTACCTCGAGGTGGAACGCTTCACGTTTCGCCTGACGGAACAGGTCAAGAAAATCTTCACCCTGCGCTAGCAGCATCACGGCCGTAGAACTTCCTCTCTAGCTTCGCTACCTCGATAGCGGTTTCGTCCGGGTAGATGTCCATCTGTGCCAGCGTCGCAGGGTCGGTGACTGGTCGGCCCTCCAACACGAATGTGCCTCTGCCAGTGTCGGTGAGCGTCGCGCCGACGTAGGTATCAGGTGCCGCGAACCCCAACAGCAAGTGAGGAATCTCGATCACTCCCACAGTGTCGGTCCGCCAGCCCTGCACCACATAGACACGTTCGTCCGTGTCATACAGAGATGGGCATCCCCCACCAGTGGTTCCACCGCTTCCCAGGCAAGTTAGCTGCATGTCATGTGCTCCCGTCGCATGTATGCGTGGATATGCTCCAGCACCCCCAATCATCCCTCACCTAAGGCGGTTTCGCCGCTGTACGGAGCATCTAGAGCATTCTCAAGCATAGTTGTGGACCGGGTTCGGTTGCCGTTCGTAGCTTGGCTACCAACGGTCACGGGGGTTGAACCCAGATTCGCCCTCGTGACCGGAACTCAAGCCACCAGGAGGCCCGCAGTGCTCCCGAAACGCACACCGAAGCCCGTAGACGCGAACCCCACCGAGGTAGCGCCACCGGAGATCATCCGCCGGCTACTGGTCGCGCTGGCTCAGTGGGATTCGAAGCAGGCGACATCATGACCAACCTGACGAGAGGTGCGGACCGTATGGACGACGAAGCCTTAGCGGGGGAGCTTCGCCCTTCGCTGATGAGCGAGACCCAACGGGCGATTGACGACGTGATGCGGAAGCACCGTGCCCAACACGGGCGCGACGAGGTGCGAGCCGAGCAGATCGGAGACCGTTTGAACGGATAGCTCAGACACACTGAGAAGCCCCCGGATTCAGCCGTCAGCTGTCGGGGGCTTTCTCTATGTCCGACGAGGGCCGCTACTCTGAGCCTTGACGGGTACCGCCGTCATCATCCAGTCAAGCTGGAATACCCGATAGCCCCCGACCTTCTGGTCGGGGGTTTTTGGTGTCTAAGAAAAGTGGCAGATTTCGGCGACAGTGTCTGTCATTTTTGACCCCTGGACCGTCCAAGGTCTGTTCTCCGGATTATTTCAGCAGGTAGATTCATGGGTTTTATCTGAAACTTGATGATTTCAGATTTCCTATAGGGCAGTTCGAGCCTTCGGCCCTGCCTTCTAAATGTCTGACTACTGCCACGTTCACGGGATCAGAATTTTCCCCCGGCAAGGGTGAGGGGGAGAAATCCCGAACCCGATCACATTCGGCAGAGATCAGACATGGCGCGCGAATCTTGCACGGTGCGACGGAGCGAAACCGGTGCAATCAATCGTATTGTACGTGACCTTGCTCACATGTATGTGCGGGTGCGGATTTGCTTTGCCGTCAACTGACAGAAACCGTCAAGAGGGACTATATGAAGCTCTGCCGCGCGGGACATGAGGTATCCGGTGTCCGCGACAAATACGCATCCGGCCATTGCCGTAGATGCAAAGACATTTCAGATGCGCGCTACCGCGCCCGTTGTCGAGCCGCTTTGCGCATCAGTCGTGAAGCGGGACTAATCTAGAAAGAGGAAACAAAATGGGAAATCCTGTATGGGTTATCGGTCTCCACGGCTACCAATTTACCGGCCAAGCTCCACAAATCGAGCTTGATCCAGCAAAGTTCAGTGTCACGCTCGCACCGAGCGGAACTGTTCTCGGCAAGGTCACTGCAACTGGCAAGTACGGCAAATACGATCCTGCCGCAAACGACGGTAGGCAGACAGCCGCGGGGTTCCTGCTGAACTCGGCAAACCTTAGCGAGGATACGAGCGGGAACCTGTTCCTAGCTGGGTTTGTTCAGCCTGCGTATCTGCCTGTGGGTCATGGTCTCGATGCAGCCGCGCGAACCGCGCTGCGTCACTGCGTCTTCCTGGACGTGTGATGAGCTGGCTAGATGACCACGAGAGCCTAACCCGACCTATCCCGGATAGGTCCGAGGAGGCGTACCGGGCGTACCGGGAAGCCCCTGGCAAAGTGAAATACCGAGAGGTTCGCGACGCAGGCGGCGGAACGATTCTCGACTTCGAACATGGTCTTGAGCTTTTCCGAGAACGGTACAAGCCTGTTGGTGAAACCGATACTTCGCTTCTTCCTGCGCCTTGGGGAAAGAATGCCCAAGCGAGCTAAGAAGCCCGCTGGATACGACAACCGCGCGTATAGGCGAATGCGTGATCGGCTTCGAGCCGAGAACATGCCGTGTTGGATATGTGGTCTAGGTATTGACCTTGACCTTCCATACACACATCCGATGAGTCACACCGCTGATCACCTCTTACCACGGAGCAAAGGCGGACACTTGCTCGGTGAGTTGCGATCCGCTCACCGTAGGTGCAACTCGTCACGCGGAAACAAGACAACTGTTGCCGCTGCACCAATGCCTACAACACGTAAATGGCTGTGAGTCCGTGCGTAACACGGCCTGGACGGCACGCTAAGAGACGTAATCCGGTTGGGGATACATCGGGTTAGGCACGTACCTGTTCGAGCGTCCTAGAGGGACGATCCGGGGTTAGTCAATCAGGGGCTATTCGACCCGTACCCAACGGCTATTGGCCGGCGGTTCGTCGTGCCCGGATTAGATCAATGAAAGAGTCTGAACGTTGAACCATCTTTACGAATACCTAAACGTTGAAGTATTCGCGATCGAAGATCCCGAAGCCGAAGCGTTGAACGCTCGGGTGTCCGGCTACTGAAGACCGGAGGGACCCGCTGAGAGGGCTCGACGGGTGGGGGATGGCCCCGGTCTACCCCCTTGATGTCACTTTCTCAGTCGTACGGGTCTCGCGTGCGCGGCCTCCCCGCCCCCGGTCAGGAGTCCCGCGGCGCGCGGGGTATAGACCACATTTTAGGAGAAGTATCAATGGATATCGAAGCGCTGACCGGTAATGACCCGGTCGCGGCGTATAGGGCACTTCGGATTGTGCTCGTTTCCCGGTTGGGGGATGCGAATACCCCGCCCGGCATTATTCCAGCCTTGGCAAAACAAGTGTCCGATCTAACTCGGCTGATTGCCGAGTACGAACCTTACGACGATGGGCCATCGGACATCGATGAGTTCACCGCTGTTTTCAATGCACCTATCGAATAATTACGGAGAACAAAACTATGGGTAACACTACTGCTGATGTGAACGAGCAAGAGAAGAGCGACGGTATCAAGCGGGTTATTCCCGCGAGGTACAACAGGCTGATGACTGATCCTCTGCTCAGGGAGATTGTTTCCGGTCTGGATGGAGTAGCTGAAGCACTGGCCGCTAAGCAACAGGCGAATGTGCTGTTTGATGAGCTGGGCACGCCCCCGCCTGACTATGCCAGGGAGGCCGCGGGGTTTATTGGTTCAGGCAAGGTCGACAAAGATTGGATTGGCCGTGTCGCCAAGGACGAACTCGCCAAGCTTGTTCGAGCCGAGCAGAGAAAACACGTTTCGGACCTGATCAACGGTTGTCTTACGCAGCTGGATTCCATCGCGGAGTACAGCGTCGATGATGTCCTAGCCGAGCTTGACACTCGACTCCAAGAGCTTGTTCAGCCGCTGTACGCCGCAGGGGAGAAGCTGACTGGTGTTGACACTCCGACCGATGCGATTCGTCGTGGCCTGACCGAAGAGTGGCGTCTGTTTGCGGATGCAGCAATCGAGTACGCGAAGATCCGGGCGGCTCAAAAGATCGCCGTGTCGGTTGCGCCTGAAGAGTTCAAGGACCGAGGTCAATCGGCCGCGTGTGAAGACCCTCACGCGAACTCGTCTGTGATCGCGAATATTGCAGAGGTATGGGAGAGCTGGAATACGCCTCCGCAGGCTGAACTAGCTTGGTCCGACAATGACGAAGGCGATCGAGTCGCCCGCTGGGTCCGTCCGCGTGTCGAAGCACCGTGGCCGGTCCAGACTGACGAATTCCTGTTGTGGTGCATCCGGAACGATGCGGAGCTGCGCGTTCCAGACCTGGGTCAGATGTGACCCGTAGGCGTGGCAATTGCTACCCGAGTGGGCCGGAGTGTGTGAACACAACCGCACTCCGGCCGGAGCCGGAATCTATCTCGCCCTCGATGGCAACAAATCCGGACAACACGATTCTAGGGCTGTACCCGCCTGTTCCCGCGTACAAGCGGTATCCGGGGCTGTTCCCGACTAAATCCAAGAAAGCAAAATAATGGAAGACGAATTCGAGCCTGTGACAGCGGAAGAGATTGCAGCGGCGATTGCTGCTACTCAAGACAGTGCTCGCACACGCGGCGAAACCGAAGCTGTGAAGCGGTTCGGGGCCGCTGCGGAAAAGACACCAAAGGCTGGTACCAAGGCTCACGCGGAGTGGTACGCCAAGCAACGAGGCTGGGCGTAACCAATGACGGGTATTGCTGGAAACGAGCTAGCGACCGCGTATGTGTCGCTAGTCATTGATGGTTCGAAAGTGCCTGGACAAGTCAACAAGGCTATGTCCGGGGTTGGTGTCCAAGCTGGTAAAGCTGGCGAAGGCATGGGCTCGCAGCTCGCGGGCGGAATCGGTGCTGTATTTAAGAAGAGTGTTGCGGGTATCGGTGTTGCCGCTGGCGCGGTTCTTGGAACCGCGCTGTCGCAAGGTTTCGGGCGTATGGTCGCCATCGATGACGCGAAAGGCAAGCTCGCCGGCCTAGGCCACGAGGCCGAAGGCATCGCGACGATTATGGCTTCGGCGAATGCCGCGGTAAAAGGTACTGCGTTCGGCATGGGCGAAGCGGCTACGGCTGCCGCGAGTGCTGTCGCTGCGGGTATCAAGCAAGGCGAAGACCTTACGAACTACCTGAAGTTGATCGGTGACACTGCGACGATCGCAGGTACCGACCTAGCTTCCATGGGCGCGATCTTCAACAAGGTCCAGACCTCTGGCAAGGCGTATACGGACGATCTCAATATGTTGAGCGATCGGGGTATCCCGATTATGCAACTTCTCGCCAAAGAATACGGAGTCTCTGCGGAGGCTCTGAGCAAGATGGTCAAAGACGGCAAAGTCGATGCCGTCACATTCCGTAAGGTTCTGCAAGACGAAATCGGCGGAGCCGGACTCGAATCAGGCAAGACGTTGCGTGGCTCGTGGAAGAACATGCAAGCGTCGTTGGGCCGTATCGGCGAAGCGGCACTGAGCCCGTTCCTGGACATGTCCAAGTCGGGGCTTGCCGGGATCACGGCATGGGCGGACAAGATCAAGCCGCACGTCGCGAAGGCCGCTCAGTACGTCGCTGACGGCCTAGGGGACATGGGTAGGGCGTTCCAGTCGAACGGAGCTTCTGTCAACGGCGTGGCCTCGAACTGGGAGCGCGTCGGCACCAAAGCGCGCGGCCTGGTCGACAAGGTCCGGGAGCTGTACGGCGCGTTCCAATCCGGCGGAGCTGCGGGGCTCTGGGAGAAGATTCGTTCCGGTGCCGACAAAGCCGCGGGCGGCTTCGGTTCGGCTGAAGGTGCAGGCTCGAAGCTGTCGACCGCGTTTGGAAAGATCGCCTCTGCGGGGGCTTCGATCTCCGAATCGTTGGTCTCGCTCGCGGGGGATACCGGCACGGTGGCCGCACAGGGAATCCGTGGGATCGGCTCCGCAATGGCTTACCTGGCTGATCATTCGGGTGCTGCTACCACTGCCATGGTCGGCTTCGCTGCGGCTGTCGTAGCCGCCAAAGCCGTGCACGTCGCGTTCGAAGCGTCACGTGTCGCTGTAGCCGTGATGATGCCCGCTCAGATCGCGTCTCAGATCGCGATGACTCGTGCGGTAACGGCTCAGACTGCCGTGATGCGTGCGCATATCGCTGCGCTTGGTGGTGAGGCTCCGATTCAGGCTCTGACGATGCGTCAGCGTGTAGCGGCTACCGCTACCCGGTTCCAAGAAGCTGTAGCCACGCGAACGGCTACGTCAGCGTTGGGGCAGTACGCCCTAGCTCAACGTACGGCGGCTGCGTCTTCGGGTGCTTTGATCGCTGCGTCTCGCAACACCGCTGCGGCAGTAGCAACGGTCGGTGCTCGAGCAACCGCAACGGCTACAACCGCGTTCGCTGGTCTCCGGACCGCTGGCGCTGGCCTCGCCGGAATGCTTGGAGGTCCGTTAGGTATCGCGATCATGGCGGCTGGTGCGGGTCTGATCGCTAACTACACCTCTGCTCAGTCCGCGCGGGATGCGCAGAACTCGCTAGCCGCGGCTGTGGTCGCTGGCGCGAAGGCACAGAGCCAATTCGCCCTAGCTGTGTCTGAGTCGAACGGTGCGCTGAACTCGCAAGCGTTGTCGGCTGGTGTGGATTCGGTGAAGGCTTCGCTCGCAGAGACGATTGGTCTCGCGGAGCGCGGACACACGATTGTCGAGAACATCGGTCACACGCTCGACAACATCTCGTTCAACGGCCTTGGCTCAAATGATGGGTGGGAGAAAGACTTTGACAAGGTCTCCGGAGCCCAAGAGCGGATGGAGACGCTTCGGGCTGTCGCTTCGGATCTGAAGATGGATCTTGAAGACGTCTGGACCGTGACCACCAAGGGTGGACCAGAGTTCGCGAAACTCACTGAGAAGCTTCAGGCTTCGGGTGATGCGGGTAAGGACATGGCTCGTGAGCTTGAAGCGGCACACGCGCCGCTCCAGTCGATCGCGGACGCGGCGAAGAACTCGACTCCGGGTGTCTCGTCTGTCACCGCTGCGATCAAGAAGCTTGCTTCCGAGTCCTCGGATGCTGACGACAGTCTGAACGCGCTGAAACAAGCGCTTGATGCGATCTCCGGGAAACCGGTTCAGATCGAGGATGCGCTTCAGTCGTACAACGATGCGATTCGCTCCGTCACGGACTCCACGAAAGAAGCGTGGGATGCGACAGACGGTTTCGGGTCCTCGCTGATTGATTCGATGGGCGGTATTGATACCACCTCTGCGAACGGGTCGAAGCTCCGTTCGACGTTGATCGATCTTCGCGACGAGACGTTGAAGGTTGCCGCTGCGGGCGGCGATCTGGGACCGGTGTTCACCCGGAACGAGGCGGTTCTAGCCGACCTCGCGCGGGCAACCGGTTTGTCCGCAGAGCAGATGAAACAGCTTGCCGAGTCTGCCGGATACGTTCCGTCGAAAATTGAGATGCTGATTGCGCTGAAGGGCGCAACCGAAGCCAAGCAAGATCTCGTGACGATTCGCACGATGCTCGGTAAGAACGAGCTGACGATCGATACGAAGCTTCTCGGTTCCGATCAAGTGATTCGGGAGATCCAGGCCGCAGGCGGCAAGGTTGAAGAAGTCGTAGGCAAGCCTGGCGTGTTCCGGGTTGAAGCTCCGAACGTTCCTTCGGTTATCTCGAAAGTGGACGAGCTTCTAGCGAAGATCAACGCGCTTCCGAACAACAAAACCGTCAAGGTCACGTACCAGGAAGCAACCGCTTCCGGGGAGTGGCGCGCACCGATGGTGTTGCCGAACCAGCCGCGTGCGCGTGGTGGCCCGATCTTCGGTGCAGGCGGACCAACATCCGATTCGATTCCAGCGCTGTTGTCTTCGGGCGAACACGTCTGGACTGCGGCTGAAGTCGCGAAGGTTGGTGGGCATGAGGCGATGTACTCGCTTCGGAGTCTCGCAAAGTCCGGTGGGCTGAAGTTCGCTGAAGGCGGAACCCCGTGGGGTATCGACAAGGCGATTACCGCGGCGCGGTCGGTCGAGGGCAACGTTTACGACTGGGGCGGAACCGAGCCGACCAACTTCGACTGTTCCGGTTTCGTTGGTTGGTTGCAGCAGATCGCGATGGGCGTCGAAGGCCCCACTAAGCGGCTGTACACCACCATGTCTCTGATCGGTGGATCAACCTCCGGGTTGGAGAAGGGTCTAGGCCCTGCGGGCACCTGGCTACAGGTCGGTGTGAGCAACGACCATATGGCCGGAACGCTCGCCGGCCTCGCGGTTGAATCCGGTGGAGCACACGGCACTTCGGGTATCGGCGGATCGCGTGCAAAAGCAACCGATTCTCAGTTCCCGTTCCGGTTCCACTTGCCGAACGAACTCATCAAGGGCTACGGCTCTCTTATGTCCGGTGGGAAGGTTGTGGAGTGGACAGCCGAAGACGAACGCGAGCTTGAGCGCGCGAGAATAGCTGTTACACAAGCGAAAGAGCGTCGTGACGAGATCTACTCGAAGTCTGATTCGACCGACTCCGAACGTCGCCTAGCTGACCTTGACGTGACCGACGCTGAAGCGAAAGTCATCGACAAGCAGAAGCAGAAAGACAAGCAGGGAACCACCGAAGGCGGAGAGCGTATCGCTCCGCAAGCGCCAGCTCTCACAGAGGCGTACAACGCGGAGAAGGCCGCTCGTATCGACAGGCTTCAGGCTGTCGAGGAAGCGAACACGAAACGGAACGAGGTCTACGACGATCCGTACGCGACTGATCTTGAGAAGGCCAAAGCCGATCAGGATCTAGCTCTTGCACAGCAGGAAAATAACGCGGTTTCGAACGAATCGAAGACCGCTTCGACTCTCAAGGATGTGTTCACTACCGCGGCATCCGGTGCCGCTGGAGCGCTGTTCGACGCAGCGAAGGAAATCTTCCTTCCGGACACGGTGAAGTCTTCGCATTGGTGGGACGTAGCGGACGAAGCGATCTCGCTTGCGAACACCGACACGGACGAAGACGGTACGTCGAATATCAACGAACTGTTGTCGTCGGTGCCATCGTTCAACACGAACGACATCATGAAACAGCTTGGGTTCAATGGGAATACACCCGATTGGGCCAAGTCGAAGAAGGATGTCAAGGTCTTCGATAACGGAGGTTGGCTCGAACCCGGTCAAATGGGTATCAACCTATCTAGCCGACCAGAGCCGATTTTTAACTCTCCGTCGCAGCTCGCACAGTTCGCAGGTTCGACACTGACGGAGCCGCAGGGCATGTACGGCGCGAACTTTGGGAAGACGCTGGAACGGATGGCTGATTCGCTGCACCAGACGGCGACTTCGCCTCCGGTCACGATCCAGACGGACAATCTCAGCGCGGGTCTGCGCGCGTACGGGAACCACCAGAAGCGGGCCGCGCTCGTCCACCAGAGGCGATAGCCCGCGTGCTGTCTCGGTGTCATGTGTCGTTGTCGGACATGCTGCTTACCATTTTGGTATGGCAACGACAACCGAGATCGCACAGTGGATGATCAACACGATCACCTCGCGGCAGTACGAGTATCAGCAAGTGATCGTGTCGGACATCGAAGAATTGTTCGGCCGGGAATGGGTGTACGAGAACGACAACGGCAACCCGGCGATCAGTCCGAAGGTGCTTGCGGAGTTCCGGAAGCTTCACGGGGGCTCGATCGAGTGGAACAAGTCGGAACGGTCTTGGTCGATCTGAGCAAGGCCGGGACGAGCGTCGAGCGGCGTAACCGTAGACGCTCGTTCCTGGCGATTGACTCAGCCGCTCGTGCGTATGGCTTCGAGGTGGCAGAACGTTTGTACCGCAACGACTTACAAGCGTTCGTCATCGCGTGTGTGCCGTTGCCGCCGATCACGGCCCGGTGCCGGAACGGGGCTACTCGCGTGATCATCCGGGCTCATCCGGGCCACTGACTGGTAAGGCGTGGCGTAGCTTGTGTCAGCGCGTCGCGCCGTGTACGGTCCGGAGAACAAGTCAGGCCCCAGGGGTGCGCTAACACCCCTGGGGCCCTGGGTGAGGATCTGAGGACGCAGACCGACACCGTGAACGGGCACTCTACCCGTTCCGTATTCGGCTATTCAGCCACCTTCCCCCGCTTGCCGCTCTGCGCCCGTAGTGACCCACGGGTGTGCCGCCTCACTCGCGGTTACGTCGCCCGTCAGATGGGCCACTGCATCTATTCCGATGAGGCAGAGCCACGCGTAAAGGTGGACTCGGGGCGTCCCGCTGTGGTTGGCGGACGGATCGTTGGACGGCAACCAGGTTTCCTGTGCTCTGCGTCCCGGTCCGGGCTCTGCCCAGTAACCCAGTCCCAGCCTCCAGCCGAGTAATACCCGGTGAGGCGTTCACACCAACCGACGCGGAGCGTAGCGGCCGACCGAGGTACAGCGTTGTGTCCCCGTACGTCTCAAGCGAACGGGGAACGCCCTGCCCTAGCTTCGCTCCACAACGCTCCCAAGGTGTTGTGCAAACACTGATACTCTGCTCGTGAAAGATCAGGTGCAGCACAGCGGACCACTCTGTCATGCGCCGCCCTGCCCGCGCGCAGGTGGTGTCTGGAACAATCGGGGGCGTGAACGAGGCGGAGACGACCGGCAAGCACCGGGTCGCGCGGTTGAGCGCGGGGGAGCAGTACCTGCGCAGTCACCTGCCGATGACCGTGGTGACCGCGCTGATCGTGATCGCGGTCGGGTTCGTCGCGTGGGATCGGTGGCGGCGCGGCGCACTGATCTTCGGCAGCGCCGCGCTGGTGGCCGCCGCGTTCCGGCTGTGCCTGCCGACCGTGCAGGTGGGGTTGCTCGCGGTGCGCAGCCGCCCGTTCGACGTGGCGGCGCTGACCGCCCTCGGTAGCGCCATCGTCTACCTGGCGGCCACCATCAACACGCTCGGCGTCAACTGAGGAAGACCGGCCGCGGCGCCGTTGACGCGACCGGTCCCACACCCTCGATCACGGTGTCATTCAGGCGGTTTCGGATGCCCAGAGACTGCGAGTGCCCTGGCTGCCGTAGAGCTCGCGGGCCTCGCGCGGGGTGATGGTCGAAAGCTGCTGTGGCGGAGCCGAATACGCATGGGCGGCGAAGATCTGCCCGGTCATCGGCGCGATGTACGGTGCCGCGTGGATCAGCACCCAGTTGTCCCGGCGAGCGGCGGTCCAGGCGATCACCTTCGCCGGAATGCGCACTGCCACATCGACAATGCGCGGCAGGTTGAACCGCCCGAGCTTGCGCATCCACATCGGCAGGGTGGGAATCGTCGCCAGTGACAGCAGCCGACCGCCGATCGCGAACAACCACCCCTTGCTCGGCGGCGTCCACAGCAGGTAGTGCATGGCCTGCACCGCCCGCTCGGTGACGCACAGTTGCGGCCGGACCCGCTCGAAGTAGGCCCGCACACCCTCGCGGTCACGCGGCACCTCCGACGGCTTGCAGGTCTGCAGTTCGGCGGCGATCGCGCACTCGGCCCAGTACCGGTCCTCCTCGGCGGGGCTCAGTGGACCCGGCCCGTACATCTCGTAGGCCTTGAGTACCGAATGCCAGCCGGTGAGGTGAATCCACAGCTGGGTTTCGGGGCTGTTGGCGCTGTAGCGCTTGCCGCTGATCGGTTCGATGCCCGTCATCGGCGCGTGCACCTTCATCAGGTGCTCGGCGGCCTGGATGGCGGTGCGGCCGTCGCCGAGCGCGACCAGTACGAAATAGGACAGCGTGTGGTCGAGCCGGGTCGCGGGATTGTCGTAGATGCCCTGCGAATCGGCGACCGCGGCGGTCAGGAACGGATCGAAGTGTTCGAGGGTGACTGCGCGCTGGAAGCCGATCAGCGCGGTCGGCGAGCCCCACACCTTCCAGCTGGGGGAGTCGGGCCCGAAGAACCCGTAGTCGTCGCGGCGCAGGGTGGACGCATCGAAAGCCATTGCACATGCTCCTTTGCAGTGCCGAGGTCAGACCTCGCAAATGAATACAACACCACCGTAGCAATTGCTCGAAGTGAATACAACGGTTGCGTAGGATTTGCGTCAGCAGGTCGGCCCCGGAGTATCGTCGGCGGAGAGAAAGGCAGGTGAGCGCGTGACCGCGACGCAGGATCAACGACCGCGACGCCGCTATGCCCCGCGACTGCCGCCGCAGGAACGTCGCGCGCAACTGCTCGACGCCGCGTTCACCGTGCTGGGGCGGATGGAACTGCACGAGCTGAGCATGGAGGCTGTCGCGCAGGAGGCCGGTGTCGGAAAACCGGTGCTGTACACGGTGTTCAAGACCCGTGCCGAACTGGTCGAAGCACTGCTGGAACGCGAACGCGAACGCGGCCTGGACCAGATCGCCGACACGTTGCCTGCGGATCTGCTCGGCGCCGACCCGGTGACTGCCGCCTCGTCGACGGTGGAGGCATTCGTCGGTGTGGCACTGCAGAATCCGACCCGCTGGCGGCTGATCCTCGCCACACCCGCGAGCGCGCCCGACGAATACCGTGCGGCCCTTCGCGCTTCGCGCAAAGACATCGTGGAGCGCGCGGAATCACTTGTCAGCATGGGTGTTTCACTGTCGCCACGCTGGTCGGACATGGACGCCGAGCTACTGGCGAACTCGGTGCTCACCGTCGCCGAAATGCTCGGTCGGATGGCCGTCAGCGACCCGGAAAAGTATCCGCGCGAACGACTTCAGGCCTACGTCCGCTCGATCGTCACCCTGCTGACGGGACCGTGAACCTCAGCGGTTCTCCCGCGCCAAGCGCATGGTCTCGGTGAGCAGCTTCGACACCGCTGCGGCTTCGGTGAGGAACCCATCGTGCCCGTCGCGCGAATGCACGATCTCCAAACCCGCACAGCCGGGCAGGCCTTCGGCCAACTCGGCCTGAGTGTTCAAGGGGTACAGGCGATCCGAGTCCACGCCGCCCACCACACACGGCACCGACGTCGACGCCAGCGCGGCAGTGACACCACCGCGCCCGCGACCCACATCGTGACGATTCATGGCCTCGCTGAGCAGCACATAGGTGGCCGGATCGAACCGCTGACACAGCTTTTCGGCCTGGTGCTCGAGGTAGCTCTGCACCGCGTAACGCCCGCCGGTCCACGGATCCTCCTCGCCCTGAGGACGATTGGTGAAGCGGTGGTCCAGCTCGCCTTCGGTGCGGTAGGTCAGGTGCGCGATGCGCCGGGCCAGGCCCATGCCGGTCATCGGCGCGCGGCCGGTGCCGTGATAGTCGCCGCCCTGCCAGTCCGGATCGGCCGTGATCACAGCCATCTGGGTGGTCTGGGTGCCGATCTGATCGGCCGTGGCACGAGCGCCGACGGCGAGGATCAGCGCCGCCGAGACCCGCTCGGGCAGACCGATGATCCACTCGAGCACCCGCATACCGCCCATCGAACCACCGACCACCGCGCCGAGCCGCTCGATCCCGAGCACCTCGAACAACTGCGCCTCGGCCTGCACCTGATCACGGATGGTCAGCGCGGGAAAGCGTGCACCCCAAGGCTTTCCGTCGGCCGCGAGCGAGGACGGACCGGTGCTGCCCTTGCAGCCGCCCAGCACGTTGGTGGCGATCACACACCACTCGTCGGTGTCGATCGGCGCACCGGGCCCGACCATGCCCTCCCACCAACCGGGTGCCCCGTCGGGCCCACCGACGACATGGGAGTCGCCGGTGAGCGCGTGTTCGACGAGCACCACATTGTCCAGTGCGGGGGAGAGCTCACCCCAGCGTTGCACCGCCAGCCGCACATCGGGAACAACGGCGCCGTTCTCCAGCGCCACCTCCCCGATGGCGACCACGCCGACTCGCCCGTCCGGCGGTGGCAACAGGTCCACCCCGGTTCCGGGTCGGGCGATCGGCGATTCGGTGCTCACGGTCACGTCGTCGCCGCCGCGAACCCGGCCCGCAGATCGGCCAGAATGTCGTCGATTCCCTCGATGCCCACCGCGAGCCTGACCAGGCCGGGAGTCACACCGGCCGCCAGCTGCTCGTCGGGCGTCAACTGCGAGTGCGTGGTCGACGCCGGATGAATCACGAGGGAACGCACATCACCGATGTTAGCTACATGGCTGTGCAGGCTGAGCGCGTCCACGAACTTCTTGCCCGCATCGACACCGCCCGCCAGCTCGAACGCCACGATCGCGCCCGCGCCCTTCGGCGCCAGCTCCTTGGCCCGCGCGTACCAGGGCGAGGACTCGAGGCCCGCGTAGAACACCGCGTCGACGCCCGGCTGCTCGGCGACGAACTTCGCGACCGTCTCGGCATTGCTGACATGCCGTTCCACCCGCAAACTCAGCGTCTCGATGCCCTGGGCGATGAGGAACGCGTTGAACGGTGAGACTGCGGCGCCCAGGTCGCGCAGCAGCTGCACGCGCGCCTTCAACGCGAACGCGGGCGCGCCCAGATCGGCGAACACCGCACCGTGATAGCTCGGATCGGGCTCGGTGAAACCGGGGTAGCGCGAGTTGCCGTCGGCGTCGCGCACGGTCCAGTCGAACGTGCCGCCGTCGACGATCACGCCCGCAACGGCCGCGCCGTGCCCACCCAGGTACTTCGTCGCCGAATGCACGACGATGTCGGCGCCGTGGGCCAGCGGCTGGATCAGGTACGGGGTCGCGACGGTGTTGTCGACGATCAGCGGCAGGCCGTTCGCGTGCGCCACACCGGCGATGCCGGGAATGTCGAACACCGCGCTGCTCGGGTTGGCGATGGTCTCGCCGTAGAACGCCTTGGTGTTCGGCTGGATCGCGGCTTCCCACTGCGCGAGATCATCGGGGTCCTCGACGAACGAGACCGTGATCCCCAGCTTGGGCAGCGAATAGTGGAAGAGGTTGTAGGTGCCGCCGTAGAGGTGCGGGCTGGACACGATGTGGTCGCCCGCGCTCGCCAGGTTCAGGATCGCGTAGGTCTCCGCGGCCTGGCCCGAGGCCAGCAGCAGCGCCGCGACGCCACCTTCGAGGGCGGCCACGCGCTGCTCCACCGCGTCCTGGGTGGGGTTCATGATCCGGGTGTAGATGTTGCCCGGCTCGGCGAGACCGAACAGCGCGGCGGCGTGATCGGTGTCGCGGAAGGCGTACGAGGTGGTCTGGTAGATCGGCAGGGCCCGCGCGCCGGTGGCGGCGTCGGGTGCCTGGCCCGAGTGGATCTGCTTGGTCTCGAAGGACCAGTTCTCGGGCAGGAAAGAATCAGTCATGTCGTGCTCCAGTGGGTGTTCGCCGGGGATCTCGTCAGTTGGGTCGGATCGACGGGTAACAACACATGGGTGCCTCCTGAAATGCGCGCTTGCTCTCGACTTTCGAGAGCCCGGTCATCACCCGGAGCACCCCACCGCAGCTGGAGGGTTGCCGACCAGCGAGCCGGGGCTTGGCGCTGGTACTCATGACCTTGGGCGTCATGTTAACCGGACATCTCCCACACGCGGAAACTTCCCCCGCATTTCCCGCCGAAGATCACTCGGTGAGCGGTGTGCCGAGGCCGGGCGTGTCGTCGGCCGGTGCGCCGCAGACGTAGCGCAGGCCGTGATAGGCGCGCAGGATCGCGTCACGGGTCACCCGCACGGCCGCCTGGGGCGTCGAATGCAGCAGCGCTTCCTCCACATCGGCCATCGAGATGTGACACAGCATCTGCCAGGTCCCCGCCACCAGCCGGACCATGAAGTCGTCCGGTGTCGTGCCCATGCGATCCGCGAGCTGCGCGCACACCGCCACATTCTTCTTTTCCGCGTATTCCAGCGCTCGCGCGTTCACCGCCTGGCTGGCGCGCATGATCCGCTGCATCTGCAGGAACTGGCGCAGGAAACGAACGCCGTCGGCGCCCACTTCGGCGTGGATCACCTGCAGGTAGGCCCCGCACAGCGCCTGTAGTTCGTTGCCGGGGGGCTGGGCGCGCAGCGCGGCCGCGACGGTGACCCCGAAGTCGTCGATCGGGGCGAGCACGATGTCTTCCTTGAGCGGGAAGTACCGGTTGACGGTGCGCGGCGACACGTCGGCGCCCGCGGCGATCTGCTCGACCGTCGTCGCGTCGAAGCCCTGCGTTTCGCACAGGTCGAGCCCGATCGCGACGATCGCCGCTTTGGTCTGCAGCTTCTTGCGTTCGCGCAGGCCCAGCGGCGCCTCGCCAGCCGGTTCGGCGGTCCGGTCAACGCTGATCGGAGGGGTCGAATCCAGCATGTCGCCAGTCTACCCCGCTGCCGGTTCCATCTGTCGAGACCTGCCAATTGGCGCAGTCAGACATTTTTCTCTTGACGCCAATTGTCGCATGGTGCCAGTATTGAGCGAACTGATCGAGCGACGAGGAGTCCTGGTGACCGGCACCGAAATACAAGCGAAACATGTTGATAATCAACAGAATTCGATGCGGTGGTGGGCGCTGATCGTGCTCTCCGCCGCCCAGTTGATGGTGGTGCTCGATGCCACCGTGATCACGATCGCCCTGCCGTATGCCCAGCGTGACCTCGGCATCAGCGAGGGTGACAAGCAGTGGGCGATCACCGCCTACACCCTGATCTTCGGCGGCCTGCTGCTGCTCGGCGGACGGATGGCCGACTATCTGGGGCGGCGCCGGATCTTCCTGATCGGGCTGGTCGGCTTCGCCGCCGCGTCGGCACTGGCCGGACTCGCGCAGACCGGCGCGCAACTGTTCGTCGGTCGCGGTCTGCAAGGTGCGTTCGCCGCCCTGCTCGCGCCCGCGGCACTGTCGCTGCTGTCGGTGATCTTCACCGACGTGCAGGAGCGGGCCCGCGCGTTCGCGGTGTTCGCCGGGATCACCGCGGGCGGTATCGCGTTCGGTCTGATCGTCGGCGGCGCGCTCACCGAGTTCGCCTCGTGGCGGTGGACGCTGCTGATGAACACCCCGATCGCGCTCATCGCGGTGGCCGGTGCGCTGGCGGTGATCGTGCGCGATGTCCCGGTGCCGCGGACCGGCGGCTACGACCTGCCCGGCGCCGTCACGGTGACCTTCGGTTTGATTTCGATCGTCTACGGATTCAGTCGCGCGGCCGAGGACGGCTGGCTGACCGGCAGCACCCTCGGACTGCTCGGCGTCGGCTTCGCGCTGTTGATCGCCTTCGTCGTCATCGAGGCGCGCTCGGCGAATCCGCTACTGCCGCTGCGTATTCCGGGTGAGATCAACCGCGGCGGGGCCTTGATCGCGGCGCTGCTCATCCCCATCGCGATGTTCGCCATGTTCTTGTTCCTGAGCTTCTACTACCAGAACACTCTCGGCTATTCGCCGCTGAAAGCCGGCATCGCGTTCCTGCCGTTCCCGGTGGGTATCGGCATCGCGGCGGGCATCACCAGTTCGTTGATGCCCAAGTTCGGGCCGCGTCCGCTGATGGTGGTCGGCGCGCTGCTCGGCGTCGCCGGGCTGGTGTGGCTGGCGCAGCTGAGCTACGGCGACGGATACGCGGCGAGCGTGCTCGGACCGCAATTGCTGATGGCGCTCGGCATGGGGCCGCTGTTCGTGGGAATGCAGGCCGTCGCGCTGCACCAGGTAGCCGACGAGGACTCCGGGGTGGCCAGCGCGCTGCTCAATGCCGCCCAGCAGATCGGCGGCGCGGTCGGCACCGCCCTGCTCACCACGTTGTCGGTGCAGGCGGCCAAGAGCTACGCGACCGACAACCCGACCGTCGACCACCTCGTCGAACGCGCCTCCATCTACAGCTATGACGTGGCCTTCTATATCGGCGCCGGCTTCTTCCTTGTCGCGGCGGTGGTGATCGCCGCGATGATCCGCGACAAGCCTGAGAACCTGATCGAAGGCGACGAACACGCGCACGCGATTCCGGTCGCCGTCTGAGTTCGATCAACCGGTCCCGCGCAGCCAACTCGGCCGCGCGGGACCGTTCGCGCGTGATGGGTAAAGTGAAGGCTCCTCGCGCGCGTATCGCACAGTTCGCCCTCCCCTCGCGGTGAGGTGACACCTAGCAGTACGCTCGTCATGTTTGCACCACAACGTCCCGCAACCACCGCGGGGCATATACGGTTTGTTGGAATAGCTGGGGTCCGCTCACAAGCGTGTTCGCCTGGCCGTGCAATAAGGGCACCCACCGAGGAGGACACGAAGATCCATGTCCAAGATCAAGGTTGAAGGCACCGTTGTAGAACTCGACGGCGACGAGATGACCCGGATCATCTGGCAGTTCATCAAGGACAAGCTGATCCATCCCTATCTCGACGTGAACCTCGAGTACTACGACCTCGGTATCGAGTACCGCGACAAGACAGACGACCAGGTCACGGTCGACGCGGCCAACGCCATCAAGAAGTACGGCGTCGGCGTCAAGTGCGCCACCATCACCCCCGACGAAGCGCGGGTGACAGAGTTCGGCCTCAAGAAGATGTGGCGCTCGCCCAACGGCACCATCCGAAACATCCTGGGTGGCACCATCTTCCGTGCGCCGATCATCATCTCCAACGTGCCACGCCTGGTGCCCGGCTGGACCAAGCCGATCATCATCGGCCGTCACGCCTTCGGCGACCAGTACCGCGCCACCGACTTCAAGGTCTACGAAGCGGGCACCGTCACGCTCACCTTCACGCCCGAAGACGGCAGCGAGCCGATCGTGCACGAGGTCGTGAAGATGCCCGAAGACGGCGGTGTCGTCATGGGTATGTACAACTTCAAGAAGTCGATCGAAGACTTCGCGCGGGCCTCGTTCAACTACGGCCTGCAGCAGAACTACCCGGTGTACCTCTCCACGAAGAACACCATCCTCAAGGCCTACGACGGCATGTTCAAAGACACCTTCGAGGAAGTCTTCGAGGCCGAGTTCAAGGCCGAGTTCGACGCGGCGGGCCTCACCTACGAGCACCGCCTCATCGACGACATGGTCGCCTCCTCCATGAAATGGGAGGGCGGCTACGTCTGGGCCTGCAAGAACTACGACGGCGACGTGCAGTCCGACACCGTGGCCCAGGGCTTCGGCTCGCTCGGCCTGATGACCTCGGTGCTGCTCACCCCGGACGGCAAGACCTGCGAGGCCGAGGCCGCACACGGCACGGTCACCCGGCACTACCGTCAGCACCAGCAGGGCAAGCCGACCTCGACCAACCCGATCGCGTCGATCTTCGCGTGGACGCGTGGGCTCGAGCACCGCGGCAAGCTGGACAACACCCCCGAGGTGATCGGCTTCGCGCAGGCGCTCGAGGATGTGGTCATCAAGACCGTCGAGGGTGGTCAGATGACGAAGGACCTCGCTGCGCTCGTCGGCGGGGACCAGGGTTACCTGAGCACCGAGGAATTCCTGGGTGCGCTCGATGTGAACCTGGCTCGTGCTCTGCGATAAAGCTCACGCCCCGCGATGATCCGCGGCGGCATACCCTTGTAGGGGAAGGGGCGCTAGCACCAATCCGGTGCTAGCGCCCTTTGCTTTGTTCCCAGTCGATACGTAAGGACATGGGTAACTCACCGGGTACCGGCTGACTGGTCTCGGCGTTGCCGGTGGCCGCCGACATCACATTCCCACGGCCTGAATCTGGCCTGAATTCGCGGAGAGGCGGATTAGTGCGTGCTTACTTCCATCGCCGCCCCTGATCGCCTCGACGAGCCACGCACCAGCTGGCACGTCCCGGCGATGCTCGCGTTGGCGCTGGGTGGGTTCGGGATCGGGACCACCGAGTTCGTGACCATGGGGTTGCTGCCCGATATCGCGCGGGCCTTCGACATCTCCGAGCCCTCGGCCGGGCACGCGGTGTCGGCGTACGCGCTAGGGGTCGTTGTCGGTGCGCCGCTGATCGCCGCGTTGTGCGCGCGGGTTGCGCGCAAGAAGTTGCTGATCGTTTTGATGGCCGCGTTCACGCTCGGCAATATCGGGACCGTGCTCGCGCCGACTTTCGGCACGCTCGTGCTCGCTCGGTTCGTCTCCGGACTGCCGCACGGCGCGTACTTCGGTGTCGCCTCGCTGGCCGCCGCGACCCTCGCGCCCGTCGGGCAGCGGGCCAAAGCAGTGGCCGCGGTGATGCTGGGGCTCAGTGTGGCGAATGTGGTCGGTGTGCCGGGCGCGACCTGGCTCGGCCAGCACTTCGGCTGGCGTGACGCCTACGTGGTCGTCACCGTGATCGGCCTGGCGACGGTGGCCGCCCTGTGGCGCTATGTGCCCGCCCTGACCAGCATGAAGATCACCAACCCGATGACCGAACTCGGCGCCCTGCGCCGCCCACAGGTGCTGCTCACCCTGGCCGTCGGCGCGATCGGCTTCGGCGGCATGTTCGCCGTCTACACCTACATCGCCACCACTATGACCGACGTCGCCGGCATGCCCACCGGCGCGGTCCCGATCGTGCTTGCCCTGTTCGGCCTCGGCATGATCGTGGGCAATATCGGCGGCGGCATCCTCGCCGACCGCGGCGTCGACCGCTCGATCTTCGTAGCCATGATCGCCATGGTGGTCATCCTGGCCGGTTTCGTACTGGCCGCCCACAACCCCATCACCGCCTCGATCGGCGCCTTCCTCGTCGGCGCCTCCGGCGCGGCCCTGGCCCCCGGCCTACAAACCCGCCTGATGGACGTCGCCGCCGACGCCCAAACCCTCGCCGCCGCCCTCAACCACGCCGCCCTCAACATCGCCAACGCCGCAGGCGCCTGGCTCGGCGGCCTCGTCATCGCCGCAGGCCTCGGCTACACCGCCCCCGCCATGATCGGCGCCCTCCTCGCCGTAGCCGGCGTCCTCCTGTTCACCGTCACGGTCTGGCTTGCCCGTCGCGTCTCTCCCGCCACGCCGCAACCGAATTCGTGATCTCGCCGCACCCACATACGGTGCAGCGCATGCCGAGCTACCTACACGAGGGTTTGCTTGATCTGTTCCGCACGGCGCACTCCCTGGCACCGACACTGCTGGTCGAGGAGTTCGACGTGTCACTGCCCGACGGCGCCCAGATGCGTGCTGAGCCGTGCGACTTCACCGACATGGGCCCCAAGGAGTACCGAGGGGACCTGGCGCTGAGTACGCACGACGATCGCGATCAGCCCATCCTCGGTGTGTGCGTCGAGATACAGCTGAGCAAGAAGGATGATCGGCGATTGAAGTGGCCGGTCTACGTGGCGACATTGCGATCACGGTTGGGCTGTCCAGTTGTGCTGCTGGTTGTGACGCCGAGCAGGCAGGTCGCCGAATGGGCAGCGAAGCCGATCGAACTTGGCCCCTGCGGTTCGGTGATACATCCGTTGGTCCTCGGTCCCGATCGCTTTCCGCTCGTGACCGATCCCGACGAGGCTCGCCTTTGTCCGGAACGGGCAACGCTGTCGGCGATCGCGCACGGGTCCGGTCCCTACATGGACGAGGTCCTTCCAGCTTTCCTGGCCGGGCTGATGAAAATCGACGACGAACGTGTGAAAATGTATCTGGACCTGGTCGACGATGCGTTGACCCTCGCGGCTAGCCGACGTTTGGAGGAACTGATGAAGAGCACTCCCGAATATCGCGGCCGCATCGCCACCAAGTACGTGGCCAAAGGTCGTGAAGAAGGCCTCGAGGAGGGGCGCGCCGAGCAGGCAGCTCGTGCGGTGCGCACCGTGCTGACCGCTCGTGGACTCGAGTTGTCGGCGGCCCAGCGCGCTCAGCTCGCCGCCTGCACGGACCTCGACCAACTCGACGCGTGGTTGACGCAGGCCGTAACCGCCACTCGGACCGACGAACTCTTCGGCTGACACATATCCCGCCACCTCGGCGGTTCTAGTTGGCCGGGCGGGCCCAGCCGGTGCTGAGTTGGACGGCTCGTTGCCAGCGTTCGTATTCTTCTTCGCGGATGGCGCGGTCGGGGGCGGGGTTCCATTGGGCGGCTACTCGCCAATTGCGGCGTAGGCCTTGGAGGTCGGGCCAGTAGCCGACGGACAGGCCTGCCGCGTAGGCGGCGCCGAGGGAGACTGTTTCGGTGACCAGGGGGCGCAGGACGGGGGTGTCGAGGACGTCGGCGATCATTTGCATGAGCAGGTTGTTGGCGGCCATTCCGCCTGCTACACGCAGGGATTGGGCTTTGAGGCCCGCGTCGGCGTTCATCGCTTCGACCACATCGCGGGTTTGCCAGGCGGTGGCTTCCAGGACGGCGCGGGCCAGGTGGCCCTTGGTGACGTAGGACGTGAGGCCGATGAGCAGGCCGCGGGCGTCGCTGCGCCAGTGGGGGGCGTAGAGGCCGGAGAAGGCAGGGACGAGGTAGCAGCCGCCGTTGTCGTCGACTGTGCTTGCGAGAGTTTCGATTTCGGGGGCGGTGGCGATCAGGCCGACGATGTCGCGCAGCCACTGGACCAGCGAGCCGGTGACCGCGATGGGCCCTTCGAGCGCGTAGACCGGTTCGGGGCCGACCTGGTAGCCGATGGTGGTGAGCAGGCCGTGTTCGGAACGGATCAGTTCGGTGCCGGTGTTCATCATGAGGAAGCCGCCGGTGCCGTAGGTGCATTCGGTTTCCCCTGGGGCGAAACAGGTTTGGCCGAACAGCGCGGCGTGCTGGTCGCCTAGGGCGGCGCCGATCCGTACGCCGGGCACGACGGTGCGGGCGGTGCCGAAATCGCCGGTCGAGGGTTCGATGCGGGGGAGCATGGCGCGGGGAATGTCGAAGAACCGCAACAGTTCTTCGTCCCACTGCCGGGTGGACAGGTTCATCAGCAGGGTGCGGCCCGCGTTGGTCACATCGGTGACGTGCTCGCCGGTGAGGTTCCAGATGAGCCAGGATTCCATGGTGCCGAACACGACGTCGCCACGTTCGGCTTTGTCGCGCAGCCCGTCGACATTGTCGAGCAACCAGCGCAGGCGGGGTGCGGCGAAGTAGGTGGCCAGCGGTAGGCCGCTGAGTTCCGGAACACGGTGGGCACCAGGTTGTTTGCGCAGAGTTTCGACGAGAGCTTCGGTCCGCACGTCCTGCCAGACGATCGCCAACCGCACCGGTAACCCGGTGTTGCGATCCCATACCACCGTGGTCTCGCGCTGATTGGCGATCCCGAGCGCGGCCACCTGGTCGACGGTGATCCCGGCATCGCGCAGCGCCGCGGGCACGATCCGCTCGACGGTGCGCCAGATCTCGAGCGCGTCCTGCTCCACCCACCCCGACCTGGGGTAATGCTGACGGTGCGTCCGCTGCGCCATGCCTGCCAGCCGGGCGTGCTGGTCGAAGACGATGCAGCGGGTCGAGGTGGTGCCCTGATCGATGGCGAGCACATAGCGTTGTGTCATCGGCGCTCGCTCTCGTAGGTGCGCGTCGGGTCGGTGACCGCGCCGATCGCGGGATCGGCGGAGAAGGTATTCATTGCGTCACGCTGAGGTCGCGATGAATGGCTGCCGCGGCAGCGAGCACCTGGTCGACCAAGGCGGCCCGGATATGTAACCGGTTGTCGCACAGTCGATCCGTCGGACCGGAGATGCCGAGCGACGCGACCACCAGACCACCTCTGGCCCGGATCGGCGCGGCGACTCCCGCTTCGTCGGGGTGGAGTTCCCCTACTTCGTCGGCCCAGCCGGTCCGTCGCACCTCGGCGACCCTCCGGTCGAGCTCGGCCGGATCGTCGATCGTGCGCCGGGTGAAGCGTTCCAGCGCACCGGGTTTCGCCGCCACGTCGTAGGCGAGCAGTACTCGGCCCAGCGCGGTGGCATGAGCGGGTACCACTTCGCCTACCGTCAACTCCTGCTCGGTGTTGTCGGGCCGGAAAACGTGGTGGATCACGGTGATTCGACCCTCGCGCGCCACGGCGATGCGGACCGATTCCCCGGATCGGGAGGCGAGCGCGTCGGCGCGGTGGATCGCCCGCGAACGCAACTCGTTCACATCGAGCCGATCGGTACCGAGTTCACCGATCGCGGGGCCGAGCAGATACTTTCCGGTCTTCTCGTCCTGAGCGACGAACCCGACCCCGAGCAATGTCCGCAGAATGCCGTGCGTGGTCGGTTTGGCCAGGTCGAGCGCGGTCGCGATCTCGCCGACGCTCAGCGGACCCGGCCCGCGCGCGAGCAGGCGCAGCACCGCGGCAGCGCGTTCGATCGACTGGATCGGCCCAGGCATGGCCCCGAACCTACCACCGTTCAGCATTGTCGAACGGTGCCTGTGGTGCGGGTGGCCGCGTGTTCCTAGCGTGGATTTCGGGCCGAGATGCCCGACAGACGGACTCAATGGTGAGGTCCGGGAAGGACGAGCGGATGAACCGGTATGTGGGCGCGATCGACCAGGGCACGACCTCGACGCGATTCATGGTTTTCGATCACGATGGCACCGTGGTGGCCCGCCATCAGCTCGAACATTCCCAGATCATGCCGCGCCCCGGCTGGGTCGAACACAATCCGGACGAGATCTGGGAACGTACCCGCACCGTCGTCAAGACAGCCCTGTCGCTCGCCGATCTCACCGCCGACGACCTCGCCGCCATCGGCGTCACCAACCAGCGCGAGACCACCGTGGTCTGGAACCGGCGCACCGGCCGCCCGTACGGCAACGCTATCGTCTGGCAGGACACCCGCACCGACCGCATCATCGCCGACCTCGACGCCGCCGGGCACAGCGCGCTCATCCGCGAGAAGACCGGCCTGCCGCCCGCGCCGTACTTCTCCGGCGGCAAGCTGAAGTGGATCCTGGACAACATCGCGGGCGTGCGCGCCGACGCCGAGCGCGGCGACGCCCTGTTCGGCACCATGGACAGCTGGCTGATCTGGAACCTGACCGGCGGCGTGCACGTCACCGACCCCACCAATGCCTCGCGCACCATGCTGATGGACCTCGAAACCCTCGACTGGGACGACGAACTCCTGGCCATCTTCGGTATCCCGCGCGCCATGCTGCCCAGGATCGCACCGTCGTCGAACCCGGAACTGTTCGGGACGACCAAGCCCGACGGACCGTTCAAGGGCTCGGTGCCCATCGCGGGCGTACTCGGTGATCAACAGGCCGCAGGTGTCGGGCAGGTGTGTTTTCAGCCCGGCGAAGCCAAGAACACTTACGGCACAGGCAATTTCCTGATGCTCAATACCGGCACCGAGATCGTTCGCTCGAACCACGGGCTGATCACCACCGTCGCCTACCAGTTCGGCGACGACAAGCCCGCGTACGCGCTGGAGGGCTCGATCGCGGTCACCGGCTCGGCGGTGCAGTGGTTGCGCGACCAGATGGGCATCATCGCCGGGGCCGCGCAGATCGAGGACCTCGCGAGTCAGGTGGCCGATTCCGGCGGCGTGTACTTCGTGCCCGCGTTCTCCGGTCTGTTCGCGCCGTACTGGCGACCCGATGCGCGCGGTGCGGTCGTCGGCCTGTCGCGCTACAGCAACAACGCCCACTTGGCCAGGGCCACACTGGAATCCATCGCCTACCAGACCCGCGACGTCGTCGAGGCCATGCAGCGCGACGCCGGTGTGCGACTGGCGACGCTGCGGGTGGACGGCGGCGTCACCGTGAACCAGCTGGCCATGCAGATCCAGGCCGACCTGCTCGGCGTCCCGGTCTCCCGGCCGGTCGTCGCCGAAACGACCGCGCTCGGCGCCGCCTACGCCGCCGGGCTGGCCGTCGGCTTCTGGGCAGGCACCGACGAACTGCTCGACAACTGGTCCGAGGACGTCCGCTGGTATCCGAGCTGGTCCGACGAGCAACGCGAACACGGCTACCGCCGTTGGCTCAAGGCCGTCGAGCGAACGCTCGGCTGGGCCGAAATCTGAGTTACCCCGATACTTTCGAGAAGGAGATCATCGTGTCTGTGCAACTGGACCCCACCTACCGCGCGAAGGCCATCGGCATGCTCGATGCCGCCGAGGTCGATGTACTGGTCATCGGCGGTGGCGTGACCGGCGCCGGTGCCGCGCTCGACGCCGCCTCGCGTGGCCTGTCCGTAACCCTCGTCGAGGCAAGGGATTTCGCGGCTGGCACCTCGAGCCGTTCGTCCAAGCTCATCCACGGCGGCCTGCGCTACCTGGAGCAGATGGACTTCGCGTTGGTTCGCGAAGCTCTGAAAGAGCGTGGGCTGCTACTGAATACGCTCGCACCGCACCTGGTGCACCCGGTGCCGTTCCTGTTCCCGCTGCAGCACCGGGTGTGGGAGCGTGCCTACATCGGCGCGGGCATCGCCCTCTACGACACCCTCGGTGGAGCGCGCACCGTCCCGATGCACAAGCACCTGTCGCGTTCGGGCGCACTGGAACTCGCGCCCGCACTGCGTGACGATGCGATGACCGGCGCCATCCGCTACTACGACGCGCAGGTCGACGACGCCCGCCACACGATGATGATCGCCCGCACCGCCGCCGAGCGCGGCGCGACGGTGCTGACCCGCACCAAGGTGATCGGCCTGGAGCGCGACGGCGAGAAAGTCGTCGGTGCCCGCGTCGTGGACATGGAAACCGGTCTGGCACACACCATTCGGGCTCGCACGGTGATCAGCGCGACCGGCGTGTGGACCGACGACATGATCAAGATGACCGGTGTGGAGTTCCCGTTCCACGTCCAGATGTCGAAGGGCGTGCACATCCTCGTGCCGCGCGACCGGCTGAACATGCACACCGGCATGATCATGCGCACCGAGAAGTCGGTCCTGTTCGTGATCCCGTGGGCCGAACACTGGATCATCGGCACCACCGACACCGAATGGTCGCTGGACAAGAACCACCCCACGGCCACCGCCGCCGACGTGCAGTACATCCTCGACCACGTCAATTCGCTGCTGCGCAAGCCGCTGACCAGGGCTGACATCGTCGGCACCTACGCCGGCCTTCGTCCGCTGATGACCGGTGCGACGAAGGAGACCTCGAAGCTCTCGCGCGAACACGCGGTCGCCGAACCCGCGCCCGGCCTGTTCGTGATCGCGGGCGGCAAGTACACCACCTACCGGGTGATGGCTGCCGATGTCGTCGACGCCGCCGCCGCGCGCCTGGGTGGGGAGGTGCCCGCGTCGTCGACCGCGCAGCTGCCCATCGTCGGCGCGGCAGGCTACTTCGACATGCTCGCCGAGGTGAACACCATGGCAGTGACGCAGCGACTGCCCGTCGACGTGGTCGAGCACCTGCTCGGCCGCTACGGCTCGCTGAGCACCGATATCTTCGGCCTCATCGCCGACGACCCCGCACTGCGCCACTCGATTCCGGGGGCTTCGGACTACATCGCCGCCGAGATCGTCTACGCCGTCACCCACGAGGGCGCCCTGCACCTCGACGACATCCTCACCCGCCGCACCCGCATCTCCATCGAGGTCCCCGACCGCGGCCTCGCCGCCGCCCCCGAGATCGCCCGTCTGATCGCACCCCTGCTCGGCTGGACCGAGGAGACCGCCAACACCGAGATCAACCGCTACTACGACCGCGTCCACGCCGAACTCGCGGCCAACGAGGCGGGCAGTGACGCCGCGGCCAACGCGGCCAGGTTGGTCGCGGCCCGCTGAGCAGCGTGGGCGACGGAGTCACCCGTCGGCGAACGGCCGTCGGCATCACCACCGACGAAAGTGGCTGTCGGCGCCACCCACCGACGGACCGGGTGCTGCCGACGGCCCGCTGACCTGTGCCGAACAGCTCGGTCGGGGGGCTGTGCCGACGCGGGGACAGCGGCGCAAGTCGCCGATCATGGAGCGCGGCGGCCGCGCGGTGGTTAGCGTGAGGGCATGGAATCGCGAATCACCCCCCGACGAATTACGGCGCAGTCGTGAGCCGAGGCACCATTCTGATCACCGGCGCCAGCTCCGGGCTCGGGGCCGAGATGGCTCGCCAGTTCGCCGCGCTCGGGTACGACCTCGGCCTGTGTGCTCGGCGCACAGAGCGGCTCGACGAACTGCGCGCCGAGATCCTGGCCGCACACCCCGACCGCATCGTTTCGGTGAAGCAACTCGATGTCACCGACGACGCCGCGGTGTTCACCGTCTTCGACGAGTTCGCCGAAGAACTCGGCACCATCGACCGGGTGATCATCAACGCCGGTCTCGGTAAGGGCGCACCGCTGGGGACCGGACTGCACAAGGCCAATCGTGAGACCGCGATGGTGAATTTCATTGCCGCCCTTGCCCAGAGCGAGGCGGCGTTGAAGATCTTCCGTGCGCAGGGCCGCGGTCACCTGGTGATGATCTCGTCTTTGTCCGCCGTGCGCGGCATGCCCAAGCAACTCACCACCTACGCGGCCACCAAGACGGGCGTCGCGGCGCTGGCCGAAGGTGTTCGCATGGAGGCGATTCCGGGCGTCGATGTGTCGGTGATCTATCCCGGCTACATCCGCTCGGAGATGAACGACCAGGTCAAGCATCCGCCGAAGTTCATGGTGGACACCGAAACCGGTGTGCGCGCCATGGTCGCCGCGATCGAGAAGCGTCGCGCGAAGGCGTACGTTCCCGCCTGGCCGTGGGTCCCGCTGGGCTATGCGCTGCGCGCGCTGCCGACCCCGATCGTCCGAAAACTGCTCTGAACGCAGCGAAGGCCGTGCGGCACGAACCGCACGGCCTTCGCTGTAGTTGTCAGTCCTGCGGGGGCAGCAGGTGCTTGCCGTGCTTGTCCGTGGACAGCGCCAGCGAGCTGATGTACTGGATCTCGCCCTCGGGACCGGGCACCGCCGAGGCGATCATGTCCGGTCGCTCGAATTCCATGCCGGTGACGTGGCAGGGGAGCAGGTCGCCCGCGGGGTTGCCGTGCTTGTCGAACATCGGCACGTCGATGCCGTCGTCGGTGCGCCGCAGGTAGTACTTGCCCTTGGTGGCGATCGCGGTGAGCGGGGTGGCGACGAAGGCCACCAGCACCGCGACCACCGGCGAGTACGGCTTCAGCAGCTCACCGAAGAGGCCGAAGAAGGTCATGATCGACAGCACCGAGGACAGCCCGAAGCCGACCAGGCCGACCGGGTTGAAGTCGTAGAGCATGCCGCGACGGAACTCCGGGACCTTCGGCGAGATCTTGAGCAGGTACTTGTTCACCGCGATGTCGGTGGCCACGGTGACGATCCAGGCGATGCCGCAGTTGGCGTAGAAGCCCAGGATGCTGTTGAGGAAGTCGAACATGTTCGCTTCCATCAGGATCAGCGCCACCACCAGGTTCACCACCAGGAAGACCAGGCGACCCGGGTAGGTCTTGGTGACGCGGGTGTAGGAGTTGGTCCAGGCCAGCGAGCCGGAGTAGGCGTTGGTCACGTTGATCTTGACCTGGCTGATGACCACCAGCACCACCGCGAGGGTCATGGCAAGCCAGCCCGGCACCATGTCCTTGTAGATCTCCAGGAACTGGTGCACCGGCTGGTTCGCGATGCCTTGGGCCGCAGGCAGATTCGCGATCAGGTACACCGCGAGGAACAGGCCCACGACCTGCTTGGCCGCACCGAACAGCACCCAGCCGGGACCCGCAAGGAGCATCCAGCCCCACCACTTGGCCCGGTTCTCCGGCGTGCGCGGCGGCATGAAGCGCAGGTAGTCGATCTGCTCGGCGATCTGGGCGATCAGCGACAGGCACACACCGGCGGCCAGCAGCGCACCGGACACGCTCACACCCTGGCCGTCCTTACCGCCGTAGGCGAAGAACGAACCGACCGAATCGGGGTGGTTGAGCAGTAGGAACCCGAACGGCGCCACCATCAGCAGCAGCCACAGGGGAGTGGTCCACACCTGCAGTTTCGCCAGGGTGTTCATCCCGAAGATGACCAGCGGGAAGATGATCACCGTGGACAGCAAATAGCCCATCCACAAGGGGATTCCGAGGCCCAACAACAGGCCCTGCGCCATGATCGAACCTTCGAGCGCGAAGAAGATAAAGGTGAACGACGCGAACACGATATTGGTGATCACCGAGCCGTAGTAGCCGAAACCGCTACCGCGCGTGATCAGGTCGAGATCGATGTTGTAGCGCGCCGCGTAATAGGCCAGCGGAAAACCGGTGAGCATCACGACCACGGCGAAGATACCGATGCCGATCAGGGCGTTTCCGGTGCCGTGGGCGATGCCGATATTCGCGCCGATCGCGAAATCGGCCAGGTAGGCGATGCCGCCGAGGGCGGAAATGCCGACGACCGCGGGGCTCCATTTGCGGTAGCTCCGCGGGGCGAAACGCAGCGTGTAGTCCTCGAGTGTTTCTTTGGCGGCAGTATCTGCTCCGGCCATTTCCCTCTCTCCCTCATCCGCTGCCGCTCGAAATCGGCGACTCACAGACGGTGGTGCATAGATGTAGACACGAATTTTCCGATCCGTTACGCCGCTGTTACGTAGGTCCGAGGGTGACCGGGGTCACCGGCGAGAGCGGGCCCGCGCGGATGAGCGCGGAAAAACCGCCGAGCCTGGATGCGGCTCGGCGGTGAAGGTGCAGGCCGCGAACAGTGTTGTCGCGGCCGGGTTTTCACACCGCGCGCAGGTGTCCGCGGCTGGCGTAGATGTGCTCGGCGATCAGCGTGGCGATGCGGTCCGGTGCCTCCAGCATCGGCACATGGCCCACCCCGTGCACCACGATTCGATCCGCCGACTCGGGCAGTTCGCGCAGGTAGCGGGTGGCGTACACGCGGTTGGGGATGATCCGGTCGTACTCGGCGAGCAGCATCCGGACAGGGGTGCTCAGTTCGCCCAGATCGTCCATGCCAGGAGCCCGCAGGCTGCCCAGGATCAGCGGGATGATCGCCTCGCAATGGAGGACCGCGGTGAGCATGGCCGCGAGGTCGCGCCGGGCGACCGCGCCGGTGTGCTTCGAGACCAGCATCGCGGCCACCTGCTGCACGAGCCCGTTGTTGACCGCCGCATCGCCCAGTCGCTTGCCGATTTCGATGAACGGGATCAGCGAGGCGAACTTGATGCCGATCCTGACCTGACTCAACGACGGCGACGCCCATCCGCCGGCCGCCGCGATGGTGGTGAGCGTGCGGGCCCGGCCGCGACGCGCCAACTCGAGCCCCACCCAGCCGCCGAGCGAATTGCCCGCGATGTGGCAGGTGCGCCAGCCGAGTTCGTCGAGCTGGTCTTCGATCTGATCTGCCAGCGCGTACACGTCAAGGGCCCAGCCCTCGACCTTCGGGCCACCCCAGTGCCCGGCGAACGCGGGCGCGTACACCTCGCAATGCGCCGACATCCGCTGCGCGACCTGCTCCCAGCAGTGCGGCGAGAGCAGGAACCCGTGCAACAGCAGGACCGGGTCGCCGGACCCGATGTGCAGCGCAGCGACCGGCGCGGGGCGGGCGGTGGACTTGGCGGTGCGTGACGTCATCGTCAATCACCCCTTCCTGGACGGCAGTGTCCGGGGGAGCATCCCTACCAGCATTGTACGGTCGTACAGTGCCGATAATCCTCTCAACTGTGAACGTTAACGGGGTCCGTGCCGCTTCGACCAAGGGCATGCTGGCCTGGTTGGCGGCGACCGAAGCCGACATCGTCTGCCTACAGGAGACCCGAGCGACCGACGCGCAGACCGCGACCGCGCTGGCCCCCGCACTCGACGCGGGTTGGGTACTTTCACATGCCGAGCCCGAATCCAAGGGCCGCGCCGGCGTGGGCATTCTGTCGCGGCGCGCACCCGATGCCGTGCGCATCGGGTTCGGCAGCACCGAGTTCGCGCAGTCGGGCCGCTATATCGAGGCCGATTTCGGCGACGTCACCGCGGCCAGCGTCTACGTGCACTCGGGCGAGGAGAACACCCCCAAGCAGGACGAGAAGTACCGCTTCATGGCCGAGCTCGGCGCCTACCTGAAGGCGCGCACCGGCGAGTTCGTCGTCAGCGGCGACTGGAACATCGCCCCCGCCGAAGTCGACCTGAAGAACTGGAAGGGCAACCAGAAATCAGCGGGCTTCCTGCCCGAGGAACGCGCCTGGATCGCCGAGCTCCTGGCAGCGGGCTACGTCGACGTGGTGCGCGCCCTGCACCCCGACGTCGCGGGCCCCTACAGCTGGTGGTCCTACCGCGGCCGCGCCTTCGACAACGACTCCGGGTGGAGAATCGATTATCAGTTGGCTCTCGGCGAACTGACCTCGCGCGCCAAACAGGCCGTCGTCGAACGCGCTGACGCCTACGACCAGCGGTGGTCCGACCACGCGCCCGTTACTGTCCAGTATCGATGAAACTCTCACGTAAGACTCTCAGCCTGCTCGGTGGACTCGTTCTCGTGTTGGCGGCCATCGGCCTCACCCTGTTCGGCGGTCGCGGTACCGACAGCACCACGACGACCACCACGAAGGCGGTTGCCGGGGTTACCACGACTGTCGGTGCGCCGAAACCTGGTCCGCCTGCCGGTAATTCGTCGGCCTCGCCTGTTACCAAAACCGCGGGTGTACCCGACCGCGCCTATGCCACCCTCGTCGAGATCGATGCGGGTCGCTGGCCCGGTTCGGCCAACGCGCAGGGCACCAAGGGTGGCGAGCAGTTCATGAATCGCGGAACCAAACTGCCGCCCAAGGATTCGGCGGGCAACCCGGTGAAGTACCAGGAGTGGGATGTGAATCCCAAGCAGCGCAACCGTGGTCGTGACGCCGAGCGCATCGTCACCGGCAGCGACGGCTCCGCCTGGTACACCGGCGACCACTACGAAACCTTCACAAGGATGCGCTGATGACTTCACCGATGACGTTGTCGCAGTTCCTCGCTCGTCCCAACACTGAGGCGCCCGCCGCGACCACCGCGCCGGTGCTCGGCGCGTTGCCGGTGGATGCCAATCAGTTCAGCGGCGTCCGCTACGACGCACCCGCCGACTACCGGGTGCGTGAGCTGCGCGGCGCCAAGATGCGCACCGTGGCGGAGTTGTTCGACGAGTTCGCCGCGGCCTTCCAGTTCCCGTACTACTTCGGCGCCAACAAGGACGCCTTCGACGAATGCCTGCGCGACCTGGACGATTTCGTCGGCGACGCCCCCGGTTACGTCGCCGTGGTGCGGACCGCCGCCGACCTGCTCGCCGCCGACCCCACCGAACGCGCCTGGTTCGACGAGGCCATGCGCGACTGCGCCGCCTATTGGACCCGTCGCGATGTGGCGTTCCGCGTTGTCCTGCAAGGTGATCCGGAGACCTTCGGCGCGGTCGCACTGTCGGCCTGAATCCCCTTGCCGGGTACGTCGGTGTCGCTGCCGTCCCCGTTCGTGGCGTGGGCGCCACCGGAATTGACGGCTGCCGCGGCGAGATCTGTCGGCCTACTGTCTTCACCGCGCGGCTACCGAAGCCGACCCGTCTGACTGGATGACCGCGCATCCGTAATGTCCCCTATGTGAGGTTCGTGCGGCTAGGGTCGATTGCTGGTGCGTCGAAATCCGGCGGATCGGGTAGGAGCTGTGCGTTGCGTTTCGCGAAGTTGATCGGTCTGCTGACGGCTGGCGCGATGGGACTTGTACCGCTAGCTGTTCCGGCGTTCGCGGCGCCGACGGAATCCCAGTACGCACCGACCATGCTGGTGCTCGACGCCTCCGGTTCGATGCTGGCCACCGAGCCCGGCGGCGGCACCAAAATGGACGCGGCGAAGACCGCGGTGCGTAGTTTCGTGGCGACCGCGCCCACCGCGGCGAAGGTCGGACTGTCGGTGTACGGCACCGGGACCGGATCCACCGACGCGGAAAAGGCCGCCGGTTGTCGCGATGTCTCGGTGCTCCAACCGGCCGACACCATCGACAAACCCGCGCTCACCACGGCCGTCGACAACATCGAGCCCAGCGGTTTCACCCCGATCGGCACCGCGCTGCGCACCGCCGCGAGCGCCCTGCCGACCGAGGGCCCGCGCTCGATCGTGTTGGTCTCCGACGGCCTCGACACCTGCGCGCCACCCGATCCGTGCGAAGTCGCGCGCGAACTCAGCAGCCAGGGCGCCGATATCGTCATGCACGCCATCGGTTTCGGCGTCGACGATGCCTCCCGCGCCCAGCTCACCTGCATCGCGGAAACCACCGGCGGCACCTACACCGACGCCGCCGACGGCAAAGCCCTCGAACAGGTGCTGCCCCGCGTGAGCACCGCGGCGCTGCGCGAATACGCGTCGGCGGGCACGCCCGTCGAAGGTTCCGACGGCTACCAGAACGCACCGGCGGTCGTGCCGGGTCAGTATCTCGACACCATCGGCCACAAGAAGCCGCGCTACTACGCCGTCGACATCCCGGAAGGGGCCACCGCCTACTTCAGCGGCACGGTGTCCTTCCCGCTCACCGAAGACGATCCGGAGCGCGCGAACAACAGCTTGTACCTGCGGGTATTCGGCGCGGAAGGTACCGACTGCCACGCCTTCGAGCACGAGAACGCCGTGCGATCCAACGACGGGGTCGCACTCACGGTCAGCTCGACCTGGACCGGCGCGACCGTGCCGAAAGACGGCACCGTGCGCACCGACAAGTGCAAGGGCGGCGGCCGGTACTACTTCACCGTGGAATGGGCCGGGGTCGCCGACAGCGCACCGGCGACGGTGCCGCTGGAACTGAACGTCACCGTCGAACCGGGCGTCACCGACGCGGGCCCGGCGGCCGAACCGGCGCTGGTTCGGTTCACCGCGCCGACCACGCCGGTGGAACCGGTGACCGGCGGCGGCTCGTTCAATGTGGCAACCCCGCTCGACGGGTCCGGCGTCTACAGCGACACCTTGCAGCGCGGCGAATTCGTGTTCTACAAGGTGAAACTCGACTGGGGTCAGGGCCTGGCCTATCGGGTGCGTTTCCTCGAGACGCCGGGTCGCGGCCTCGACAACGTCTCGCCCGTCACCAGCACGCTGTACACCCCGTACCGCAAGGAGGTCGACTACGACTTCTCCTCCTACAACGGTTCGCCGGACACCGTGCCGAGCAACAAGGACGCCCTGGCCACCCCCGAGGTCCGCTACAGCAACCGCGATGCCTCGGAGAGGGAAGTGTCGGAGAACGCCCTTGCCGGTTGGTATTACATCGCCGTGCAGGCGGCGCCGACTGTGCAGGAGCGCGGTGCCGTGCGTCCTGTGCCCATCGAGCTGGATCTTTCGGTGACCGGCACACCGGAGCCGGGGCCCACATATCGGATGGAATCCACCGGCGACAGTTCGGCCCCGGACGTGCCGGACACCGCGCAGGCCGCCGATGACGACAACTCCACGGCACTGCTCGGAATCGGCATCGCCGTTGCCGCGTTCGCGCTCGTCCTCGGCGGCGTCGTCGCGTTCCTCCTGCTGCGTAAGCGCGCTCGCCGATAGCGGGACCGCTGACACGGCCTGATCGGGCCCGACAAAGCCCGCGCCGACTGTGCCTGCTCGGCCAGCTGATCGTGTCTGCTCGGCTAGCTGACCGTGCGTGCTCAGCTAGCCGACCGTGCCTGCTCGGCTAGTGATCGCGCAAGTCGTCGGTCGGCGGTCGCGGGTACCTCGACCGGTTCGGCGGAGATGCTCTCGGTCATCGACAGCTACGGCGAACTGCGACTCCACGTGCCCATAGCGAGCCTCAGCGGTAGCGATCGGCCAGGTCGTCGCCGAGTAGTACGAAGACCTCGGTGATCTGGTCGACCAATTCCTCGCGCGTGAGCGGGAGATCGCCTGCCAGCCAGACCGTCAGAGTTTGGACGAGGCCGCCGATCAGGTAGAGGGCCCGGAAGTCGACGACGGCTTCCGGGGCCGTCGCACCGTAGAAACCGGTGCCTTCGGCGGCGACCAGCCGGGCGAACCCGCTGACCGTGCGGGCGGTGCGGGCCCGCAGTTCCGGTGTCGCCACGCTCGCGACCAGGGCCGCGCGAGCTTTGCGCGGGTCGTCGGTGAGTACCGCGATGCCCGCGCGGATCGCGGCGTGCGCCTGCCCGCGGCTGTCCTTGACCGCCGCGGCGAGGGCAAGGCCGATGGCCGCGGCCAATTCCTCGGCGATCCGATCGAGGAGTGCTTCGAGGACCGCGTCCCGGTTCGGGAAACTCTCGTAGTAGTAGCGCTCGTTGAGGCCCGCGCGGGCGCACAGTCCGGCGACGGTGAGCTTGGCCTGTCCGTCCTCGGCCACGATGTCGAGGGCCGCGTCGAGCAGCGCGGTACGCCGCTGGGTCTGGCGCTGCTCGGCCGAAACGCCACCGTATGTCCGCTGTGCTGCCACGGCTCCCATTGTGCGTGCCTTCGTCCGCCGACGGTGTTCTGGTAGAAACTCTTGCCAGAATTGCAATTCTGGAGGATTCTATTGCCAGATGCACTCGACGAGGAGACGCAGCATGGCTACGCGGCAGGCAACACCCGGATATTTCGCCGACGATTCGATGATCCGGCGGGTGATGAGCAAGCGCGCGGTCGGCCTGACCTACGGCCTGCGAGCCCTGGTGATCGGCGCGGTGCACCCGCTGCTGTTCGTCGGCACCAGCGAGCACACCGCACACCGGACGACCCCCTACACCCGGCTCGCCGTCACCGGCGCCCTGTTCGAGGCGGTGTTCCTCGGCAGCAAATCCGAGGCCGACCGGGCCCTCGCCTTCACCCGGCGCAAGCACGAACGCGTGGTCGGTACCCTGCCCGAAGACGCGGGCACCCACCCGGCGGGCACTGCCTACTCGGCGCACGACCCGCACCTGATGTTCATGACCATGGCCTTCACCTTCGACTCGGCCGAGGTCATGCACGACCGCCTCGTGCGCGAACTCACCGCCACCGAGCGCGAAGACCTCTACCAGGACTACGTCCGCTGGGGCGAGCTGTTCGGCATGCCGCGCGACGCCGCGCCCGCCGACTACCCGGCCTTCCGCCGCTACTTCGACAGCTACCTGAACTCGACCGAACTGTTCCTCACCGACGAGGCGCAGCTGGTCGGTTCCTATCTCGCGGGCCATCGCAAGGCGTACCGACTGCGCCCGCCCGTCGAACAGGCCGGTTCCGCGCTGTATCTGCTGGTCCAGGGCAGTCTGCCGCCGCGAATCCGGCAGATGTACGGCATCGAGTGGGGAATCTCCGACGAACTGGCCCACCGCGCGCTGTGCCGCAGCATCCGCACCGCCCACCTCGCCCCGCCGCTGGCGCCCCGGATCCTGGCGGGCACCCTCGCGGGGCCGAGCACTCCCTCCTATCAGCTGCTGGCCCGTCGCGAACAGCACATGATCCGAACCGGGCATCCGAGCATGCCCGGTGTCGATCCGCTCAACTGGGTGCAGCGAAATTCCGCTTGATGGGCATGGAAAGATTCGGGGTATGTCCAGTCCTGCCCCGGCCGCGACGGCCGAACGCAAGCAGCGGGTGCTGTCGGGCATCCAGCCCACCAGCGACTCCTTCCACCTCGGCAACTACCTGGGTGCGCTGCAGTACTGGGTGACGATGCAGGACGAGTACGACGCGCTGTACTTCATCCCGGATATGCACGCGATCACCGTCAGCCAGGATCCCAAGGCGCTGCGCGCGCGCACCAAGTCCGCCGCCGCCCAGCTGCTCGCCCTCGGCATCGACCCCGCGAAGTCCACCCTGTTCGTGCAGAGTCAGGTGCCCGAGCACGCGGAGCTGTCGTGGGTGTTGAGCTGTATCACCGGTTTCGGTGAGGCGAGCCGGATGACCCAGTTCAAGGACAAGTCCGTCAAGCAGGGCGCCGACAACGCCACCGTCGGCCTGTTCACCTACCCCGTGCTGATGGCCGCCGACATCCTGCTCTACCGCCCGCACCAGGTACCGGTCGGCGAGGACCAGCGCCAGCACCTCGAGCTCACCCGAAACCTGGCCCAGCGCTTCAACACTCGCTACAAGAAGACCTTCGTCGTGCCGGAGCCGCACATCGTCAAGGGCACCGCCAAGATCTTCGACCTGCAGGATCCGACCGCGAAGATGAGCAAATCGGCCTCCAGCGACGGCGGCCTGATCAACCTTCTCGACGACCCGAAGGTCACCGCGAAGAAGGTGCGCTCGGCGGTCACCGACACCGAGCGCGAAATTCGCTACGACCCCGAGAACAAAGCGGGCGTGAGCAACCTGCTGGTGATCCTGAGTTCGCTCACCGCCACCCCGATCGTGGACCTCGAACAGAATTTCGCCGGCAAGGGTTACGGTGATCTCAAGGCCGAGGTGGCCGACGCGCTCGTCGAATTCGTCACGCCCGTGCAGAAGAAGGTCAAGGACTACCTGTCGGATCAGGCAGAACTGGACCGGATTCTGGCCGCGGGCGCCGAGCGGGCGCGGGAGATCGCAGGCAACACACTTGCTCAGGTGTACGACCGGGTTGGCTTCCTCGCTCGCTGACCCGTTGCGCACCTGAGGTTTTCGCTGAAGGGGCGCGTGTCATGCAGTTGATCGACAACATCTCGGCAGCTGTCGAGAAGCAGATCGGGCAAAGGCCCTGGCTGGATCACCTGGTCAGGGCCGGTGGTCGATTTCAGAGTCAGCGCGGTGACTTCTATGCCGCGGGCATCACGTATTTCACTGTGCTGTCGCTGTTTCCGCTGCTGATGGTGGCGTTCTCGGTGGCCGGTTTCATCCTGGCAGGCCACCCGGAACTGCTGAACGAGCTGCAGGCCAAGGTCATCGAGAACATTCCCGGTTCCTTCGGCACCCAGATCAACGAACTCATCGACCAGGCACTGAAGTCGCGCGGCACGGTCGGCGTCATCGGCCTGCTGGTCGGCTTCTACACCGGGCTCGGTTGGATCGCGAACCTGCGAGCCGCGCTCACCGAACAGTGGGCCAGTCAAAGCCCCGAAAAGCCTTGGTGGCAGGCAAAATTGTCGGATCTGGGTGCGCTGCTCGGCCTCGGTCTTGCCTTTGTGGTGTCGCTCGGGTTGTCGGCGGTCGCCGCGAGTGGGCTGGGTAAGCGGGTGCTCGAACTGCTCGGCACCGATCATCTGCCAGGGGCCTCGCTGGTGCTGCGACTGGTGTCGATCGCGCTCGGATTTCTCGCCTCGTGGGCGGTGTTCGCGTGGATGATCGCCCGCTTACCGCGCGAACCGGTGTCGCTGCGCAGTGCGGCGCGCGCGGCGGTGCTCGGGGCGGTGGCCTTCGAGATCTTCAAGATCATCGGTGCGATCTACCTGCGGACGGTGCTGTCGAGTCCCGCGGGCGCGACCTTCGGGTCGATCATCGGCCTGATGGTGTTCAGCTACATGACCTACCGCATCCTGCTGTTCGCGACGGCGTGGGCGGCGACCTCCTCGGACAACGAACGAGCCGCCACTGTCGCGCCGCCGAATCCGGTGGTCATCCGGCCACGGGTGGTCGAGCACGGGGTGTCGACGGGTGCGGGCGCCGCCTACTTCGGCGCGGGCGTGGTCGCGGCCATCGCCTTGATACTGGTCGGCAAACGCCGCTAGCGCGCCGCTGACCCACCTGGACGATTGATCACCAGGCTTTCAGGGGTTTTCGCTCTCGCAGGCGATGTCACCACCATCGCCTGGTGATCAATCGTCCAGGTCGCCGCAGGGGGTCACCGCCTGCGGCGGAAGACCCTGCGTGCCCAGAGCAGCAGTACGACGACCAGTAGGGGCCCGCCGATCAGCGTCGCGATGCGTGCGCCCTGGTGTTCCGGTCGCACCGTGTCGCCTTGGGAACCGTCGGCGCGCGGCGGCGGTGAGGCCAGCGGAACGGTGGGTTGTACTGCCTCGCTGCCGATTTCGGGGAGCTTGCCGACCCTGGCGTCGGTGTCGAGGGCGAAACCGTAGTCCAGTAGACGCGCGGCCTGCTCCCACGGGCGGATCGGGCGCACATCGGCTTTGAGCAAGGTGACGACCAGGCGGTGGCCGTCGCGTTCGGCGGCGGCGACGAAGGTCTGGCGGGCGTCGTCGGTGAAGCCGGTCTTACCGCCGATCGCGCCCGCGTAGTTGTAGAGCAGCTGGTTGTCGTTGCCGATCGGGAAGCCCGGATGATCTGTGTCGCCAGGGATTTTCGGGTCGGCGGGGAAACCGGGGAAGTCGGCCTGCTCGGTGTGGATCAGCTCGGCGAACAGCGGGATGCTCATCGCCTCGCGGAACAGCACCGCCAGGTCGTAGGCCGAGATGCTCGAGCCGGGCCCGTCGAGGCCGGACGGGGTCGACGCGCGAGTGTCCGAGGCGCGCAACGTCTTCGCCAGGTCGTTCATCTTCGCCACGGTCGCCTTGTCACCCCCGAGCTGGGTGGCGATCGCATGGGCGGCGTCGTTGCCCGAACACATGATCAGGGCCTGCAGGAGTTGACGATTGGTGTAGCGGCCGCCCGGCCCGATGCCGACCTTGGTGCCTTCGACGTCGGCGTCGGCCTGTGTGCCGACGACCACGTCGTCGAGATCCAGGCTGCGCAGCGCGACGATGGCCAGGGCCACCTTGATGGTGCTGGCGGGGCGGTAGCGGCCGTGCGGGTCCTTGGCGGCGAGCACGCGGCCGGTGTCGAGGTCGGCGACCATCCACGAGGTGGCCGAGATCTCGGCGGGCACCGAGGGTGCGCCGTCGGGCACGAGCACCCCGCAGTCACCCATCCGCTGGCCGCCGATGGCGGGGGAGGGGACCGGCAGCGGGCTCGGCGTCGGTTCGCCCGGTGCGGGGACCTCCGAGGTGTCGATCGGGGCGGGCGGCTGCGTTTTCTGCGGGCAGTCGTCGGTGTTCGGGGTGGTGAACGGGGGCGTGGTGCTCGAGCCGATCGGCGGTGACGTGTTGCCCGGTGTCGGCGGGGCGCCCGGTGCCGGGGCACTGGTCGACGGCCGGTCGGTGGTGGGTTGGGCAACGGCGGGAGCGCCTGCGAGCGCGGCGACGGTGGCGGCGGCGCAGAGACAGCATGCGGCGCGCACGCCGACTTCACGAATCCTCATCGCCTCGCAGCTTAATGAGCGCAGCCGCGATGCGTTCCACGGCCGGAGATCCGGGCGACACGCTCGGGGCTGTCCGGGCGGAGAAGCTATTGACAGCTTCCAGTAAATGAGAGCTACCATCAAATGGTAGACACTTTCATTTTGGAGGAGATATGCGGACCGAAGACACCCGCAGCTGGCTTGCGCTCGGTGCGCTCGCCCTGGCGATGCTCACCATCGGACTCGACGTCACCGTGCTCACCGTCGCCATCCCGACCCTCGCAGTCGACCTGGACGCGAATACCGCTGCGCTGCAATGGTTCAGCAGCGCCTACACCCTCGCCCTCGCCGCGCTGATGCTGCCCGCGGGCGCACTCGGTGACCGCTACGGCCGCAAGAGGATGCTGCTCGCCGCCCTGATGCTGTTCGGGGTGGCCTCGCTGGCCTGCGCGTTCGCTGGCTCGGCGGGACAGCTCATCGCCGCGCGGGTAGTGCTCGGGATTGCCGCGGCCGCGATGATGCCGTTGTCGATGGCGGTACTTCCGGTGCTGTTCAGCGATCCGGCGCAACGACAACGCGCGGTGACGATCTGGGTCACCTCGACCGCGATCGGCCTTCCCCTCGGTCCGATCGTCGGCGGTTGGCTACTGCAGCACTACTGGTGGGGGTCGGTGTTCCTCATCAATGTGCCACTGGTGATCGTCGGCGCGCTGGCAGTCGCGACCTTGGTGCCGGAATCACGGGCAGACAACACATTTCGCATTGATCTCGGGGGAGCCGCCCTGTCGGCGGCGGGCATGCTCGGGCTGACCTACGGCTTCATCCGAATCGGCGACCACGGCTGGGACGACATCGCGGCCTGGATCGTCGTCGTCGCGGGCGTCGCGCTGCTGGCGGTCTTCCTCTGGTGGCAGCGCCGCGCCGCGCACCCGCTGATCGACCTCGCGCTGTTCACCAGCCCCGGATTCAGCTGGGGCACCGCGATTTCCATCTTGGTCAGCTTCGCGATGTTCGGCATGTTCTTCACCGTCCCGCAGTACTTCCAAGCCGTGCTCGGTGTCGACGCGCTCGGGAGCGGGTTGCGGCTGTTGCCGATGATCGGCGGGCTGGTGGTCGGCAGCAGGCTGGTGGACGTACTGCTGCCAAGGCTCGGTGCCCGGGTGGTGCTCACCGCCGGATTCGCTGTTCTCGCAGGCGGAATCGGCCTCGGCGCCTTCACCCGGGTCGACAGTGGTTACGGGCTCACCGCGGTGTGGACGACGGTGCTCGGCATCGGTATGGGAGTGGTCATGCCCGCGGCCATGGGTATGGCGCTGGGTGAGCTCACCGCCGCCCGATCGGGCTCGGGTTCGGCACTGCTGCAAGCACTTCGGCAGGCCGGTGGCACCATCGGCGTCGCCGTGCTCGGCACCGTGCTCGCCACCGCGTACCGATCCGATCTGGGGGCGCTGAACCGGCCACCGATCTCCGACGGCGTGAATGCGGGTGTGGCCGCCACTGCGAATGATCCGGTCGCGCTGGCGCAGGTGCAGTCCGCGTTCGTCGCGGGCATGGACACCATGCTCGGCGTGTGCGCCGGGCTGTGCGCGGTGGCGGCGGTGGCCGGCGCGGTGTTCGTGCGAGGGCAGCGGTCGTCGCTGGACGGGTCGGTTGCGGCAGAATCGGCGCATGTCGGTTGAGCGGTCGCTACGTGAGCGGAAGAAGGAACGAACCCGCAAGACGATCCGGGTCGAGGCGTTCCGGCTCTTTCGCGAGCAGGGTTACGGCGAGACCACGGTCGAGCAGATCGCGGCCGCGGCCGAGGTCTCGCCGAGCACCTTCTTCCGCTATTTCCCCAGCAAGGAGCAGCTCGTCCTCACCGACGACCTCGACCCGGCGATGGACGCGGCATTGCGCGCGCAACCTCGGGGCCAACACCCCATCGCGGCGTTCCGGCACGCGATGGGCGCGGTCTTCGCCGAGATGGACCCCGAGGAGTTCACCTTCGAACGGCAACGTCAGGCACTGCTGTTCGGAGTGCCGGAACTGCGCTCGGCGATCGGCCAGGAATATCACCGCAGCATCGGCTTCGCCGCGGAGTTGATGGCCGACTACCTGGGGCGTTCGCCGGAGGACTTCGAGGTGCGCGTCACCGCGGGCGCGATGATCGGCGGGGTGCTCGCGGTCATGTCGACCACACCGATGAACACCGAAACCCTCGCCGCCGCACTGGCTTTCCTGGAAGACGGCCTGCCGTTCGATGCGCCGGAGCGCACCGAACGGCAGTAATGCCTATTCGCCGTGCTGCACGGGGCAACCGTGGGCCAGCGGGCCGAGCAGCTTGTTGTTGTCGTAGAAGTGCTCGAGCTCGAGGATGCGCAGATCCTCGCTCACCCGCGCGATGGTCATACCGAACATCTCGATGTGCTCACCGGTGGGCTGGTGGCCCTTGTACTCACCCTCGAACTTGCCCCAGTGGCGCCAGCGGAAGCACACTGCCGGCGGGCCGGACAGCACTTCCTGGACCTCCCAGAAGAACCCGCCGGGGAAGGCGGTGTGGAAGATCTTGTGCGAGGAATCGAAGGTCTCGTTCTCGGCGTCGTAGTACGGGTTGTCGCCGATCAGGATGTTGTAGCTGCCGATGCGAGCGAACTCCTCGGCGTCCTGCCACACCCCACCGTTGACCCGGCCGCGGTACTGATCGGCCACCACCGACAGCCACGTCGCGGGGTCGGCCTTGTGCGAGACCTCCATCTCGAAGACCTTCACCAGGTCCTCGACGATCGCCTCGAGCGAACCGGGCGCGTGCTCGACGCTGCGCTCGCGCGGGATCACCTCGTGGCTCAGCTCGTAGTCGGGAACATTGCCACGCCACTGTTCCGGCGCCGCAGCGGCGATCACGGCTTCCCTGCCCTGCAGCCACAGCGGGGCTTCCGGTTCCGGGTTCTGCTCGGCCTGCGTATCCGTCACGTCCACAGTCATTTTCGGTCTACCCGACCCTTTCAAAAAGCTCGAAGAACGGGTCGAAAGTAACAGTTTCGCAATGAGTCCCGCGTGCCAGGTCTCACCAAGTGAGAATGACCGGTTGTCGAACTGTGTTCTGTGACAAGGTTTTCGACGGTAGCTATCAGCCGGTGCGGGTCGGCTGGCCGAGTCTGGCCGGCGTCTCGTCGTCCATGGTCGTGAAGAATTCGCCGAGCACGTCGACGATCTGATCCACCGAATCGGCGCAGAACAACACCGGCTGATAATGGGTGATGTCGTAGGCGATGGTGCCCATCTCCGCGACGTCGAGCGGGCGAAGTCGCGCGTCCCGGAATTCGTCGATCTCGCCGTACGAGGAGAGCAATCCGGCGCCGTAGCAACGGATTTCGCCGTCCTCACGCACCACGCCGAATTCGAGCGAGAACCAGAACACATCGGCGAGGAACTTCAGCGCGCTGTCGGTCTCCAGCCGGGCCACCGCCGCGCCGACCGTCTCGTACAGTGCGGCGAAACGAGGGCTGGAGATCTGGTTGGCGTGGCCGATGATCTCGTGGATCGCATCGGGTTCCGGGGTGTAGAGCGGGGCCGAGTGGTGGCGGATGTACTGGGTCGAATGGAAGGTGCGCTCGGCGAAGGAGCCGAAGAACTCACGCAGGGGGACCAGGCCCGCGGCGGGCACATAGCGGAAGCCGGTGAGCGGGGTGAGCAGCCGCGATACCTCGTCGAGTTGGGGGATGTGATCGTGCGGCAAGCCCAGGTTGCGCGCGGCTTCACGGACCTCACGGCAGGCATAGATCTCGTGCTTGCGGGCCAGTTCCGCCGAGGCGATCCGCCACACCTGTTGTTCGTCGTCGGTGTAGTCGATGTGGGGTGGGCGAGTGCCGGGGGAGTAGTCGAGTGCGAGCGCGGCGATGGCGTTGCGGCGGGCGCGGTAGTGCTCGTCGCGGCGGCCGGGGTGGTCATCGCTGAGATGCACCGTCACGTCGCCGTCACGCTCGCGCGTCACCGGCGAGTAGAGCTGGGCCTCGGTGAACATGACTCCAGGCAAGCACCGCGGTGGCGTCGCGACAACAACCGCGCCGCCAACTACGCAAACTGCACAGTTGCAGGGTTGGTCACGGTCGGATTCCGGCGGTGAACTGTGTTTTCTGTGCGATTGCCAGCCGCGACCGCCGACCGCTGTGCGGACTTGCGAACGCGTGGGTTCGGTAACGACGCGGTGAATTAGCCGACGCGCCAGGCGGGCATCACGCAAGATTGCGTTTGTTCCTGAGGAGGATGTGTGCGCACTCTGCGAATAGATCTCGATCAGCGCCTGCTGGCCGCTGCCGCCGACATCATGGGCACCGCCGACAGCAACGCCACCGTCAACGAGGCGCTGCGCCGCATCGTGGTGCACGAACGCCAGCTACGCAATCTGGAACGGTTGATGGCGGATTCGGTATTCAGTACCGATCCCCCCGTCCTCAGCGCGGAGCCCTCCTAACGGGGGAAGGTTCAGGTTCGGGTTGCGTCACCGAGGTGGTGGCCGAGGGGTAGCCCGAGTCTGTCGGTACCCCCTGCGACTATCGGAGTCAGTCACCGATCCGCAGGGGGAAACGATGTCGGTTCCGATCGCGAGTTTGCCGCTCGCCCAACGTCCGCGCGAGCGACTGCTCATGCTCGGCCCACACGCGCTCAGCGACGGCGAGCTGCTGGCGCTGCTGCTCGGCCAGGGCACCCGAGGCCAATCCGCGCTCGAAGTCGCGGCCCAATTGATCAGCGACTACGGCGGATTGGCCGAACTCGCCGCCGCCCGCCCCGAAGAACTGGCCGCCCGCGCGGGCATCGGCCCCGCCAAAGCCGCCACGGTCGTCGCCGCGTTCCACCTCGGCACCCGCTCGCGCACCCCCACCGATTCGGTACCCCAACTCACCACCCCCGACGACATCGCGTCCGTGGCGCTCCCCCTGTTCGCGGGCGCTCGCGTAGAACGCCTCCTCGTCCTGATCTGCGACACCCAGAACCGCCTACGCCACCGCGCTTTCGTCGCCGAAGGCGCCATCGACCACGTCGCCGTCCCCGTCCGAGAAATCCTCAACACCGTCCTCCGCCACGACGGCCGAGCCTTCGCCGTAGTCCACAACCACCCCTCCGGCGACCCCACCCCGAGCCCCGACGACCGCCGAGCCAGCACCCTGCTCCACCAAGCCGCCCGCACCGTAGGCCTGCGCTACCTCGACCACATCGTCGTAGCCGGCGAAACCTGGGCGACTGCCCCACCGTTTCCTTGATCGCGGACGTCCGCTTGCCGCGGCAGGTGGTCGGGCGCGATTCGGTTGTTCGCCGACGACGATGCGGGCGGCTGGGCAAGATGGGGGAGTGGACCTGCCGTTTCTGCGTGCGAACCCGCACCTGCTGCCGACGTTTCTCGCCCATCAACGGCTTCGGACCACACCTGTCGCAGGCGGGTCGATCAGTGTGGCCGAGCGGGTCGTGCTCGATGACGGGACGCAGCTGTTTCTCAAGACCTGGCCGGGCGGGATTTCCGCCGCTCCCACCGCCGCCCCCGTGCCCGCCCCGGCTGGTCTCTTCGCGGCCGAAGCGGACGGGCTGCGGTGGCTGCGGGAGGCTGACGGGGTCGCGGTGCCAGCGTTGTACGCGCAGACCGAGGAGCTGTTGTTGCTGCAGTGGGTGGATCATGGCGAACCCACCGCTGTCGCCGCCGAACGGTTCGGCGCGGGGTTGGCGACCACCCACGGTGCGGGCGCCCCCACTTTCGGTGCCTCGTCCGACGGGTTCCTCGCCGGGCTGCCACTCGACAACACCCCCGCAGACGACTGGTCGAGCTGGTACCTCGAGCGCCGAATACTGCCGTACCTGAGACTCGCCGTCGACGCGGGCGCTCTCGACCCCGCCGACGCCACCTATGTCGAATCAATGCACATCGAAGCCCCCACCGAACCCCCGGCCAGAATCCACGGCGACCTCTGGCCCGGCAACATCGTCTGGGGACCCGCCGACACCCCCTGGTTGATCGACCCCGCCGCCCACGGCGGCCACCCCGAAACTGACCTGGCCACCCTGCACCTCTTCGGCGGCACCCCCCACCTGGCCCGAATCATCGCCGCCTACAACGAAGTCCACCCACTGGCCCTCGACTGGCAAACCCGCATCCCCCTCCACCAACTCCACCTACTGCTGGCCCACGCCGTCCTCTTCGGCCGCTCTTATCGATCCGCCGTCCTGGACGCCGTGGCCCACTACCGCTAGCTCACCGCAGGGAGAACTGTTCTACTCGGCCGGTTCGGATCGGTGATCCTGGGACTTCGGCTGCTGCCACGAGCCGACAAGCGTGGCGGTGAGCCCGCCGATGAGGATCAGTAGGCAGGGGTTGAACGTGAAGGAAGTGGAGGCTGGATAGTCCAGACGTGCGAAGGTGATCGTGAATCCGATGCTCAGCGCGATCAGGATGCCGAGGGTTTCGGCGATCGCGAGGCAGGACAACCACGCCCTCGGTATGTATCGGCGGTATGCGACGAAACCCGCAACGACCAGCAGGGCCGCGCCGAAGACCAGCAGTGGCAAGCCGGGAGCACCGACTTCGCGTAGATCCCACAACGAGTAGGTTCGTTTGCCTCGCCTGCGGTCGATCTCGAAGATCGGTAGCCAGAGCGTTATGAGGGTCGCTATGGACCCGCCGACCAGCATCCCGCTCGCGGGGGCGACTTTGTTGTTGTAGCCGAATACCGGCATCCATGTCTGCGACACCTGGCAATCCTAGTGAACGGCAAAGGCCGCCTTCGTCTTTCGATGAAGGCGGCGGTCGCGGACAAGGCTCAGACTGTCGACGGTTCGCGCCGCCGCAACGCGGGTACGACCCGGGGTGCGGATCGGGTGGCCCAGATCGCGAACCCGATGTAGAGGACCTGCTCCGGGATCCGCTGCCACAGTGGCGATGCCGGCTCTCCCGCGAAGGGGATGTCGTTGAGGGCGGCGTAGATGTTGGCGGGCAGGAGCAGCAGGAACAGTGGGACCAGGGCCCAGCCCGCGATCCATCGCGTGCGGGTGAGAACCAGTCCGATCGCGGCGAGCAGTTCCAGCACTCCGCTGGCCAGCACCATGAAGCCGGGGAACGGGACGAACGGCGGAATCATGCCGACCATGTCGTCATAGTTGGGCATCACGGTGACACTGCCCGGCATGAAATGCGCGGTCCCCGTCATCACCAGTATGACGGCCAGCGCGTGGGCGGCACTGGCGGACCACGAGGCGAATCTGGTCACGCCGAGGGCTCCGAGCGTGCGAAAGACGACGAGTGAGCCTATGAGGGCGATGAGGGTGATCATGGGTTCTCCCAGGATGGATACCAACACTATCTATTATGGATAGGAACACTATCCATCAACCGCTCATTCCCCGCAAGTGCCGACGAACGACAAAGGCCGCCCGCACCTTTCGGTGCGAACGGCCTTGTGACGAGAAGGGCTAGCGGGTGAAGAGCAGGGCCCGCTTGACTTCCTGGATCGCCTTGGTGACCTCGATGCCACGAGGGCATGCGTCAGTGCAGTTGAACGTGGTGCGGCAACGCCACACACCTTCGACATCGTTGAGGATGTCGAGACGCTCGCGGGCGCCTTCGTCACGGCTGTCGAAGATGAAGCGGTGCGCGTTCACGATCGCGGCGGGGCCGAAGTAGCTGCCGTCGGTCCAGTAGACGGGGCACGACGTGGTGCAGCAGGCGCACAGGATGCACTTGGTGGTGTCGTCGAAGCGGGCCCGGTCGGCCTGGCTCTGGATCTGTTCGCGGGTGGGCTCGTTACCCGAGGTCATCAGGTAGGGCTTCACCGCGCGGAACGCGTCGAAGAACGGCTCCATGTCGACCACGAGGTCCTTCTCCACGGGCAGGCCGCGGATCGGCTCGACGGTCATAGTGAGGGTCTTGTCGCCCTTGGGCAGCAGGTCCTTCATCAGCACCTTGCACGCCAGGCGGTTCACATTGTTGATCCGCATGGCGTCGGAGCCACACACACCGTGGGCGCAGGAGCGCCGGAAGGTGAGGGTGCCGTCCAGGTAGGACTTGATGTAGATGAGCACGTTGAGGAAGCGGTCGGTCGGCAGGACCGGCACCTGGAACGAATCCCAGTAGGCGCCCTCACCGTTCTCCGGGTTGAAGCGGGCCACCTTGACGGTGACCATGACCGAACCCTCGGGGACCGGCGCCGGCTTCTGCTTGGTGGTATCGACTGCGGCAGTCATCAGTACTTACGCTCCATCGGCTCGTAGCGGGTCTGCACCACCGGCTTGAAGTCGAGGCGGATCTCGGAGATGAGCTCCGGCCCCTCCTTGTACGCCATCGTGTGCCGCATGAAGTTCACGTCGTCGCGATCCGGGTAGTCCTCGCGGGCGTGGCCGCCACGCGATTCCTTGCGGTTGAGCGCGCCGACGACGGTGACCTCGGCCAGCTCGAGCAGGAAGCCCAGCTCGACGGCCTCGAGCAGGTCGCTGTTGTAGCGCTTGCCCTTGTCCTGCACCGTGATCCGGGTGTAGCGCTCCTTGAGCGTGTGGATGTCGGTGAGGACCTTCTTGAGGGTTTCCTCGGTACGGAACACGCCCGCGTTGGCATCCATCGTGGCCTGCAGCTCGGTGCGGATGTCGGCCACGCGCTCGTTGCCGTGATCGGACAGGATCAGCTCGAGCCAGTCCATCACCATCTGCGACGGGTTCTCCGGCATTTCGACGAACTCGGTGCGGTTGGCGTACTCGGCGGCCGCGATGCCGGCGCGACGACCGAACACGTTGATGTCGAGCAGCGAGTTGGTGCCGAGACGGTTCGCGCCGTGCACCGAAACGCACGCGCACTCACCGGCGGCGTACAGGCCGGGGACCACGTCGGTGTTGTTGCGCAGCACCTCGCCACGGATGCGGGTGGGGATACCACCCATCACGTAATGGCAGGTCGGCATGACCGGCACGAGCTCCTTGACCGGGTCGACGCCGAGGTAGGTGCGCGCGAACTCGGTGATGTCGGGCAGCTTCTCCTCGAGCACGTCCTCGCCGAGGTGGGTTACGTCGATGTAGACGTAATCCTTGTTCGGCCCGGCGCCACGGCCCTCGGCCACCTCGAGCACCATCGAGCGGGCGACGATGTCACGCGGCGCGAGGTCCTTGATGGTGGGGGCGTAGCGCTCCATGAAGCGCTCACCCGAAGCGTTGCGCAGGATGCCACCTTCACCACGAACAGCCTCGGAGATGAGGATGCCGAGGCCCGCGAGGCCTGTCGGGTGGAACTGGTGGAACTCCATGTCTTCCAGGGGCAGGCCCTTGCGGAAGACGATCGCCATGCCGTCACCGGTGAGGGTGTGGGCGTTGGAGGTGGTCTTGTACATGCGGCCCGAGCCGCCGGTGGCGAACACGATCGACTTCGCGTGGAAGATGTGGATCTCGCCGGTCGACAGCTCGTAGGCGACGACGCCGGTGGCGACGGGGCCACGATCGGTGTCGGTCATCACCAGGTCGAGCACGTAGAACTCGTTGTAGAACTCGACGTCGTGCTTGACGCAGTTCTGGTAGAGCGTCTGCAGGATCATGTGACCGGTGCGGTCGGCGGCATAACACGCGCGACGCACGGGCGCCTTGCCGTGGTCACGGGTGTGGCCACCGAAACGACGCTGGTCGATCTTGCCCTCGGGCGTGCGGTTGAACGGCAGGCCCATCTTCTCGAGGTCCATGACCGCGTCGATGGCCTCTTTGGCCATGATCTCCGCGGCGTCCTGGTCGACGAGGTAGTCGCCACCCTTGACGGTGTCGAAGGTGTGCCATTCCCAGTTGTCTTCTTCGACATTGGCCAGCGCGGCACACATGCCACCCTGGGCCGCACCGGTGTGGCTGCGGGTCGGGTACAGCTTGGTCAGGACCGCCGTGCGCGCGCGCGGACCGGCCTCGATCGCCGCGCGCATGCCCGCGCCACCGGCGCCGACGATGACCACGTCGTAGCGATGCTCCTGAATCGGACGGGATTCACTCATGCGAGGTGGCCTGTTCCTAACCTGTGATGTTGGGGTCGAAGGTGAAGATGACGTAGGTGCCGACGCTCACGACCAGGACCATCGAGACCACCAGGATGACCTTGAGCCAGAACCGGGTGGAGTCCTTGCGCGAGTAGTCGTCGATGATCACGCGCAGGCCGTTGCCGCCGTGCAGCTGCGCCAGCCACAGCATGGACAGGTCCCAGAACTGCCAGAACGGGCTCGACCAGCGGCCGGCCACGAACGCGAAGTTCAGGCGGTTCACGCCACCGTCGATCATCAGCATGATGAACATGTGGCCCAGGACCAGGATGATCAGGAACAGGCCCGAGATGCGCATGAACAGCCATGCGTACTTCTCGAAGTTGCCGTTGGACTTGCCGCGCGGCGAACGCGGGGAGTCGAGGCTGGCCGGGCGGTCGTAGGACTTGCCGAGGACAGGTGCAGACATATCAGTGCTCCGTCAGCAGGTAGAAGAACTGGCGGCCGACGCCGGCGGCGGAGACCAGAACCCAGATGGCGAGGACAACCCACAGCATCTGTTTCTGGAATCGCGGACCCTGGGACCAGAAGTCGACGAGAATGACCCGGACGCCGTTGAGGGCGTGGAACAGGACGGCGACGACGAGGCCCATCTCCATGAGCGCGACCACGGGGTTCTTGTAGAGCGCGATGGAGTTGTCGTAGGTGTCCGGGTTGACCCGGACCAGTGCCGTGTCGAGCACATGCACGAAGAGGAAGAAGAACAGCGTGACACCGGTGATCCGGTGCAGCGCCCACGACCACATGCCGGGGTCGCCGCGGTACAGCGTCTTCCGCTTCGGCTGGGCCGGAGCCGGAGCTTCTATCGTGGTCATAGAGTGCGGTGCCTCCAACGTCGTTGATGGACCCGGTCACAGATCCGACGCCGGCATGCGTGGAGGGGCAAATGCCCAGGTGGCTGCGCTGTATTCTCGAGCGCTGGCCCGCCGCCGGGAACCTGAACCGATCTTCGCTGAACTCTAATCCCCTCTGTTTCGCGGAACTAATTCGGCGTGCCGTGCGTTGCGCGTAAAACAGGCGAGTTAGGTTTACCTTTCTCGATGCCGGATACTGGTGTTCCGGCCTCTTTTCCCCGTGTTCGACGGGATCCGCTGGAGGTTTTCGATGCCCGAAATCGACTGGAATGCGCTGCGCACCATGGCAATTGGCGCAATGGAGTCGGCTTACGCGCCGTACTCGGGTTTCCCGGTCGGCGCTGCTGCTCTCAGTGTGGACGGCCGAATGGTGAGCGGTTGCAATGTGGAAAATGTCTCATATGGGCTAACCCTGTGTGCCGAATGTGTACTCGTCGGTAACTTGTTTTCGTCCGGTGGGGGGCGGCTGATCGCCGTCTCGGTGACCGATTCCCGGGGCGAAATCCTGATGCCGTGTGGGCGGTGTCGTCAGCTGCTGTTCGAGCACGGTGGGAATGAACTGCTGGTGGACCACGCCGAGGGACCGAAGCCGCTGAGCGAGCTGTTGCCCTATGCGTTCGGGCCGGACGATCTGGCGGCCGGTCGAACTGGCGAAGGCACGTCACCACTGATTTAGTGAGCACATGGGTAACTCGTCGGGAACGAACGAACGCTCCACCCACTTGCAGTCGGCCGCCGACGGGAGTCCGCCCGCGCACGAGCCTGGCCCGAAGACTCGGAGTGGCGGCTACAGCGCGGTATCAGTCATCTCGACCAAGCGCGACGGCGGCGAGCTGTCGGACGCCCAGATCGACTGGGTGGTGGATGCGTTCACCAAGGGGGTCGTGGCCGACGAGCAGATGTCGGCGCTGGCCATGGCGATCGTGTGGCGGGGGATGACCCGGCGCGAGACCGCGCGGTGGACCGCCGCGATGATCGGGTCGGGGACCAGGATGGACTTCACCGATCTGCCTCGGCCGACCGTCGACAAGCATTCGACCGGTGGTGTCGGCGACAAGATCACCCTGCCGTTGGCTCCGCTGGTGGCGGCGTGTGGAGCGGCGGTGCCGCAGCTGTCGGGGCGTGGGCTCGGGCATACCGGCGGGACGTTGGACAAGCTCGAGTCGATCCGCGGGTGGCAGGCCGATGTGACCGTGCCGCGGATGCGGGAGATCCTGGCCGATCCGGCGATCGGTGCGGTGATCTGCGCGGCGGGGGCTGATCTGGCGCCTGCCGACAAGCGGCTCTATGCGCTGCGCGACGTGACCGGGACTGTCGAGTCGATTCCGTTGATCGCCAGTTCGATCATGAGCAAGAAGATCGCCGAGGGGACGGCGGCGCTTGTCCTGGATGTGAAGGTCGGGTCGGGGGCGTTTCTGAAGACTCTCGACGGGGCTCGGGAACTCGCCACGGCGATGGTCGAACTCGGGCGCGACGCTGGCGTGAACACGGTCGCGTTGCTGACCGCGATGGATACGCCGCTCGGGCGGACCGCTGGCAATGCGATGGAAGTGGCCGAGTCGGTGGAGGTTCTCGCTGGTGGGGGGCCTGCTGATGTTGTCGAGCTGACTCTGACGCTGGCTCGGGAGATGGTCGCGCAGGCTGGGTTGCATGTGGATCCGGCCGAGGTACTGGCTGACGGGCGGGCCATGGATCACTGGCGGACGATGATTCAGGCGCAGGGTGGGGATCCGGATGCGCCGCTGCCTGTTGCTCGGCACACCGAGGTCGTGCGGGCCGAGTCGACCGGTGTGCTCACCCGGCTCGAGGCGATGGGGGTGGGGGTCGCTGCTTGGCGGTTGGGGGCGGGGCGGGCGCGTCAGGGGGAGAAGGTGCAGGCGGGGGCCGGTATCGAGATGCATGCCAAGCCGGGTGATTTGGTGGTGGCGGGGCAGCCGTTGTTGACGTTGCATACCGATACGCCGGAGGCTTTCGCGGGAGCTTTGGCGGCGCTTACGGACGCGGTGACGATCGAAGCGACATCGGAGTGGAAGCCCGGTGAGTTGATTTTGGGGCGCATCGACTGACGGGGGTTCGGGTGGGGCTGCCTGGGGTCGAGTAGTCCTGGGTGACGTGGGTTTGAGTAGTCCTGGGGGCGGGATGGTGCGGCAGAGCTTCGGGGTTTGAGTGGTCTCGGGTGGTTTGGGGCTGTGTTTATTGGAGCGCTGGCGCGCTCGAGCGCGGCCCCTGAGGGGCCGCGAGTTAGCCG
>NZ_JBHYRN010000026.1:0-103361 GCF_042749305.1 Nocardia sp. NPDC058705 | reverse complement strand
CGGCGCCGCCGCCTGCAACGCCGGCTAACCGGCGGCCCCTTGGGGCCGCGACTCGAGCGCGCCAGCGCTCCAATAAACACAGCGTCAAACCTCTGGGACTACTAAACCCCCGAAGCTCTGCCGCACAACCTCACCGGTCCAACATCGCCACACACTCAACATGATGCGTCCCCGGAAACGCATCAAACGCCCGCAACTCCGCCAGGTGATACCCCGCATCCAGATACAACCCCAGATCCCGAGCGAAAGCCGCCGGATCACAACCGATGTGCACAATCCGACGAGGATCCGCATCAGTCACCGCAGCGACAACATCCTTACCCGCCCCAGCACGCGGCGGGTCGAGAACAACAACATCCGACCGCCCCGAAGCACCCCGCGCCCACCGCTCGACACGATCGGCCCGCATCACCAACCACGGCAAATCCCCCAACACAGCCATCCCGTCGGCAACCGCCGACCGAGAAGACTCCACCCCGGTCACCGCCCCGGTCTGCCCCGTCTGCTCGGCCAGTCGAGAAGCGAACACCCCGACCCCGGCATAGAGATCCCAGCCTGACCCACCGGGAGCCAGCCCCGACCACTCAGCGATCAGATCCGAATAACATTGCGCCGCACCACGATGCGCCTGCCAGAACCCCGTCGCCGACAACTCCCACCGACGCCCCGCCACATACTCCACAACCCGACCCGAGCCTTCGACCACACACTCCTCACGCGGTGCGTTCATGGCCGACTTCCGCGAAGCCGCCCGATCCCGAATCGCCCCACGCTCGTCGCCCACCGGCGGCGTCGACTCACGACGACGCCCCGGACGCTGCCCACGACCACGACCCGCACCACGCGGAGTCTCGGGCCGACCGGCCGGACCCCCGGCAGGCGTCTCCGCCAGTTCGACGATGTGGCGCGCACCGTCGCCGTCCACCGCGACAACCAGGTCGGCCCCCGGCGTCCACAGCCGATCCGCGACACCGTCGAGCGCACCCGCGACAGGCTGCGGGCAGCGCAGATCGTTGATCACCTCGGTGCTGCGGTAGCGATGCACACCCGCACGCCCCGCGGAATCGACAACCAACCGCACCCGCGTACGCCAACCACCGGTGATGTCACCGGGATCCCCGGCGATCGGCTCGACCGTCACCTCCGGCTCGATCTTGGCCAACCGCCGCAACTGCTCGGACACCACCGTGGCCTTGAGCGCGCGCTGCGCCTCGGGAGTAGCGAAGGAGAAGTCACAGCACCCCGCACCACCAGGCCCCGACACCGGACAGGTGGCAGGCACCCGATCCGGGGACGCCTCGATGATCTCGATCGCGTCGGCCCGGCAGAACGACCCGCCACGGTCCTCGGTCACCCGGGCGCGCACCAGCTCACCGGGTAGCCCGTGTCGCACGAACACGACCCGCCCCTCGTGGCGCCCCACGATGAAACCACCGTGTCCGGGCGCCCCGAGACGCACCTCGAATTCCTGTCCGCTCCAATCACTCACGGTCACACCCACTCTCACCCTCGACCGGCGCGGCGCTCATTCGCGACGTCCTGGTCGTTCGAAACCTCGGCGCACCGAACCCGGTGCGTTCACTTCGCCTGCCTGCTTGGCCCTGGTGGAGGAACTGAGCTGCCACGGCACGCTCGTCACCATCACACCCGGCTCGAACAGCAGCCTGCCCTTCAACCGCAGCGCCGACTGGTTGTGCAGCACCTGCTCCCACCAGTGACCGACGACGTATTCGGGGATGAACACGGTGACCACATCACGCGGTGCGTTCTTGCGCACCCGCTTGACGTATTCGAGCACCGGTTTGGTGATCTCGCGGTAGGGCGATTCGATCACCTTCAGCGGTACGTTGATCTCGCTGTTCTCCCACTCGCGCACGAGCTTGCGGGTGTCGGCGTCGTCGACGTTGACCGTCACCGCTTCGAGAGTGTCGGGCCGGGTCGCGCGGGCGTAGGCCAGTGCGCGCCGGGTGGGCAGGTGCAACTTGGAGACCAGGACCAGGGAGTGGGTACGGCTGGGCAGCACACCGTCCCAGTCGGATTCGTCGAGTTCGCGCGAGACCGAGTCGTAGTGCTTGCGGATCAGCTTCATCACGATGAAGATCGCCACCATCACCACGATCGCGATCCAGGCCCCGGCGAAGAACTTGGTGGCCAGCACGATCACCAGCACCGCACCGGTGGCGGTCAGGCCGATCGCGTTGATCACCCGCGAACGCTTCATCTGCCTGCGCTGGGCCGGGTCGGTCTCGGTGCGCAGCAGGCGCGTCCAGTGCCGCAACATGCCGGTCTGGCTCAGCACGAACGACACGAACACACCGACGATGTAGAGCTGGATGAGCTTGGTCACCTCGGCGCCGAAGACCACCACGAACGCGATCGCCGCACCCGAGAGGAACAGGATGCCGTTGGAGAACGCGAGCCGGTCGCCGCGGGTGTGCAGCTGGCGGGGCAGATAGCGGTCCTGGGCCAGGATCGAGCCGAGTACGGGGAAACCGTTGAACGCGGTGTTGGCGGCCAGCACCAGGATCAGCGCGGTGACGATGGTGATGAAGAAGAAGCCGATCGGGAAGCCGTGGAATACCGCTTCGGCGATCTGCGCGATCAGGGTCTTCTGGTGGTAATCGGCGGGCGCGCCGACCAGATTCGCCGGGTCGTGGGCATAGACGACCTTGATCTTCTGGGCGAGGATGATGATGCCCATCAGCAGCACGATCGCGATGGTGCCCAGCAGCAGCAGGGTGGTCGCGGCATTGCGCGACTTGGGTTTACGGAATGCGGGCACGCCGTTGCTGATGGCCTCGACACCGGTCAGCGCCGCACAGCCCGACGAGAAGGCACGCGCGATCAGGAACGCGAAGGCCAGGCCGTAGAGGTGCTCGTCCTCGGCGTTGAGCCCGAAACCGGCGGACTCGGCCTGGACGTCGTCGCCGAGCACATAGCTACGGAACAGCCCCCAGCCCAGCATCGCGAACATGCCGACGATGAACGCGTAGGTGGGAATCGCGAAGGCGGTGCCGGATTCGCGGATGCCGCGCAGGTTGATCGCGGTGAGGATCGCGATCGCCACCACCGCGAACAGCACCTTGTGGGTGGCGACGAACGGGATGGCCGAACCGATGTTCGAGGCGGCCGAGGAGATCGACACTGCCACGGTGAGGACGTAGTCGACCAGCAGCGCGCTGCCGACCGTCAAACCGGCATTGGGGCCGATGTTCTTGGTCGCGACCTCGTAGTCACCACCGCCGGACGGGTAGGCGTGCACGTTCTGCCGGTAGCTGGCGACGACCACCGCCATCACCAAGGCGACAGCGACGCCGACCCACGGCGCGTACACATAGGCCGAGATGCCCGCCGCCGACAGCACCAGGAAGATTTCCTCCGGGGCATAGGCGACCGACGACATCGCATCGGAGGCGAAGACCGGAAGAGCGATACGCTTGGGCAACAACGTGTGGCCGAGCGAATCGCTACGGAACGGCCTGCCCAGCAGCACTCGCTTGGCTGCCGTCGTCAACTTGGACACCGGGCTGAGCATAGAGCAGTTCACCGGCACCTTCGCGCACACGTTCATCGGCGTCACGGCGAGGTCGAAGATTGTTTGCACCGCGTCGCCGAGGGGAAAATGGGCGATGGGAGCATCCGGCGGGTACGGTCCTTGCCGGACGCCACGGGTAGGCCAGGAACGAGGGTGCACGGTGTACGTAGTGATCATGGGGTGCGGGCGTGTCGGCTCGTCACTGGCGCGTGCGCTGACCCGGGTGGGTCACGAGGTCACGGTCATCGACCGCGATCCCACCGCCTTCCGCCGCCTGGGTGAGGGATTCACCGGACAGCAGGTGATCGGCGTCGGTTTCGACCGTGACGTACTGACTCGCGCGGGGATCGAGCGCGCCGACGCGTTCGCCGCGGTGAGCTCCGGTGACAACTCCAACATCATCTCCGCCCGAGTGGCCAGGGAGATGTTCGGCGTCGAACGTGTCGTTGCTCGCATCTATGACGCCAAGCGCGCCGAAGTGTACGAACGGCTGGGCATCCCGACCATCGCGACGGTCCCGTGGACCACCGACCGGTTCCTGCGCACCCTCATCGGCGACAACTCGACCACCACCTGGCGCGACCCCACCGGCGCGGTCGCGGTCACCCAGCTGACCCTGCACGAGGACTGGTCCGGGCGCACGGTGCGCGACCTGGAACGCGACCTGAAGGTGCGGGTGGCGTTCGTCCTGCGCTTCGGCCAGGGCCTGCTCCCCGAATCCAAGACGATCGTCCAGGCCGACGATGTCGTCTACGTCGCGGCCACGTCCGGCACCGTCGGCGAGGCGATCGCGCTGGCCGCCAAGGCACCACTGAGCGAGGACTGAACATGAAGGTCGCCATCGCCGGAGCGGGCGCGGTCGGGCGCTCGATCGCCAGGGAACTACTGCGCGGCGGGCATCGGGTGATGCTGCTGGAGCGCCAGCTCGATCACATCGACCCGGCCGCCATCCCCGACGCCGTCTGGGTGCACGCCGACGCCTGCGAGCTGTCGCTGCTGGAGAACGCCGATCTCGAGACCTACGAGGTGGTGATCGCGGCCACCGGTGACGACAAGGCCAATCTGGTGCACGCCCTGCTCGCCAAGACCGAGTTCGGGGTGCGCCGGGTGGTGGCCCGGGTCAACGATCCGCGCAACGAATGGCTGTTCAACGAGTCGTGGGGAGTCGACGTGGCGGTGTCGACGCCGCGGCTGCTCGCCTCGCTCGTCGAGGAGGCCGTGTCGGTGGGTGATCTGGTGCGACTGATGACGCTGCGGCAGGGCCAGGCCAACCTGGTCGAGATCACCCTGCCCGCCGACACCCGGCTGGCGGGCAAACCGGTGCGCACGCTGTCGATGCCGCGCGACACCGCGCTGGTGACGATCCTGCGCGGTGGCCGGGTGATCGTGCCCCAGCCCGACGATCCGTTCGAAGGCGAGGACGAACTGCTGTTCGTCACCTCGGTGGAGGCCGAAGAGGATCTGCGGCTGACCCTGGCCACCCACGACGTGAAGCCGTAAGCCTTTACGCCGCTTTCAGTTCCGCGCGCAGCTTGTTGAGCGCGCGGTGCTGCATCACCCGGACCACACCGGGGCTGGTGCCGATGGCCTCGGCGGTCTGGGCCGCGCTCCAGCCGAGCACGATCCGCATCATCAGCACCTCGCGATGATTGGGGGCGAGCACCTTCATCAGTTCAAGGGTGGCGGCGCGGCGTTCGAACGCCAGCACCCACTCCTCCGGACCCGCCGAGGTGCTCGCGGTGTCGGGGAGCTCGGCCGTCGGGTAGGCGGTGTGCTTGCCGCGACGGAAGGCGTCGGAGACCTTGTTGGCGGCGATGCCGTAGACGAAGGCCAGGAACGACTTACCCTGATCGCGGTAGCGCGGGATGGCGCTGACGGTGGCGATCAGGACTTCCTGGGTGACATCGTCAGCGGTGACGGTGAGGTGGCCGGTGGCCCCCATGCGGGCGGCGCAGTAGCGGCGGACCAGCGGGTGGACCAGGCGCAGGATCTCGGCGACGGCGTCGCGATCACCGCGGGCGGCGGGCCCGATCAGCTTGTCGAGTTCGAGGCCGATGCGCTTGCTCTCCGAGAGCACGGCCGTCTTGGCGGTGTCGCGTCGGGGTGCGGCGGCCGGTCGCTCGCTTCGGTGCTCGGTTGCCATCATGGTCGCCGTTCCTTTCACGATCATCGCGTGTTTTTCGGTACGCATTGATCGTGCGACGAACGGGGTCCGGCAACCAGACACCCCAGGGTGGGTACTTCCCCACCTCCGGCGGCGCGTTACCCCACCCTTACGCGGGCACGGATTCCGTTCCGGCCCCGGCCTTTTCTCCCTTTTCGGCGGGCATGTGCCCCGCCTTGCGCACCGCCCACACGGTGACCACCAGGGCGATCGCGGTGAGCGGCCAGCCCATGGCGATGCGCGCCACGGCCAGCCAGGTGGTGTGGTCGGTGTCGTAGAGCTGCGACTGCACCAGGTAGCGGGCGCCGAACACGACCACCCACACGACGGTGGCCAGGTCGTAGAGCTTGCGGATGCGCTTGTCGGTGCGCCAGCGGTGACCGTGGCCGTTGAGCGCGCCCCAGATCACCCCGACCAGCGGTCGGCGCAGCAGGATCGACAGCGCGAACACGCCCGCGTACACCAGGCTGGTGTAGATGCCGAACAGGAAGAAGCCCTTGGCCTCACCCACCCGCTGGGCGATGAACGCGCACAGGCCGACACCGAGGAAGCCGGAGATCGCCGGCTGGATCGGGCTGCGCTGCACCAACCGCCACACCAGGATGGCGGCGGCCACGCCGAGGGCGGCCCAGATGGCCACCGTCAGGTTCGTGAAGGAGTTCACCGGAACGAACACCAACACGGGCAGGGTGGAGTAGATCAGGCCGCTGAAACCGCCGAGCTGCTCGAGCAAGGTTTGTTCGGCCTTGCCGACCTCGGCGTCGATTTCCGGGTCCACCGTCTCATCGGTGACCACGGGCAACGCCACGGTGGCTTCGGGGTCCGCGCCAGTGCGGTATTCGTCGCTGGAGGGCATACGTCAGCTGTTCCCGCGCAATTCGTAGTAGGGGTTGAAGATCACTTTGCGGCCGTCGCGGTCGCCCACGCGCCCACGCACCAGGATGCGCCTGCCCGGTTCGATACCGGGAATGCGCCTGCGCCCGATCCACACCAGGGTGATGGCATCGGTGCCGTCGAAGAACTCGGCCTGCACCGTGGCACCGGCTGCCTTCGGACACGCCTCGACACTGCGGAGCCTGCCCAGAATCGTCGCCTCTTCACCACGACAGCAATCCTTGGCCCGACGGGCACCGGAGGCATCGACCGTCTCGGCCAGTTCCTCGGCGTCGAGCTGGTCGATATCGGCGGTGAGTCGGCGGCCGAGTCGTCGAAAATATCCTGAATCCGGGCCCGATCCCGACTTGTGTCCGCCCGTGGATGACGACATGGCACGCTTCTCCCGCTAGTTGGCCGTACACCGCCACTGTAGATGGGCAAACGCCCGGCCGCTACGCTGCGTCGGTGTTGCGCACCCCACCCCAGGTCACCGTGGTCGCCCTGCCGGGGACCGGCTCCGACGCCGATTTCGCGGCCCGCGCGTTCGGGCCCGCCGCCCACGCGCGCGGACTCGCGTTCCACGCCGTCGAACCGGACCCACAGGCCGTGATCAGGAGCTGTACCGCGGCTTTGGACGCTGCCGCGGCGCGCGGTCCGGTCCTGGCCGCGGGCATCTCCCTCGGCGCCGCGATCGCACTCGACTGGGCAGCCGAGCACCGTACCGCGGTTGTTGGTGTCATCACAGCATTACCCGCCTGGACAGGTCCCGAAACCGCCGCGTGCCCAGCGGCGTCGAGCGCCGCAGTTACCGCCGAGCAACTGCGCGCGGACGGGCTGGAGGCGGTGATCGCGCGGATGCGAGCCTCGAGCCCTCGATGGCTGGCCGATGCGTTGACCCAGTCGTGGCGCGGGCAGTGGCCGCATCTGCCCGCGGCACTGGACGAGGCCGCGGGGTATGCCTGGCCGTCGCTGGAAGCGTTGGCCGCCAACGATGTACCGGTCGCGGTGGTCGGGGCCGGTGACGATCCGATCCACCCGATCGCGGTCGCCGAGCAGTGGGCATCGACCTTGCCGTCAGCGCGGCTACACCGAGTGACGTTGGCCGAGCTGGGAGCGAACCCCGCGATCCTCGGACACGCCGGATTCGCCGCGCTCGACACTGTCGTGCCCGAGTTCATCGCGACGACGCGCCAGGGTCGACACACCCCCGACTGATCCCCGGGCGCACACTGCGCAGACGTCCGAGTGGGCCACTCGTAGCGAAAGCCAGGGCCGTCACCGATCCTGGTGCCGCCCGCACACGGCCCCACCCGACCACCAAGCGCCGACCAGCCGAATCCGTACGGACGCAACACAGCCGGCTTCGGTGAACTACATCGAAACCGGCTGTGCGACAGAGCTATTCAGTTGAGTCCGAGCTGCTGCATCGCCGACCCGTCGGCGCCTCGACGTGGCTCGTCGGGCAGTTTCGGCGGGAGGGCCGAGGGCGGCGGGGCGGCGGCCGCGGCGGCCTGGGCCTCGAGGGCGGCCTGCTGTGCCTCGACCTGCTGCTGGTGGGCCGCGGCGAGCTGTTCGGCCAGTTCCGTGGGCAGGACGACCGGGAGCGGGTCGCGCACCGGCAGCGGTTCGGTGCCGCGGCGGACCACGGCATCGGCCAGGACGGCGCGGGCCGCGGTGATCAGCGGGCTGCGGTCGTCGACGGCGCCCTTGGGGCCCGCGGCTACTAGGCGGATCATCCAGCGCGGGCCGTCGACACCGATGAAGCGCAGGTCGGCGCCCTCGGTGATCGCCTTGACCTCGCGACCCCACGGACCCTTCTCGACGGCCACGCTCGCGCCGTCACCGCGCAGCGACTCGGCCAGGTCCGCGGCGACCGTGCGCCATTGGCCCGCCGACTTCGGCGCGGCGTAGGCGGCGACGGTGAGCCTGCCGTGCTCGGTGGCCAGGTGCACCGCTTGCGGGGTGCCGTCGGGGCTCATCTCCACTTGCAGCTGCCCGCCCTGTGGCACCGGAATGCATACCGAGCCGAGGTCGAGGCGCCGCGCGATCGCCTCGTCGGAGACTTCGGTGATGTCGTAGGGACCTGCGGCGGCGTCGGGGGCGTGGTCGAAGTTGCCGTAGATGCGCTCGTCGGTGGGGGCGTCGTCGAAGTCGAGGCGGGCGAAGTCGGGGCGCTGGAACTCGTCGGTGTCGTACTCGTCGGAGTCGGCGTCCAGGTCGTAGTCGGCTTCGTCGTACTCGACCTCGTCGTATTCGACGTAGTCGTCCTCGCGCGCGCGCTTCTTCTTACCGAACAGACCCATCACCCCTCCTTGCCGGCCAGGCTGGCATGCCCGCCGCTTGACCCATACCCGCCGGTGCCACGGGCGGTGTCGTCGAGATCGTCGACCTCGGCGAAATCGACCAGTTCGACCCGCTGCACCAGCAGCTGGGCGATGCGGTCGCCGCGGCGCAGTTCGATCGCGGTGCGCGGGTCGTGGTTGATCAGACACACCTTGATCTCACCGCGGTAGCCCGCGTCGACCGTGCCGGGTGTGTTGACCACCGACAGCCCGGCCTTCGCGGCCAAGCCGGACCTGGGGTGGATCAAGCCGACCGTTCCGAGGGGCAGCGCGATCGCGATGCCGGTGCCGACCAGCACCCGCTCGCCCGGTTCGATGATCACATCCTCGGTGGTACAGAGGTCGACGCCCGCGTCACCCGGATGGGCACGCGTCGGCACAGGGATGCCGGGATCGAGCCGCCGCAGCGGAATCGGTGCAAGTGCGTTCACATCGGTCGAGACTACGCGCTCGAGGCCGGACCTTCTCGTCGCGACCCTGGTGCGGTGACCTAGTGTTGAGGGGTGTCCGACCAGCCCCATTCACCAACGACCGTGACCACCGACGCCGACCGGCACGCGCCGAGCGCGCCGGGTCCGTCGCCCTACTCCGAGCGCCTGTGGGTGCCGCTGTGGTGGTGGCCGGTCGGCTTCGCGATCGCGGGCCTGCTGGCGGCCGAGATCCACATGGGCGCGCCGGGGCTGCGGGCCTGGCTGCCGTATGTGTTGCTGGCGCCGGTCCCGGTGTGGATTCTGTTGTGGATGAGCAGGCATCGCCTGGATGTGACGGTGGCCGATGACGGTACGGCGGAACTGCGCGTCGACCGCGCCCACCTGCCGGTGAGCTTCGTCGCGCGCGCCGCGGCCGTCGCGCCGACAGCCAAGAGTGCGGCGCTGGGCCGACAACTCGACCCCGCCGCCTATGTGCAGCACCGGGCCTGGATCGGCCCGATGGCATTGCTGGTTCTGGACGACCCGGACGACCCGACGCCGTACTGGTTGATCAGTACACGTAGGCCGGACCGGGTCTTGGCCGCGCTCGGACTCCCGAGCGCGGGCTGACCCTTCCTCGCTGATCCCCTAGAGGATCAGTTTTCCTGCCTCAGAGCGCGCAGTCCATGCAGATGAGCTGTCCACCCTTTTCGGTGGCCAGTCGGCTGCGGTGATGCACGAGGAAACAGCTGGAGCAGGTGAACTCGTCCGCCTGCTTCGGGACCACCCGAACGCTGAGTACCTCGTCGGACAGGTCCGCGCCGGGAAGCTCGAACGATTCCGCTGTATCGGATTCGTCGATGTCCACGACGGCGGACTGCGCCTCGTTGCGGCGGGCCTTCAGCTCCTCGAGCGAATCCTCCGACACCTCGTCGGATTCGGTGCGCCGCGGTGCGTCATAGTCGGTTGCCATGTCGTCTTCCCCTCAGTCCTTACTCCGTATATCCCGGATCAGTCGATTGCCGTAACCCCGCAGGGTTCCGGCGTTCGTACCGCCCCGCCGGTGGTGCACCTCACACGTGCACCGGTCGTCTATCAGGTTCGATCGTCTGGCGATCAACTCCGACAGCGTTCGGTAAACGCAGGACATGCCCTTGTTGTTCCCGCGACCGACCACCGTTTCACCGGTAAATATTCGATCTGGGCGGGCAGACAATAGCGGACCAACGGACGAAAGTCGCAATCAAACCCGCGCGGGGCCGAAACCGACGACGAATCGTCACCTGCCTCCGAAACTCGCCGAGACCTCCCGGACTCGCGCACCGGCGCGGGACTCGTAGAGTGAGCGGGTGGTTTCACTGATCACCGAAGGCAGCGCGACTGATCGCGACGGCAAACCCTTTCCGCGGCGGCGGCCCGAGCTCTGGCTCGCGCTCGTCCTCGTGCTGGCTCTGGTGAGCCTGTTCGTCTGGATCACGGCGTTTCGAACCCGTGACGACAGCAACGAACCGATGGCGTGCAACGCGCCGAGCACGCCGACGGCAACCAACGCAGCACAGCCCGCAGCCCTTGGCACCCGGGTCGGTCCGACGAGACTCGCCGAGGTCGACCCGGCGGCCCTGTCGGAGTCGAAGGTGCGGGTGTTCAACGCCAACGGCAAGAGCGGGCAGGCGGGCAACATCGCCTCGGCACTGGCCGACCTCGGCTTCGCCGGCGCGCCGGGGACACAGGTCGGTAACGATCCGGTCTATGTCCTCGGCGACCTCACTTGCACCGGCCAGATCCGGTACGGCGTGAACGGCCGACCGGCGGCCGCGTCGGTGCAGCTCGTCGCGCCCTGCGCCGAGCTGATCGAGGATCCGCGCACCGACGACACCGTCGACCTGGTCCTCGGGCAGGCGTTCGGTGAATCGCTGCGCCCCGGCGCCGACGCCGAGGCGGTGCTCCGCTCGTTGAAGAACCTGGCCCCGGGGGCGAGCTCGTCCTCGATCGACCCGGACCTGATCGACGCCGCCCGCGAAGTGAAGTGTTAGTCCGGTAGGGCCGTCGGCGCGCCGACCCGGTCGAGCAGGTCGTTGAGGTCCTCGGCGATGCCAGGGGCCGCGACGACGGTCAGCTCGCCCGCGGCGCCGCCGACGGTGACCGGCGGGACGTGCACGACCGCGCCCGCTTCGGCGGCGATGAGTGCGCCCGCGGCCCAGTCCCAGGCGTTGAGGCCGTGTTCGTAGTAGGCGTCGAGCCTGCCCGAGGCGACATGGCACAGGTCCATGGCGGCGGCGCCGAGGCGGCGGATATCGCGGATCTGCGGGAGGATCTCGGTGAGCAGCCGGGCCTGACGGGCCCGGCGCGCGCTGCCGTAGGCGAAGCCGGTGGCTACCAGGGCCACCGACAGCGAATCCTCCGTACTGCAACGCAGAGTCACCCGGGTGCCGTCGGGGCGCACAGCGTGCGATCCAGCGCCCAGTGCAGCGCTGTAGGTGGTCGCGGCGGCTACGTCGACCACCGCGCCCGCGACGGGCTTGCCATCGACCACCGCGCCCACCGACACGGCGTAGCCGGGCAGCCCGTAGAGGAAGTTCACGGTGCCGTCGATCGGGTCGACGACCCACGTGACGGTGCCAGGGGTGGTGGCGCCGACATCGCCGCCGCCCTCCTCGCCGAGAATCGCGTCGGTGGGCCTGCGCTCGGCGAGCAACCCACGGATCAGCTGCTCGGATTCGGTGTCGACGACGGTGACCGGATCGGTGGCGTGTCCCTTGGTGGCGACAGCGCCCTCGACGGGTCCGCCGTCGGCGAACACCTCGGGTCTGCGGGCACGCACATGCGCGGCGGCCGCTTCGGCGAGCTCGACGGCCAGGCGCCGCAACTGCTCGTATTCGGCGGATGTGCTGGGGGCGGTTGCGTTCTCGGGCTCGGTGTATTCGGGCACCCACCCATCGCATCACATGTCGTGGCGCCTCGCTCGAGGGGTGACTACCGCTACTCTCTGTGAGGCACATCGACCGCGTCAGCAAGGGGTTGAACCATGTCCGCTCGGGGGCACGCATTCGGAATCGATATCGGCGGCAGCGGAGTGAAGGGCGCCGTGGTCGATCTGGCCACCGGTCTGCTAACGCATGACCGCATCAAGATCGCGACGCCGCAGCCGTCCACACCCGCCGCCGTCGCCGCGGCGGCGGCCGAACTGGTGGCACAGGCAGGCTGGGAGGGCCCGGTCGGCCTCACCATGCCGTGCGTGGTGCTGGACGGCCACACCAGGACCGCGGCCAACATCGACCAGGCCTGGATCGGCACCGACGCCCGCGCGCTGTTCACCGCGGCGCTGGGCGGGCGGACCGTCACCGTGCTCAACGACGCCGACGCCGCGGGCCTGGCCGAGGACTCCTACGGCACCGCACGCGACCTGCACGGGCTGACGCTGCTGCTCACCTTCGGCACCGGCATCGGCTCCGCGCTGCTCTACGACGGCGTGCTCGTGCCCAATTCCGAACTCGGCCATCTCAAGATCGAGGGCGTCGACGCCGAGGATCTGGCCGCGGCCTCGGTCAAGGACAACGAGAACCTCAGCTACCCCGAGTGGGCGCAGCGGGTGAGTCGCGTGTTGCGTCACATCGAGGATCTGTTCTGGCCGAAGGTGATCGTGGCGGGCGGCGGCATCAGCCGCGATCACGAACAGTGGATTCCCTTGCTCACCAACCGAACTCCGGTGATTCCGGCTGTGTTGAAGAACACCGCGGGTATCGTCGGCGCGGCGATGGCCATCGATGCGGGCATCGCGCCGTAGCCCCGCGCGGTGAGGTGACGCAACGCCTGGGTGGCATCGTGCCATGAGTACCCTGGTTGGATCGTTACAATGGAACACGTCCGGCGGTGAGCCGGTGAAACCTTCCGGCCGCGGCCGGTCGCGAGAAGGTCGGTGAACGAGCGCCGACTTCCCCCGGCCGACGCATCGCCGGTGCAACCCGACCGACCGCTCCGCCGGAAAATCACTCTGGCGTGACGCCGCACGAGACCGTCACGAAAGGGCGTACGTGGTAGCCACGAATACCCGTCAGACCGCCGACTCGGCCTCCGACGCCGATGCCGACGACGCCGTAACCCCGGCCAAGAAGGCGCCGGCCAAAAAGGCCGCCGCCAAAAAGGCGCCGGCGAAGAAGGCCGTAGCCAAGAAGGCGCCGGCGAAGAAGGCTGCCGCCAAGAAGGCTCCGGCCAAGAAGACCGCCGCGAAGAAGGCGACCTCGGGCGAAGGCGGTGAGGAGCAGCTCGACGACGAGTCGGTCGAGGTCGACGATCTCGGTGATCTCGAAGTCGCCGAAGACGAACTCGTCGAGGAAGTCGTCGTCGTCGAAGACGTCGCCGAGGAGACCACCGAGGTCGCCGAGACCGCGGAACCGTCCGAGAAGGACAAGGCCTCCGGCGATTTCGTCTGGGACGAGGAGGAGTCCGAAGCGCTGCGTCAAGCACGCAAGGACGCCGAACTCACCGCCTCCGCCGACTCGGTGCGCGCCTACCTCAAGCAGATCGGCAAGGTCGCGCTGCTCAACGCGGAAGAGGAGGTCGAACTCGCCAAGCGGATCGAGGCCGGTCTGTTCGCCGCGGAGAAGATGCGCGAGTTCGCCGAGGCGGGCGAGAAGCTCTCGGTCACCACGCGCCGCGATTTCAACTGGATCGTGCGCGACGGCAACCGGGCCAAGAACCACCTGCTCGAGGCCAACCTGCGACTGGTTGTCTCGCTGGCCAAGCGCTACACCGGCCGCGGCATGGCCTTCCTCGACCTCATCCAGGAAGGCAACCTGGGTCTGATCCGCGCGGTCGAGAAGTTCGACTACACCAAGGGTTACAAGTTCTCGACGTACGCGACGTGGTGGATCCGTCAGGCCATCACCCGCGCCATGGCCGATCAGGCCCGCACCATCCGTATCCCGGTGCACATGGTCGAAGTGATCAACAAGCTCGGCCGGATACAGCGTGAATTGCTCCAGGACCTGGGCCGTGAGCCCACGCCGGAGGAACTCGCCAAGGAAATGGACATCACGCCGGAGAAGGTGCTGGAAATCCAGCAGTACGCGCGTGAACCCATTTCGCTGGATCAGACCATCGGCGACGAGGGCGACAGCCAGCTCGGTGACTTCATCGAGGATTCCGAGGCGGTCGTCGCGGTCGACGCGGTGAGCTTCACCCTGCTGCAGGATCAGCTGCAGTCGGTGCTGGAAACGCTGTCCGAGCGTGAGGCGGGCGTGGTGCGGTTGCGCTTCGGCCTCACCGACGGTCAGCCGCGCACCCTCGACGAAATCGGTCAGGTCTACGGCGTGACGCGTGAGCGTATTCGCCAGATCGAATCGAAGACGATGAGCAAGTTGCGTCACCCGAGCCGTTCGCAGGTTCTGCGCGACTACCTCGACTAGTAGTTTCTCGAAGCGAGGCCCGTGCCACCCGTTCGGTGGTGCGGGCCTCGTTTTCTTTTCGCCGCGGTAATCATTTCGTGATCAACCCCACACTGCCGGATTGCACAGTGGAGGGCACGGATTGGCGATCTTCACCGTATCGTCACATCCAGCTTTTCGTTCTACCGCCTCAGGTCTTGCGGTATCGGCATTGAGGGTCTTCGCGCGTGCTCGACATCTATCACTTCAGCTACGGCTGGATCACTCCCGTTCTCGCCTATTTCATGTCGGTGACGGGGTGTCTGCTGGGGCTGCAGTGCGCGGCTCGCGGGCGCAATGCCACCGAGGGACGGGCGGGTTGGCTCATCGGCGCCGCGGTCGCCATCGGCGGAACCGGTATCTGGGTCATGCATTTCATCGCGATGCTCGGCTTCACCATTCGCGGCGCCGATATTCGCTATGACATCCCGTTGACGCTGTTCAGCGCGATCACCGCGATGGTGGTGGTCGGGATCGGGCTGTTCATGGTCAACAAACCGCAGCCGACTCTGCGTTCGTTGCTCGCGGGCGGCACCATCACCGGCCTCGGTGTCGGGACCATGCACTACACCGGCATGTACGCGATGAAATCCAGTGCGACAGTGGAATACGATCCGGCGCTCGTGGCGCTGTCGATGGTGATCGCGGTGGTGGCCTCGATCGTGGCCCTGTGGTTCACGTTGCGCGTCAAGGGTTTTCTCGCGACTGTCGGTGCGGCGGTGATCATGGGTGTGGCGGTGTGCGGCATGCATTACACCGGCATGGCGTCGATGCACGCGCACGCCGGACATCAGGGCGCGCCCACGAGTGGGGCCGAGGCGATGGAACTGCTGGCGCCGCTGATCGGGGTGAGCAGCATCGTGACGATGCTCGTGTTGATCAGCGTGAGCCTCACCGAGATCGAGAACGAGGAAGCGCTGCCACGGATGTGGCTGACCTCGCGCCACCGTCCGCAGCAGCGACCGGCCAAGCCTGCGCGGCCGGTCGCACCGGTTGCGGCGTCGGTCGCACCGCAGGCTCAGCACGATTACCGCACCGAGGAATTGCGCTACGACGGTGCTGGCGCCTGGCCGCGCCGGGTCGTGGACTGATCAGCTCGACGCGAGTCCAGCACGGCGCCTGACGAATTCGACCACCGGCTCGACCACCCGCGCCGCGATCGGCCCGAGGATCGCCATCAGCAGCACGTAGGCCGAGGCGAGCGCGGCCAGTTTCGCGTCGGCCTTGCCGTAGGCGACCGCCAATCCGGCGATGACGATGGAGAATTCGCCGCGCGCCACCAGCGCGGCCCCCGCTCGCGCGCGACCCATGCGCCGGATGCCCTGCTTGCTCGCCGCCCACCAGCCGACCGCGATCTTGGTACCGGTGGTCACCACCGCCAGCCCGACCGCCCAGGCGAACACGGGCGGGATCGCGGCCGGGTCGATCGACAGGCCGAACGCGACGAAGAAGATCGCGGCGAACAGATCCCGCAGTGGTTCCAGGAGTTTCGCGGCTTCGTGCGCGGTGGATCCCGAGATCGCGATGCCGAGCAGGAACGCCCCGACCGCCGCCGAGACATTGAGCGCCGAGGCCGCGCCCGCCACCAGCAGCGCGGCGCCGAGCAGTTGCAGCAGGAACACTTCGCGATCGGCGCTGTCGAGGACCGCCGAGACGACCCGCCCGAAGCGCAGCGCGACCACGAGCACCACCGTGATAGTCGCCAGCGCGATCGCAAGGGAGATCATTCCGCTGAGCAAGCTCAACCCCGCCAGCATCATGGTAAGAATCGGTAGGTACACCGCCATCGCGAGGTCTTCGAACACCAGGATCGACAGCACCACCGGGGTCTCGCGGTTACCGAGGCGGCCCAGATCGTCGAGCACCTTGGCCACGATGCCCGACGACGAGATGTAGGTGACTCCGCCGAGCACCACGGCGCCCAGCACACCCCAGCCCAGGATCAGCGCCACCGCCACCCCGGGCAGCGCGTTGGCCACCAGGTCCAGCACTCCGGCCCCCCAGGAGCGCCGCAGCCCGGTCATCAGCTCGGGAGCCGTGTACTCGAGCCCGAGCAGCAACAGCAGCAACACGACGCCGATCTCGCTCGCCATGTGCCCGAACTCGGTGGCGGCGTGGAGCTCGATGAAACCGCCCTGCCCGAACGCGAGCCCACCCAGCAGGTACAGCGGAATCGGCGACATCCCGAACCGGCCCGCCACCCGCCCGCAGATCCCCAGCGCGAACAAGATCACGCCGAGCTCGAGCAGAGCCAGGGCCTGCGAGGTCACGGCGCTGTCAGCCGTGACCGAGAATCTTCGCGGCCGCTTCCAAGCCGTCCGGGGTGCCGACGACCACGAGCAGATCTCCCTCGGTGAAGGTGAAATCCGGGCCGGGTGAGGGATGCAGCTGACCGGCGCGCATCACCGCGACGATCGAGGTCTTGGTGCGGGTGCGCATGCCCGTCTCGCCGAGAGTGCGTCCCGCATAGGGGGATTCGTCGACGATCGCGAGCTGGCGGGTGGTGATGCCGGGCAGATCGCGATGGTCGTCGTTGAGTTTGGCGACCAGTTGCGGCGCGCCGAGCAGGTTCGCCAGCACCGACGCCTCGTCGGTGGACAGCGGCACCTGGGCGGCGATGGCGTCCGGGTCGTCGGATTTGGACACGATCAGGTCGATATCGCCGTCGCGGTGGGCCACCACACCGACGCGGCGCCCCGACCTGACTTCGAAATCCTTACGCACTCCGATGCCCGGTAGCGCTGTGACGTCGACGTTCACCCTGTCAACAGTAGACGCGCTCGGTCTCGATTGTGGTCTACGCCACTCCCTCTCGGCGCGGTGTGGTGAACACGCCGTCGGCGTCGGGCAGGTACGGCTGCGCGGCCAGTACCGCGGCGACCGGCAACGGGGCGTAAAGGTGTGGGAAGAGCATCGACGACGGGTCGCTGGGCACGCCCGGTTCCCACTTCACCTCGCCGGTGAACGCCGTCGGTTCCAGCCACAGCACGACCATGTCGGCGCGCCCGGCGAAAAGTCGGTTGGCGGGCAAATGGACCTGCTCCGGGGGGGACAGGTGCACGAAGCCCGCATCGGCCAGCGACGGCGGTCGGCGTTCACCTTCGTTACGAGCTTGTTCCCATTCTTGGGAAGAACACAGGTGAACAAGCGTGTGAGTGTCGGATGTCACGGGTAATCTCCGGGTAGACAACAGGTTCGGACGGTCAAGACCCTGTCACAACTCGATCGTGTTCGGCCCGGTTCGGTGGTTACGCCCCGTGCGTAACGAGCAACACCGCAGCGAGCGACATATCGGTGAGTATCAGGATCGAGTGGGAGGTGGCATCAGCGCTTCGCGGGTGATCGGTGGGTGCTCGAGATCGAGGACCGGTGGGTGTTCGCTTTCAGCGAAACCGCAGGTCTGTTATCGAAAACACAAAGATTCGCTTCCGGGAACAAAGCCTGAACCCCGAACGTCTGACAGAGTAGTCGTACCACTGCTGGGAAGTAGCGGACGCGAGCCTCGTGGAGTGACCACGAGGCCCACACCTAGGCGAACGGCCACGCAGCGCCGGGAGCCGGGACGGAGGAGTCATGCCAGGAACCCTGACCAGCACCCCACTGACCGCAGTTGATCGTTGCGATCGTTGCGGGGCGGCTGCCCGAGTGCGTGCAGTTCTTCCCGCGGGTGGCGAGTTGCTCTTCTGCCAGCACCACGCGAATGAACACATGGACCGTTTGCGCGAGCTCGAAGCCGTCATAGACACCGACGCAGCGCCCGCGATCTGACCACTCCTCGCGTCCGAAACAACCACATCTGACAACAGAAAACCACCGACAGCGGGCGACCCGAACAGGGCGCCCGCTGTTGCTGTGTCCGGGTATCGACGCTGGTCAGATGTCGGCGAGGATGCCGTCGACGAGGGTGGCCACGCCGTAGTCGAACGCGCCGTCCGGGTCGGCGGGGGCCTGGTAGTGCTCGCCGGCGGCGGTGCCGACGCGGCCCGCGAGCGGGAATTCGTCGGCCGGCATCACCTGGGCCAGTAAAGGTCCGCTGACCTCCCACCAGCGCGCGTCACTCAGTTGCGCGGCGGCGCCCGCGGCCGCGACGGCGAGGCGGGCATTGCCGGTGGCGAAGTCGGTGAGAACCGCGATCGCGCGATCCATGGCCAGATCGCTCAGGCCGATGCCGTCGATCGCGGTCAGCTGCCGTTCGTAGCGGCGCATCCTGGCGGGGCCGAGCACCTGGCGCCATGGCGAGACCTCCAGGAGCCAGGGGTGCTCGATCAGTTCGGTTCTGATCTGGGTGGCGACGGCGATCATGCGGTCGCGCACCGGGAGGTCGGCCGGGATCGGGGTGTCCGTGGCGGCGACGGCGTCGACCATGAGCACGATCAGGGCGTCCTTGCTGGGGACGTAGGTGTAGAGGCTCATCGCGCGCAGGCCGAGTTCGGCGGCGACCGCGCGGATCGTCAGCTTGGCGATGCCGTCGCGGTCGGCCAGGGCGATACCGGCCGCCACCACGTCGTCGACGGTGAGACCCGGCTTGGGGCCGCGTGCGCCCGGCGTGGACGGCAAGGCGTGGCGCCACAGCAGTTCGAGGATCCGGGTGGCCTGTGCGGCGGATTTCGCGTCCTCGTCGGGCACTGCGGTCCTCTTTCGGAAATGGTTCGAGCGTTGGCGGAACAAACTCAGTACAGTGTACGTTGTTCGATTGTTCGTGCCGCTCGATCACAGGAGAATGTTCTGCCCGCCCTTCAGGCCACCTACCTCCCCGACCGTCACCTGTTCGCGCTGTGGACGTGGACCGGGCACGACGCCGGGCCCGCGCCGACGGGAATCGGCGATCCCGAACAGCTCACCCTCGCGCTGCCGGTGGGTGAGCGCGGGGCGATCGAGCCTGTCGAGGTCGCGACCGCGGTGGTGACGGCCACCGAGCTCGCGGGCGTCGTCGGCGAACTCGCGCCGTCGGCTCTGGCTTGGCGTGCCTTGCTTGCCCCGACCGACACCAGCGCCGCACGTCGGCAAGCCGAGGACGAAGGCGCTTCGCGTACCTCGCCGACCTCGTCAGGCGGGGTCGTCGGCGGTCCGGCAGGCACACATGCCGCGTCGACCGACCCGGTGGGCACGCTGCCCGATGCCGTTACCGATGCGGGGAGCGCCCCACGGCCGGTCGCCGCGCATGCCGTTCCCGACACAGTGGGCAACACGCTGCCGATCGCCGCGCATGCCGTTCCCGATGCGGTCGGGACCGCGATTGTGTCGGCCGAGCGGGCGGCTCGGGTGTTGCGCGAGACGCAGGCGCTCGACGGGGAGCTCGCGGGGGTTCTCGATGCCACGCTGCGGCCCTATCAGGTGCGCGGGGTGGGCTGGTTGCGCGAGACGGTCGCGGCTTACGGCGGGGCCGTACTGGCCGATGAGATGGGCCTCGGCAAGACGGTGCAGACCATCGGGTTCCTGCAGGGGCGGGCCGACGGGCCGCAGCTGGTGGTGTGTCCGACCTCGCTGGTCGGCAACTGGGTGCACGAGATCGAACGGTTCGCGCCGGGGTTGAAGGCGGTGTCGTGGCGTGGTGGTGCGGTGAACGCCGGGGCGGGGACGGTCGTCGTGACCGGGTATCCGACGCTGCGGCTGCACGGGGCGGCGCTGACCGGTGAGCAGTGGGCGACCATGGTGTTCGACGAGGCGCAGGCGTTGAAGAATCCCCGCACGCAGGTGTCGAAGGCGGCGCGGGCGTTGACCGCGGAGGCGAAGGTCGCGTTGACCGGCACGCCGGTGGAGAACCACCTCGACGAGCTGTTCGCGCTGCTCAACCTCACCGTGCCGCGACTGTTCGCGCATCGCACGCAGTTTCGGCGCAGGTTCGTGCGGCCGATCGAAGAGGGTTCGGCAACGGCGGCGGCCCGGCTGCGCGATGCTGTCGAGCCGGTTGTGCTGGGACGCAAGAAGCTTCAGGTGGCGGCGTCGCTGCCCGCGAAGATCCACAGTGATCTGCTGTGCGATCTCACCGCCGAGCAGGAACGGGTGTACGACGCGGTGCTCGCCGAGGCCCTTGACGAGGGATTCGGCACCGGCCTGCAACGTCAGGGACGCGTGCTGGCCGCGCTGACCCACCTCAAACAGGTGTGCAACCACCCCGGTCTGGTGTCCGGTGACCTGGACGAAATCGCCGGGCGCTCAGGCAAACTCGACCTGTGCACCGACATCGTCGCCACCAACCTCGACACCGGTGACCCCACGCTGATCTTCACCCAGTACCGCAAGACCGGCGACCTGCTGGTGCGCCACCTCGCCGAACAGTTCGGGATCGAGGCGCCGTTCTTCCACGGCGGGCTCGACGCCACTCAGCGCGGCGACCTCGTCACCCGCTTCCAGGCACCGGACGGTCCGCCCGTGCTGATCCTGAGCCTGCGCGCGGCGGGCACCGGCCTCACTCTCACCCGGGCGGCCGATGTGATCCATTTCGATCGCTGGTGGAATCCGGCGGTGGAGGCTCAAGCGTCGGACCGGGCGCACCGGATCGGGCAGACCCGCACCGTCACCGTCACCACCCTCACCAGCGCGACGACGGTGGAGGAACACATCGCGGCGATGCACACGCGTAAGTCCGCGCTGACGGACCTGTCCGATGCCGCGGGCATCGCCGAACTCGCCCGCCTCGACGACGACGCCCTCGTCGACATCCTGCGCCGGAAGCGAGAGAACTGATGGCCGACAACGAATTCGGATACACCCCATGGGGTATGGACTGGGTGCGCCTGGCCGAACCGCTACGCCAGACCCGCCCGGAACCCCTCCTTCCCCGCGCCCGCAGCATCGCCCGCAACGACGGTGCACGCCTCGAGATCGAGGGGCGAACGGTGCGCGCGCACCTGCATCGCGGCGGTCAGGCGTCGATCGCGCACGTCGAGGTAGCGCCGCTGTCGCGGGCGGCGGTGACCGCGATCGGTCACACGATCACCGATCCGACCGTCCTCACCGACGAGATGCACCGGGCCCTGCTCGACGCGGGCCACTCCCCCGCACCGAGCCTGGTGAGCACCGACTGTTCCTGTTCGGCACGCACCGCGCGCTGCGTACACGTGTTCGCGACCCTGTACACGATCGCGCGCAAGGTCGACGAGAATCCGCGCCTCGCACTGGAACTGCAGGGTTACTTCGACGCGACCGCCGAATCCGACGCGCCCGCACAGGAATCGCGCTGGACTCCCCTGCACACCCTCGACCCGACCGACTTCTTCGACGCCGCTCGCTAGACACGAGACATCCACGAGGACAACGGGTTATCCGTTACCGCGCCCGATCATCCAGTGTGGTCGGCTGGTCGGAGCCATCGGGTGCGGCGCGGGTGTCATGCCCGGCGGCGATATCGAGCGAAGGCGGCCCGCCTCCCTGACTCAGCGCAACGAAGTCAGCAGCGAGAGCCCGTTCGCGATATACCGGCGGCTCAGGCGTTGGTGCCGCCGTCGACGGTGAGGATCGCACCGGTGATCGATCGGCCCGACGGACCCGCGAGGAAGGCGACCAGGCCGGCGACATCGGCGGCGGCACCGTGACGGCCGAGCGCGTTGAATGCTCGTTGGGTCGCGGCGTGCTCGCCACCTGCCGGATTCATATCGGTGTCGGTGGGGCCCGGCTGGACGAGGTTGACGGTGATGCCACGCGGGCCCAGTTCGCGCGCAAGGGCTTTGGTGAAGCCGTTGAGGGCGGACTTGCTCAGGTTGTACAGCGACAGCCCACCGAAGAGCGCGCGTTCGGACAGGTTGGAGCCGATGGAGATGATCCGGCCGCCGTCACCGAGATACGGCAGCGCCGCCTGGCCCGCCACGAAGGCGGCGCGGGCGTGAATGTTGAGCGCGCGGTCGATCTCATCGAGGGTGAACTCTTCGTAGGGCTTGGCCGGGAAGATGCCCGCGTTGTTCACGAGCACGTCCAGGCCGCCGAGTGCGCTCGCGGTCTGTTCGACGGCGGCGACGACCTGTGCGGCGTCGGCGCTGTCGGCCTTGATCGGCAGCGCCCGCCTGCCCAGCGCCTCGATCTCGGCGGCCACGGCCTTGGCGGCGACCTCGTCACGCTGGTAGGTGAACGCCACATCGGTGCCCGCGGCGGCCAGGGTGCGGGCGATGGCGGCGCCGATCCCGCGGCTCGCGCCGGTCACCAGGGCCACGGCGTTTGTGCTCGTCATCAGGTTCGCTCCAATTATGTAGTGGTCGATACATAATTAGACAAGCGCACGCGGAGCACTGGCGTCAAGAGTTTCATAATGTTCGACACAGAATTGCCCCACGCCTGCCGTGACCACCGACGGGCGCGGTATGTTTACCGATCGGCACAGAAAGGTTTCCCATGGCAGAACGCGGCCGCCCACGCGGTTTCGACCGTGACATCGCCCTGCGTCGTGCCATGGAAGTGTTCTGGGAACTCGGCTACGACGGCGCCTCGATGAGCGACCTAACCGCCGCCATGGGCATCAACTCCCCCAGCCTCTACGCCGCGTTCGGCGACAAGGAAGCGCTGTTCCGGGCCGCCGTCGAGCTCTACGGCCGCACCGAGGGTTCACACACCGCAAGGGCGCTGCGCGAGCAGCCCACCGCCTACGCCGCGATCGAGACGATGCTGCGCGACAATATCGCCACCTACGCCGATCCCGGCCTGCCGAACGGCTGCATGGTGGTCCTCGCGGGCGCGACCTATGCCTCCCGCACCGCGTCGGTCCGCGAATTCCTCATCGAAGCCCGCCGCCACACCACGGCCGACATCCGCGCCCGGCTCGATCGCGGCGTCACCGACGGCGACCTCGCCCCAGGCACCGACACGGCATCGCTGGCCGTGCTCTACAGCACGCTGCTGTACGGACTGTCGATCCAGGCCAGGGACGGCGTCGGCGCCGACGAACTGAGCGCGGCCGTCGACAGCGCCATGCAGGCGCTCGGTGCCGCGAGTCGCTAGGCACTGCGCGCAATAATTCGGTCACCGGACGAGGAGCTGCTGCGGTGATCTCTCAGAGTCGACGTAACGCCGCGATGCGTTCGCCCAGTTGATCGACGCTCGCCAATGCTGTTGGCGGACCGCCACATTCGCGGCGGAGTTCACCGTGGATCACGCCGTGTGGTTTGCCGGTGCGGTGGTGGTGCATGGCGACGAGGCTGTTGAGTTCGCGGCGCAGTTCGCCCAGTTTGTCGGAGGTGGCGACGCGTTCGGCGACGGCCGCGGGGGGTGGGGTGGCTTCGGCGGCGGCGCTGCGGTCGGCGAGTTGGCGGGTCTGGCGGTCGCGCAGCAACGCGCGCATCTGGTCGGCGTCGAGCAGGCCGGGGATGCCGAGGTAGTCGGCTTCCTCGTCGCTGCCCGCGATGGTGGAGGTGCCGAAGGAGGATCCGTCGTAGATCACCTGGTCGAGTTCGGCGTCGGCGGCGAGTGCGACGAAGGACTTCTCGTCCTCGCCCGGCTCGTCCTTGGCCTTGTTCGCGTCGATCAGCAGTTCGTCGTCGAGGCCGTCTTTCTCGCGATGAGGCTTGCCGATGACGTGGTCACGCTGCAGCTCGAGCTGGGCGGCCAGGTCGAGCAGCACCGGCACCGACGGCAGGAACACACTCGCCGTCTCCCCCGGCTTGCGCGCACGCACGAAACGACCGATGGCCTGGGCGAAGTACAGCGGCGTCGACGCGCTGGTGGCGTACACGCCGACGGCCAGTCGCGGCACGTCGACACCCTCGGACACCATGCGCACCGCCACCATCCACGGCTGGGTGCCCTTGCCGAACTCGCCGATGCGCTGCGAGGACTGCGGGTCGTCCGACAGCACCACCGTGGGCCGCTCGCCGCAGATGTGTTCGAGCAGTTCGGCGTAGTCGCGGGCGCGTTCCTGATCGGTGGCGATCACCAGGCCACCCGCATCAGGCATCCCGGACGCGCGCAGCTGACGCAGGCGCATGTCGGCCGCGCGCAACACCGCCGAGATCCAGTCACCGGCCGGGTCGAGGGCGGTGCGCCAGGCGCGCGCGGTGTGCTCGGCGCTGAGCGGTTCGCCGAGGCGGGCGGTGTGTTCCTCGCCCGCGCTGTCGCGCCAGTGCGCGTCCCCCGAATAGGCCAGGAACACCACCGGACGCACGACGCCGTCGGCGAGCGCGTCGGCGTAGCCGTAGGAGTGGTCGGCGCGCGAACGCGGGAAACCGCCCTCGTCGGGCTCGTAGGTGACGAACGGGATCTTCGAATCGTCACTGCGGAACGGGGTTCCGGTGAGCGCCAGACGCCGCGTCGCGTCGCCGAACGCCTCCTCGGTCGCCTCGCCCCAGGTCTTGGCGTCGCCCGCGTGGTGGATCTCGTCGAGAATCACCAGCGTGCGGCGGTTCTCGGTGCGCACCCGGTGCCGGGTGGGGTGGGCGGCGACCTGGGCGTAGGTGACAACGACGCCGTGATAGTCGCCGGAGGTGCCGCCGGTGGAGTTGGAGAATCGCGAGTCGAGCTGGATGCCGGTGCGCGCGGCCGCGGCGGCCCACTGGTGCTTGAGGTGTTCGGTGGGGGCGACGACGGTGATCTGATCCACCGTGCGATCGGCCAGCAACTCCGCGGCTACCCGCAGTGCGAAGGTGGTCTTACCGGCGCCGGGTGTCGCGACCGCGAGGAAGTCGCGCGGCTTGGTGGCCAGGTACTTCGTCAGTGCGCGCCGCTGCCAGGCGCGCAACGAACCCGACGGGGCACCTCCCGCGGCAGTTTCGCCCGGTGTCCCCACTTGCTTCGCCGTAGCGGCACCACCCGACCCAGTCACGCAGTCGACCCTAGCCGCCCGATGCGGCGTGTCGCCAAACCGACGCGGGGTGGGCGACAGGCATCACATCAGCGCCCGTGGTCACCGGCCATTTACCTGTTACCCGCCGACACGATGCCCGACCCGCACCCCATGGACCGCCGACGTGGGAGATGCTTGACAGCGAGATGAACAACGACCAGGTACCGGCCGCCGACGCGGTGCACACGCCGCCGCCGCACCCGCCCGGCGACACGCCCGCACGCCCCGTGGCGGGAGCGCACGCCGTCGGGCAACGCCGCAGCGATCGCGCGCGGTGGATTCGATGGCTGGCGACCGCGTGGCGACTTTTCGTGCGGGTCTGCGTCAAGTGCTGGGACGACTCGATTTTCACCAAGTCCGCCGCCGCCGCGTTCTGGCAGACGTTGTCGCTGGCGCCGTTGTTACTCGGCATTCTGGGCAGTCTCGGCTATGTGGGCGGCCTGTTCGGGCCCGACACCCTGCAGGTCGTGGAGGCGAAGATCATCGCCTTCAGCCGCGAGTTCTTCAGCCCGTCGGTGGTCTCGGATCTGATCGAACCGACCGTCGACGATGTGCTCGGCAAAGGCCGCGGTGCGGTGGTGTCGGTGGGTTTCGTGCTGTCGCTGTGGGCCGGGTCCTCGGCCATGTCGACCTTCGTCGACGCCATCGTCGAGGCGCACGGGCAGCAGGATGCCCGGCATCCGATCTGGCAGCGGATCTTCGCGCTGGTCCTGTACGTCCAGTTCCTGGTGGCAGCAGTGTTGATTCTGCCGGTGATCGCGCTGGGGCCCGTGCGGATCGGGCGGGTGCTGCCCGAGTCGTGGCGGGAGCCGGGGTTGCGGCTGATCGACACGTTCTACTACCCGATCGTCGGGCTGCTGTTGATCGTCGGGCTGACCACGCTGTACAAGTTGGCCCTGCACAAGTCGCTGCCGTGGCATCGACTCTTCGGCGGTGCGCTGGTGGCCGGGGTGTTCTTCATGGCGGCGAGCGAGCTGCTGCGCCGGTATCTGTCGTCGATCAGCGCCACCGGCGTCAGCTACGGCGCGCTGGCCACCCCGATCGCGTTCCTGCTGTTCACCTATTTTCTCGGCTTCTCGGTGATCCTGGGCGCGGAGTTCAACGCCGCGGTGCAGGAGTTCTGGCCCGCGCGGGCCACCCGGATCGAGCAGGTGAAGGAATGGATCACCAGCCAGGTGCGTGGTGATGACGACGACGAGAGCGACGAGCACGACGAAACCGCCGGGGCCTCGGTGGAGGCACCGGCGTTACCAGCCGAGCTGTCAGCTCAGTCGTCGCCGCCCTTGCGCAAGCCCTCGTAGACCTTCTTGCAGTCCGGGCACACGGGCGAGCCGGGCTTGGCCGAACGCGTCACCGGGAAAACCTCGCCGCACAGGGCGACGACCATCGTGCCCATGACGGCACTTTCGGCGATCCGGTCCTTCTTCACGTAGTGGAAGAATTTGGGGGTGTCGTCGCTGGTCGTTTCGTCGGTCGTGGTTTCCGGGCGTACCAGAGTGTCTGTACTCACGCCTTCCATGATGCCGCATCCGTGGCCCGGCTCGCTGACCAGCCGCGTGTGCGCTCGCTGACGTGGAGTGGAAGACTCGGGGTATGCAGTCTCACGGCGATGTCCCAGGCGCCGACGAATCGAAGCCCGACCCGGAAGTCACGATGCCCGCCGAGCCGAAGCCCTCGCGTGGGTTCTTCCGTGATGTCTCCGCCGAACACGCTGTGCTGATCACGGAGGCCGCGCCGTCCCTGGACGACCAGCATCGGGCCAGGGTGCGTCGTTACACGTTCATCATGGCCTTCCGGATTCCCTGCCTGATCCTGGCCGCGGTCGCCTACAGCGCGTTCGAGAACCCGCTGCTGTCGATCCTGATCCTCGCCGCCTCGGTGCCGCTGCCGTGGATTGCGGTGCTGATCGCCAACGACCGTCCGCCGCGCACCAAGGACGAGCCGAGTCGCTGGGACGGCCGCGACAATCAGATCGCCTTGGAATCGGGCCACCGCAAGGCTGTGGAATAAGCGGCTGGCGCCGCGGGTGTTCGGCTATACGACGATTTTGGGTCTGCGGATCAGGATCGACATGATCGCCGCTATCCCACAGAGGGCTCCTGCCACGTACCAGGCGAGGTCGTAGGAACCCTGTAGATCGCGGATGAAGCCCGCACCGGTGGCGGCGATGGCGCTGCCCACCTGGTGGGCGGCGAAGACCCAGCCGAAGGCGATGGGGCCGTCGGCGCCGAAGAGTTCGCGGCACAGCATCACCGTCGGTGGGACGGTAGCGATCCAGTCCAGGCCGTAGAACACGATGAACACCCACATGCTGGGCTGGGTGTGCGGGCCGAGCAGCGACGGCAGAATCAGCAGCGACAGGCCGCGCAGTGAGTAATAGCCGAGCAGCAGGTATCGCGGGTCCACGCGGTCCGACAGCCATCCCGAGGCGATGGTGCCCGCCACATCGAAGACGCCGATCAGTGCCAGCAACCCGGCCGCGGTGGTCGGTGGCATGCCGTGATCGTGTGCGGCGGTGACGAAATGGGTGCCGACCAGGCCGTTCGTCGAGGCGCCACAGATCGCGAAACCGCCTGCCAGCAGCCAGAACCCGGGTCGGCGCGCAGCCGAAGCGAGCACCTTCAGCGCCCGGTTGGCACCGCCCGTGGCCGGGACACGCTCTCCCGCATCCGAATCCGCAGCGGCACCGTAGGCGCGCACACCGACATCGCTGGGGTAGTCCCGCACGAACAACCACACCAGCGGCACCACCGCCAACGCCACCGCCGCCACGATCAGCGAGGGCAATCGCCACCCGTGGGCGTGGGCCAGCATCGATACCACCGGCAGAAATATCAGCTGACCGGTGGCCCCCGCGGCGGTGAGTACGCCGGTGACCAGGCCACGGCTGCGGACGAACCACCGTCCGGTGATGGTCGCGACGAACGGCATGGACATCGATCCGACGCCGATACCTACGAGGAGTCCCCAGGTCGCCACGAGCTGCCAGGCCTGGGTCATGAACACCGTCAGCCCGGCGCCCGCGGCGATCAGCACCAGCGCCGAACACACCACCTTGCGGATGCCGAAACGATCCATCAGCGCGGCGGCGAACGGCGAAATCAGGCCGTAGAGCAGCATATTCAGCGAGACGGCGGTGGAGATCGTCGCGTGTGACCAGCCGAATTCGGTGTGCAGCGGCTCGATGAGCACACTCGGCACCGAGCGGAAGGCGGCGGCGCCGAGCAGGGCGACGAAACCGACGCCCGCCACGATCCAGGCGGGGTGGAGTCGACGGCGTACGTCATCGACCGATGCCGGTGCTGGAGCGAGATTGTCGGCCGGATCGTCGCCTGTGGGCGGCAGGGGCGCACGTAAATCGGTCACCAGGCCAGCGTGCCGGATCACGCCCCCGCGAGCGAGTGGCCGGTGTGACACGTTTCGCCAATATCCTGCCATCGAGGGCCGAGCCGTCATGCAGCCGGTCACCGAGCGTGCCCGAGGTCAGCGCGCACGCCGCACCGACCCACCTTCGAACACGGCACCCGCTCGCCGGTGTCGACCAGACTGTCGACACCGGCGCCCGGGCGGCCTACCGTTCGGACAGAACCACTTGCGATGCTCGACAGGCCAACCGGATTCGGTCGATGGATCGGCAGGTGCACCTCTTACCGGAAGGGAGACAGCATGATTCGCTGGACCTGGGCGTTTCTCGACCGGCCCGTCGATACGTTCGCCGCGTGCGCGCAGTTCTGGGCGGCGGTCACCGATTCCACCGTGTCGGCACCGCGCGGCGAACACGACGAGTTCGTGACGCTGCTGCCCGCCACCGGACCCGCCTGGATCAAAATGCAAGCGGTCGGTGACGACGGCGGCATCCACCTTGACCTCGACGTCGACGACATCCCCGCGGCGGTGGCGACCGCGACCGGACTCGGCGCCCGTGTCGTCGCGGAACTGCCCGACTTCACCGTGCTGGAATCGCCTGCGGGACAGACGTTCTGCCTCACCCCGGCCGCAACGGATGTCGGCCTCGGCCCGGCGCCGGTCACAGTGTCGACCGCGCCCGACGGCACCGTGACCCGCCTCGACCAGGTCTGCCTCGACCTGTCCCCCACCGACATCGACACCGACACCGCCTTCTGGCAGGCACTCACCGACTGGACGCACAAGCCCGGGCGCCGCCCCGAGTTCTCCCGCCTGCGCGGCCCCGACCAGCCGTTGCATTTCCTGCTCCAGCGCCTCGACGACCCCGGGCCCGCAGGCGCACACGCCGACCTGGCGTCATCCAACATCACCGCCACCGCCGCCTGGCACGAATCCCTCGGCGCCACCCGAATCACCGACGCCGAACACTGGATCGTCTTGCGAGACCCCGGAAACGCCCTGTACTGCGTGACTTCCAGGGACCCCTACACCGGCTGAGCCCTGTGACTCGAGGTCCGCGCGCGTGGCGACACGCACCGCCAGCTGGTCGATCTCGGCGCTCGCGGTGCTGGCAGAGTAGTCGGGTGCCTACGAACCCGACGATGACCGATTCCCTGCTCACCGCGCTGTGCCCGGACCTGCGCATCGCGCTGATCCGGGTCGGTTACGACGCCGACACGCTGGTCGAAGCATTGGGCCCGAATGTGCATGCGGCGCTGGGCCGTTCGGAGCCGGTTCCGGTACGCAGGGCCGCACGCGCGGCCGGTGATCTCGGCACGCTCGTGCGGTTGTTGCTGCTCGGCGACGCGCTGCCCGACCGTGACGTGGCCGCTGCGCTGGCGCCGGTTCGGGTCGACGACGCCGTCGCGGCGGGTCTGCTCGCGCGCGACGGCGACGAGGTCAGGGCCGCGCTGGATCTGCGTCCGCTCGACGCGGGCGCCGGGACGCGATGGATCCTGTCCGATCTCGACGACTCGATGCGACGTCGCACACTCACCTCCGATCACGTGCTCGGCGTCGGGCACGCATCACTGTCACTGCTGCGGGCGACGCCGACCGAACCGGTCGGCACCGTGCTGGACCTGGGCACGGGGTGCGGTGTGCAGGCTGTGCATGCGGCCGGTTACGCGGGCCGGGTCACCGCCACCGATGTCAACGCGCGGGCGCTGTGGCTGGCACAGGCCACCGCCGCGCTCAACGAACTCGACATCGAACTGCTCGAAGGGTCCTGGTTCGAGCCGGTCGCCGGACGACGTTTCGACCAGATCGTGGCCAATCCACCGTTCGTGGTCGGTCCGGCGCGCATCGAGCACACCTATCGCGACTCCGGGCTCGCCCTCGACGGCGCGAGCGAACTGGTCATCGGCAAGGCGCCCGAGCTGTTGGCGCCCGGCGGCACCGCGGCCATGCTCGCTGCCTGGGTGCACGTCGACGGCCAGGACTGGCGGCAGCGGGTCTCGAGTTGGTTGCCCGCGCACGGCGTCGACGCGTGGGTCGTGCAGCGCGATGTCGCCGATCCGGGTCTCTACGTCGGCACCTGGCTGCGCGACGCGGGCCTTGACCCCCGCGACCCGGCCGCCCAGGAACAGGCGGCGCGGTGGCTCGACGCCTTCGAGGCCGCCGAGGTGGCGGGTGTCGGGTTCGGGTTCGTCTATCTGCGGGCGATCGACGGGCCCACCGAACTGCTCGCCGAGGACCTCACCCACGGCTTCGACGACCCCCTCGGCACCGAAGTGGCCGGCTACTTCGCGCGATCGGCATGGCTGCGCGCGGTGGCCGCCGACGAGAACATCGCGTGGACTTCCCGTTTCGCGCCCAGCCCGGCGACCGCGTTGGAACGGGTGTACCTGCCCGGCGAGTTCGGCTGGACCGAGCAGGTGGCCCGGCTACATCGCGGCGACGGTCCGCGGTGGCAACACGAGGTCGACGAGTCCACGGTCGCGCTGGTCGCGGGAATGCGGCCCGACGGGCTGCCGTTGTACGAACTGATCGAACTTCTCGCTCTCGCCGACGGAGCCGAGCAGGTCACCCCGGAATTCGCCGCCCAGGCACTCGGGGTGGTCGCCGGGTTGGTCCGCCACGGTTTGGTGCGGCCCGTCTGAGGCGCTCCGGCGGCAGGGCGAGTTCCGACCACGGCATCCTTCTCAGGAACTTCTCAGCCGTTGGGGTCCGAACCAGCAGCTCAGGGCGGTTTACCGCGCACGAGATCGGGAACTTTCTCTAAGTCGGGTCCGTTGATCGGAGTAAGACACCACCGACAGGAGGCAAGTCATGACAAGCCCCGCCACCACTCGTTTGCGCCCCAGCGAGGCCGATATCGACGCCCAGAGCCCCGCAGCCGATTTGGTACGCGTGTACCTCAATGGTATCGGACGCACAGCGCTGCTCACGGCGGCCGACGAGGTCGAGTTGGCCAAGCGCATCGAGGCGGGCCTGTATGCCCAGCACCTGCTCGCGACCGGTAAGCGGCTGACCGCGGCCCGCAAGCGCGATCTGGCGATCCTGGTCCGCGAGGGCTCCGCCGCCCGCTCGCACCTGCTCGAGGCCAACCTGCGCCTGGTCGTCTCCCTGGCCAAGCGCTACACCGGCCGCGGCATGCCGCTGCTGGACCTGATCCAGGAGGGCAACCTCGGGCTGATCCGCGCGATGGAGAAGTTCGACTACGCCAAGGGCTTCAAGTTCTCCACCTACGCCACCTGGTGGATCCGTCAGGCCATCACCCGTGGCATGGCCGATCAGAGCCGCACCATCCGGCTGCCCGTGCACCTGGTCGAACAGGTGAACAAGCTCGCCAGGATCAAGCGGGAACTGCATCAGCAGCTGGGCCGCGAGGCCACCGACGCCGAACTCGCCAACGAGTCGGGCATCCCGGTGGAGAAGATCGCCGACCTGCTCGACCACAGCCGCGATCCGGTGAGCCTTGACATGCCCGTCGGCAACGACGAGGAGGCCCCGCTCGGCGACTTCATCGAAGACTCCGAGGCCACCTCCGCCGAGAGCGCCGTCATCGCAGGCCTGCTGCACCACGACGTGCGCAGCGTCCTGGCCACCCTCGACGAGCGCGAGCAGCAGGTCATCCGCCTGCGCTTCGGCCTCGACGACGGCCAGCCGCGCACCCTGGACCAGATCGGCAAGCTGTTCGGCCTGTCCCGCGAGCGGGTCCGCCAGATCGAGCGCGAGGTCATGTCCAAGCTGCGCAAGGGCGACCGCGCCGACCGTCTGCGCGCCTACGCCAGCTGATCGTAAATCTCGACGGCCCCACGGGGTCGTCTGCCGAAACGCCGACCGGCGACCGCGCACCCCTCCCCTCCGGGTCGCGAGCCGGTCGGCGTTGTTCGTCCTGCGGGCCGCGCACCACGCCGCGATCGGCTCATCGCGGCCCCCGCCGCGGACGGTGGACGGCAGGCTGACCGCCGGGAACCGAGTCAGGCCGTGGGTCAGCCGCTGTAGGTCCCCCGAGCAGGCGGGATTGCGCTCGGGGTGACGTCGAGCACGGGGTCAGGCCAGCCTGCGGGGGCCGGTGTCGAAACGGCTCGGTTCCGGGCCGATGCGGGCTCGGGCGTAGATGATCTCCGCCGAGGCCGCGGCGGCCAGCACGGGATCGCAGGAGAGTTCGCGCATCTGGGGGATGTCGTCGAAGAGGGCCGAAATGCGTTGGGCCAGTTCGGCCAGCGCGGTCTTGTCGACACCGGTGCGGCCCGGACCCTCCGACAACAGTGGTGCCGCGCGGGGTGCGTCGATGAGCGCGGTCGCTTCCTCCTCGGTCAGTGGGAGGGCCCGGTAGGCGCGGTCGCCGAGCAGGTCGATGATCATGCCGGACAGGCCGAATTGGATGACCGATCCGAACGAGGGGTCGTCGGTGACGCGCAGCACGCAGCCGACGCCCTTGGTCGCCATCTTCTGCACGTGCAGCAGCGGATCGCCGCAGATCTCCACCAGGTCGGTGTAGGCCTGGCGGACTGCGTCCGGCCCCCACAGGTCCAAACGGACGCCGATCAGATCCGGCCTGCGCCGCCACAGCTCCCCCGTCGCCTTCGCCGCGACCGGATAACCGAGCTCCTCGGCGGCGGCGACCGCCTGCTCGGCATCGCGGACAGCCCGGAACTCGACCACGTCGATGCCGTAGCACCCGAGCAATCGCGCCGCCTCCTCGTCGGTGAGCCACCTTCCGCCCGACTCCGTCAGCCACTCCTCAACCAGGGCCGCGGCAGCCGCGGTGTCGATCCCCGGCGGACGCACCACCGGCGAGATCGGCCGATCCCGCCACCGCGCGTACCGGTCGACCCTGGCCAGCGCACGCGCGGCCCGCTCGGGATCCGGATAGGACGGGATGGACCCGCGCGCCGGTGCGCCCCCGGTGGCCCGCACCGCCAACTGTCGCGGAATACCCGACTCCGCCACGAACGTCGTGAGTACCGGCTTGTCCGGCGCCGCCGCTGCGGCAGCCCGCAAAGCATCCCCGAAGCCTTCCATCGGCACCGGAACCGGCGGTGCGACCACAACGATCACCGCATCGACCTCGTCGCTGCGCAGCGCGGCGAGAATCGCTTCCCGGAAGTCGGCCGGCGTCGCCTCCGGCCCCAGATCCACCGGCCCATCCACGGTCTGTGTGGTCGGCCCCGCGCTGTCTCGAGACCGGCCGGTCGACCCACCACTGCCCGTGGTCAGATCTGTCGGCCCACCCTGACCCGTGGTCAGGTCGGTCGGCGCAGCATTGCCGCCGGTCCGGTCGCCCGCCGCCGCGCGCCCCTCTCCGCTGCCGGCTGGACCAGCGCTGCCCCCGGTCGTGTCCGTCGTCCCGGCGACCTCTGCGCCCCGACCTCTCCGCCGGGCTCGCAATCCCCACGCTGTCCGTCCGGCACGCTGCACGCCGTGTTCGGTGGGGCGGGCGCCGGGTCCTCGGTCGACAGCGGTGGCGGGCCGGTGCACCTGCAGGCCCTCGCTGCGGGCGGCGTCGATGGCCAGCCAGTTCAGCGCGGCGCTGTTGCCGACCACGGCGACGCGGGGGCCCATCGGGAGCGGCTGGCAGGCCAGGAGGGCTGCGCAGTCGAACAGTTCGGAGATGGAATCGACCTGGATGATTCCGGCCTGGCCGAAGAGGTCACGAACCACGGTGCGATCCATGTCGGCACCCGCCGCGAGGCGCCCACTGCTCACCGCGACGATCGGTTTTCCGCGGGCCACCCGACGCGCGAGCCGGGAGAACTTGCGCGGGTTACCGAAGCTCTCCAGATACAGCAGGATCACCTCGGTATCGGCGGCGGTGTCCCAGTACTGGAGCAGGTCGTTGCCGGAGACGTCGGCCCGGTTTCCTGCCGAGACGAACGTCGACAGGCCCAGGCTGCGGGCCGCGGCCTCGCCGAGGATCGCCGCGCCGAGGGGGCCGGATTGGCAGAAGAAGCCGATTCGGCCGCGTTGGGGAAGCACCGGGGCGAGAGTCGCGTTCAGCCCGACTGCAGGGTCGGTGTTGGCGATGCCGAGCGCGCTGGGGCCGACCACTCGCATCCCGTGCCCACGTGCCGCGGCGACCAGGTCGTGTTCGGCGGCCAATCCCGCCGCCCCGGTCTCGCCGAAACCCGCGGTCAGCACGACCAGACCCTTGACACCCTTGGCCATGCAGTCGTCGAGGACCGCCCCGATCGCGGCGGGTGGCACCGCGACCACCGCCAGGTCCACCTCGTCGGGGATCTCGCGCACCGTGGCGTAGGCCCGCACGCCGCGCACCGAACTCCGGTGCAGGTTCACCGGAAATATCGGCCCGCTGAAACCGCCTGCCAGCAGATTCGCGAGCACCGCACCGCCGACGCGGGTCTGTTCCGGCGAGGCGCCGATCACCGCTACCGAACCGGGTGCGAGCAGATTGCCGACGCTGCGCGCCTCCGAGGCCGCCTCCCGCGAATCCCGCACGGTGCGAAGCGCTTCGGTGGGATCGATGGCGAATTCGAGGTGTACTTCGGACCCGTCGCGGCTGCGCTGCAGTTGATAGCCCGCCTCTCGGAAGACCGTGATCATGGCTTCGTTCTCGGCCAGCACCTCGGCGACGAACGCGACCACTTCGTTCTCGGCGGCGGCGCCGGCGAGGTGCTCGAGCAGCACCGAGCCGAGCCCACGCCCCTGGTGCTCGTCGGCGATCACGAACGCCACCTCGGCCGCGCGGGGGCCCGGCCGGGAGAGCAGCTCGTAGCGGGCCACGCCGATGATCGCCGTGCCGAGCACCGCGACGAGTCCGACCCGATCGCGGTAGTCGACGTGGGTGGTGCGGTACATATCCTTCGGCGAGATCTGCGGGTACGGACCGAAATAGCGCAGATACCGGGTGCGATCGGACAGACCGGTGTGAAAAGCCGCGAGCGCGTCGGCATCGGCGGGCACGATCGGGCGCAACTGGACCACGCCACCATCGGCGGCGAGCACGTCGCCGTACCAATGTTGGGGCGGCGCAGGTGGATTCGCCGGGGTGTCGGAGGTGTCGGGCACCAGGGGTTCAGTCACGGGGATCCTCCGGGTCGAGTCCGAGCAGGCCGAAACTCGCCCGCCTGGTAGCCGTGATGGCGGTGTCGATCGCGCGCTGTGCGCGAATCTGGCCCGCGTCGCCGATCTCCGGAGTGCCGCCGGGACCGTCCCAGGCGCGGTAGGCGGTGTCGCCGCCGTCGCCCATGCTCGTCGGTGGTTGCACGCGCGGCGCGGACGCGCGGACCTGTTCGATCCAGTCGGTGGGCACGGGTGTGTCGGGGGCGAGGGGCCGGTCCAGCGCCGCGGCCAGCAGGTGGGTCCAGGCACGCGGCACCACCCGCACCACGCCGTATCCGCCGCCGCCGATGGCCAGCCACCGCCCTTCGGCGTATTCGTCGGCCAGGTCGCGCATCGCGAGGAAGGCCGCCCGCTGGCCGTCGACGGTGAGGTCGAGATCAGCGAGGGGATCCTCGCGGTGAGTATCGACACCGCACTGGCTGATGATGATCTGCGGCCGGAACGCGGCCACCGCACCGGGCACCACCGCGTGAAATCCCCTCAGCCACTGCGCATCCCGCGTCCCCGGCAGCAGCGGCAGGTTGATCGAGGTGCCTTCGGCCGCGCCGACACCGGTCTCCTCCGGCCAGCCGGTATTGGGCCACAACGTCGCCGGATGCTGGTGCAGCGACACGGTGAGCACCCGTGGATCGGCGTAGAACGCGCGTTGCACACCGTCGCCGTGGTGTACGTCGACATCGAGGTAGGCGATACGGTCGAAGCCGTGGTCGAGCAGCCACGAAATAGCGATCGCGGCGTCGTTGTAGACGCAGAACCCCGCCGCCGAATCCGGCATGGCGTGGTGCATTCCGCCACCGATGCTCACCGCGCGCCGGGTACGCCCTGCCGCGATCTCACGGGCGGCGGCGAGTGTGCCGCCCACGATCACCGACGCCGCTTCGTGCATGTGCGGGAACACCGGATTGTCGGCGGTTCCGAGCCCGTAGGCGGCGTCCTCGGGCGTCGGCGGGCCCTGTCCGGCCCGGCGGACCGCCTCGATGTAGGAGCTGCTGTGGACCCGCATGAGGTCGGCCTGGGTGGCCGCGCCGGGTGCGAGCGGCTCGACACCTTCGAGAACACCTAGGCTTTCGGCCAGCGACATGGTGTATTGCAGGCGGGCCGGCTTCATCGGATGCTCCGGACTCCAGGTGTAGCCGAGGAATCGCTCGGTCCACACGACGGTCCCTGCTGGTTCGCTGCGCGGCGACGTGACCATGCTCGCCACGCTAGCCGGAAGCAGCAGGCACCGTGTGGCGTTGACATGCAGTAGAAATAGGGCCGCTGGTCCGACGGGCGGACCGGCGTTCGCGCGTGGGTAGAATTCGTGTTGACGAAGGGGTATCAGGTGAAGGATCTGGTCGACACCACGGAGATGTATCTCCGTACCATCTACGACCTCGAGGAAGAGGGCGTGGTGCCGTTGCGGGCACGCATCGCCGAACGCCTCGAGCAGAGTGGTCCGACGGTGAGCCAGACGGTCGCGCGGATGGAGCGCGACGGCCTGTTGCTCGTCGCGGGCGACCGCCATCTCGAGCTCACCGACAAGGGCCGGTCCATGGCGGTGTCGGTGATGCGCAAGCACCGGCTCGCCGAGCGGTTGCTGGTCGACATCATCGGATTGGACTGGGAGAACGTCCACGCCGAGGCGTGTCGCTGGGAGCACGTGATGAGCGAGGAGGTGGAGCGGCGCCTGATCGAAGTGCTCAACCACCCGACCACCTCGCCCTACGGCAACCCCATTCCCGGTCTGGACGAACTCGGTCTCGCCGACGCTCCGGCCGCCGAGGAGAAGCTCGTGCGGCTCTCCGATCTGCCCCACGGCGCACTGCACGCGGTGGTCGTGCGCAGGCTCGCCGAGCACATCCAGACCGACCCCGAGGTCATCGGGCGGCTGCGCGAAGCGGGCGTGGTGCCCGACGCACGCGTGACCGTGGAGAACAAGCCGGGCGCGGTATTGATCACGGTGCCGGGGCACAACGGTTTCGAACTGTCCGAAGAGATGGCGCATGCCGTCCAGGTGAGGCTGGTCTGATTCGTGAAACTTCTTGTCACCGGCGGCGCCGGCTATGTGGGTGGCGGCTGTGCCGCCGTGTTGCTCGAGGAGGGCCACGAGGTGGTCGTCGTCGACGACCTCTCGACCGGTAATGCCGACGGTGTCCCCGCTGGTGCCCGGTTCGTCGAGGGCGATATCGCCGTGGCCGCCCCCGATCTGCTGCGCGCCGAATCCTTCGACGGCGTCCTGCATTTCGCGGCGCAGTCGCTGGTCGGCGAGTCGGTGGAGCAGCCGGAGAAGTACTGGCACGGCAATGTCGTGAAGACGCTGACGCTGCTCGAGGCGATCCGTGAGACCGGTACCCCGCGCCTGGTGTTCTCCTCCACGGCCGCGGTGTACGGCGAACCGGAACAGGTCCCGATCACCGAGGCCTCGCCCACTCGTCCCACCAACCCCTACGGTGCGAGCAAGCTGGCGATCGATCACGCCATCACCTCCTATGCGACGGCGCACGATCTGGCCGCGACCAGCCTGCGCTACTTCAATGTGGCGGGCGCCTATGCCGGGCTCGGTGAGAACCGGGTCGTGGAAACACATTTGATCCCCCTCGTGTTGCAGGTGGCGCTGGGCCACCGCAAGGCCATTTCGGTGTACGGCACCGACTGGCCGACGCCGGACGGTACGTGTGTGCGCGACTACATCCACATCCGCGATCTGGCGCAGGCGCATCTGCTCGCGCTGTCGTCGTCGCAGCCGGGCACGCACCGGATCTGCAATCTCGGCTCGGGCACCGGTTTCTCGGTGCGCGAGGTGATCTCGGCGTGCGAGCGGGTCACCGGTCTGCCGATCGAGACGATCGACGCACCGCGCCGCGCGGGCGATCCGGCCGTCCTGATCGCCTCCAGCGATCGCGCGGTCACCGAACTCGGCTGGCAGCCACAGCACAACGACCTCGACGAGATCGTCTCCGACGCCTGGGATTTCCTGCGTTCGCTCGGCACGAAAGCCCACAGCGCCCGCTGAATCGTCGACTGCCGCCGCTGAATCGTCGACTGCGGTCGCCGGATCACTTGTCGCATCCCGCGATCGGGCCGATGTCGACACCGAGGTCGGCCGCGATCTGATGACCGCAGTGCGCGAGTCTGCGCAGCCGTTCGGGTCGCAACCCGGTCTGCAGCGAGGTTTCGAGAAGCACCGCCATCGCGTGCTCGGCGTCGGCTTCGACGGCGGCGGCGATCGCGACGCCGGCGAACGGTCCGTCACCGCGCAGGTAGGCGCTGAATCCGAGCAGGGCCGCCGCCTCGGCGCGGTCGCTGCCCGGTGTCGCCCTGGCCAGCTGCGCCCAGAGCAGTTCGGCGGCTTCGGCGTGATCGCCCAGCGCAAGCCCGTACATGGCGTCGCGGATCGGCCTGTCACGCAAGGTCGCGGCCAGTCGGGCGAGTTCGCGTTCGGCCCGTGGCGAACCGGAGGCGGTGTCGGCGATCTGCCACAGCACCCATTCCAGTGCCCGCCGCTGGTAGGCCACCAGGTTCCCGGCGCGAATCGCCGCGGCGAGCCCGGCTCGGTATCGCGCGTCCGCCGCTGCGAGCTGGGTACGCACCCGTGCGCGCAGCAGATCGTCGGGGATCATCACTGCGGTCATCTCGTGGCGGGAGCCGCGAATCTGCTTGCCTTCCAGCACATGTGTCACCGCGACGATCGAGGACGACGGATCGGCGACCAGGCCGGTCGCGAAGGTGTCGAACACACTGCAGTAGCGTTCGCCTGCCGCGATCGCGGGCACCGACCAGGCGCCGCGTACCTCGATTCCCTCGTCGGCCAGCACCTCGATCAGGTCTATCGCGCGCAGGACTTCCTCGCCGTCGAACTCGGCGCGGTCCTCGACGAGCACGGCGAGCACCCCGGTCGACTCCTCGCGCAGGCAGATCGAGGTGAGGCAGGCGATGAACTGGTCGAACAGCCGCGTATCGGTGGCTACGTCCAGGTCGAACCGCACCACCGCCTCGATCGCGTCGGCGGCCCCGCCCGCGATGTCGTGCAGTACGGCGATGACGAGGGATCGTTCGGGAACGAAGCCGAGCAGGGCGGGCAGGGCTGCGATCAGTGCGCCGGGGTCGTCGACCCGCAGTGGTGGGCGCGGGCGTTTGCCGGGGTAGCCGGGGGTGGATTCGGCGCAGCCGAGTGCGCGGGGAAACGGTCCGGTGCGCGTGGCGCGGCGGGTGGAGTTCGTCGATGGCGTCATGGGTCCACCGTGCCCGGTGCCTGTCGGGCCACCAGTTCGGCGACCTGGGCTTTCATCTGCCCTGTGCATAGCGCCGAAGCTGTGGACTGATCCCGGTCCCGACGATGGACCCCGGGCGAATCTGTCACCGTCTCGTGGTAGGCGCTTCAGCTGCCGCGCACGGTGGCGACGGTGGTCGCGAACATGTCGTCCACGGCGGCCGTATCGGGTTGTCCCGCACCGAAAGTCATCGATGTGACGGTGATGCGGACGTCGCCGATCTGCCCGATCAAGGTCTGCATGGTCTGGGTCAGTCCGGCACCGCCGACATCGGGAACCACGGTGCGCCGCAACGCTATCGCATCGTCGGCACCGGCAGGGACGGCCTGGTCGAGCACGGTGGTGACAGTCGACCCCGCGCCCGCCCGCGAGACCTGGATCTGCCCGCAGCCGCGGAGTTGATCGCGCAGTCGCGACACCAGTTCGGGGCTGCGTGCCAGTTCGACGGTGAGGGTCGCTCGGCTGGCATCGTCAGTTCCGACCGCGACCGCCGCGGGTTCGCCGCCCGGTTCGACCTCGGGTGGTGCGCAGTGCGCGGGGCTCACGGTGTCGCCCATGCCGACCCCGTCGAGATCGCCCGCGGCCGCCGTCGCCACCTGCGCGGGCAGCACCACGGCCGGATACCGTGCGGGAAACTGCGCGGGCGACGGCAGCAGCTCGGCCAGCGGACCGTCGATGTGCCGTACCGACACCGCACTCTCGGCGACCGGCGTCCCGCTGACGCTCTCCGCGCACCCCGCCAGGGCACACGTCGCCGCCGCCAACCCCAGCCACCAGCGGCGCAGGCCCGGATCACCCGCGCGGATCTCTGTCGCACGCGCCACATTCACACCGTCCACTGTGCCCCACCACCGCTGACGGCCCGGCCCCGCCACGCCGTGCGGGAATTCATCCAGCGCCCCACGACCACCGTCAGACCCCGGGCCCGCAACGCCCTTCGGGAATGCATCCATCGCCCACGCTGTTGCCTACCAGGACGAGCCGTCCCCGGCCGTGTGCGATGGCACTGCTCGCGTGGGGGACAATGGAGATCCGCTTCCCCACCCCGCGAGCGATGGTGGACCGCGCAGGAAGGAGAAACGCGATGGATGACCAGTCGCATATGTACGAACTGGAGTTCCCGGCACCGCAGTTGTCCTCGGACGACGGTGCGGGCCCCGTGCTGGTGCACGGCCTGGAAGGTTTCACCGACGCCGGCCACGCCGTGCGCCTGGCGACCACCCATCTGCGCGAGAGCCTCGAATCGGAGCTGGTGGCGTCGTTCGATGTCGACGAGCTGCTCGACTACCGTTCGCGCCGCCCGCTGATGACGTTCAAAACCGATCATTTCGCCGATTACGCCGAGCCGGAACTGAACCTGTGGGCGCTGCGCGACACCGCGGGCACCCCGTTCCTGCTGCTCTCGGGCCTGGAACCGGATCTGCGCTGGGAGAAGTTCACCACCGCGGTGCGGCTGCTGGCCGAACAGCTGGGCGTGCGCCGCACGATCGGCCTTTCGGCGATTCCGATGGCGATCCCGCACACTCGTCCGCTCGGTGTCACCGCGCATTCCTCGGACAGTTCGCTGATCGGCGAGCACCAGCGCTGGCCGGGCGAGCTCCAGGTGCCCGGTAGCGCGTCGTCGCTGCTCGAGTACCGGATGGCCCAGCACGGCCATGAATCGGTCGGTTTCTCGGTCCATGTGCCGCATTACCTGGCTCAGACCGATTACCCCGAGGCCGCGCAGACCCTGCTGGAGAATCTCGCCGAGAACGCCGACCTCGATCTGCCGCTGTCGGCGCTGGGCGAGGCGGCCGCGCGGGTGCGTGAGCAGGTCGCCGAGCACATCGCGGGCAACGAGGAGGTGGAGACGGTCGTCACGGCGCTGGAACGCCAGTACGACAGCTTCGTCACCGCACAGGAACGCCAGTCCAGCCTGCTGGCCGCCGACGGTGAGCTGCCCAGCGGCGAGGAGCTCGGCGCGGAGTTCGAGCGCTTCCTGGCCGAGCAGGGCGGTTACGACGACACCTCCGGCGACGGTAAGGATCGACCCGCCTGACCCACTAGGGTTGGCCGAGTGGATCTGACCGACCTGCTGGAAATTCCCGGAACCGACGCCGACGCACTCTACGAGTCGTTCGCGCTGTGGGCCGCCGAGCGGGGCACAACGCTCTATCCCGCGCAGGACGAGGCGCTGATGGAGTTGGCGTCGGGGTCCAATGTCATTCTGGCGACCCCGACCGGCTCCGGAAAGTCCCTCGTCGCGGTCGGCGCGCACCTGTTCGCCATGGCCAACGGTCAGCGCAGCTACTACACCGCGCCGATCAAGGCGCTCGTGAGCGAGAAGTTCTTCGCGCTGTGCGAGGTGTTCGGCGCGGAGAACGTCGGCATGGTCACCGGTGACGCGGCGGTCAACGCCGACGCCCCGATCATCTGCGCCACCGCGGAGATCCTGGCGAACCTGGCATTGCGCGAGGGCGCCGACGCCGAGGTCGGCCAGATCGTGATGGACGAGTTCCACTTCTACGCCGACCCTGACCGCGGCTGGGCGTGGCAGGTGCCGCTCATCGAACTCCCCCGCGCCCAATTCCTGCTGATGTCGGCGACTTTGGGCGAAGTGGACTTCTTCGCCGCCGACCTCGAGGCGCGCACCGGCCGCTCCACCACGGTGGTCGCGGGCACCGAACGTCCTGTCCCGCTGACGTTCTCGTACGTGCGCACCCCCATCACCGAAACCCTCGAAGAGCTGGTGACCACCCACCAGGCGCCGGTCTACGTCGTGCACTTCACCCAGGCCTCCGCGCTCGAACGGGCCCAGGCGCTGACCAGTGTGAACTTCGCCTCGAAGGCCGAGAAGGAGGCGATCGCCGCCGCCATCGGCGATTTCCGGTTCGCGACCGGCTTCGGCAAGACCCTCTCACGCCTGATCCGCCACGGCATCGGCGTGCACCATGCGGGCATGCTGCCCAAATACCGCCGCCTGGTGGAAAAACTCGCCCAGGACGGCCTGTTGAAGGTCGTGTGCGGCACCGACACCCTCGGCGTCGGTATCAACGTCCCGATCCGCACGGTCCTGCTGACCGGCCTCACCAAGTACGACGGCGTGCGAACCCGCAGGCTCAAAGCCCGTGAGTTCCATCAGATCGCCGGTCGCGCCGGCCGCGCGGGCTACGACACCATGGGCACCGTGGTGGTGCAGGCGCCCGAGCACGAGGTGGAGAACACCCGCCTCATCGCCAAGGCGGGCGACGACCCGAAGAAGCAGCGAAAAGTGGTGCGCCGCAAGCCACCAGAGGGTTTCGTGTCGTGGAGCGAGGAGACCTTCGACCGTCTGATCTCCGCCCCGCCCGAGCCGATGGTGTCGCGCTTCGCGGTGACGAACTCGATGTTGCTCAACGTGATCGCCCGCCCCGGCAACTGTTTCTACGCCATGCGACACCTCCTCGAGGACAATCACGAGCCGCGCCCCGCGCAGCGAAAGCACATACTGCGAGCCCTACGGCTCTACCGTTCGCTGCGCGATGCCGGTGTGGTGCAACAACTTTCCGAACCCGACGCCAAGGGCCGGATGGCACGGCTCACCGTCGACCTGCAACGCGATTTCGCGCTCGATCAGCCACTGTCGCCGTTCGCGCTGGCCGCATTCGACCTCCTCGACCGCGAAAGCCCCACCTACACACTCGATGTCGTCTCGCTGATCGAGGCCACCCTCGAAGACCCGCGCCAACTGCTGATGGCACAGCAGCACAAGGCCCGTGGCGTCGCGGTCAACGAGATGAAGGCCGACGGCATCGAATACGAGGAGCGCATGGAACTCCTCGAGGAAGTCACCTGGCCCAAACCTCTTGCCGAACTGATCGATCCGATGTTCGAGACCTACCGCGCAGGCCACCCCTGGGTGTCGGAATTCGCGCCGTCGCCGAAGTCGGTGGTGCGCGACATGATCGAACGCGCGATGACCTTCGCCGAACTGATCTCGCACTACGAACTCACCCGCTCCGAAGGCGTGGTCCTGCGCTACCTCGCCGACGCCTACCGCGCCCTGCGCCGCACCGTCCCCGACGCCGCCCGCACCGAAGACCTCGACGACATCACCGAATGGCTCGGCGAACTCATCCGCCAGGTCGACTCGAGCCTCCTCGATGAATGGGAACAGCTCACCAACCCCGGCGCCGAGAACGACACCGAGCAGATCGCCTTCGGCGCCGAAACAGTGCGCCCCATCACCGCCAACGAACGCGCCTTCCGGATCATGGTCCGCAACGCCATGTTCCGCCGCGTGGAGCTGGCATCGCGGCGCCGCTGGTACGAACTCGACCAACTCGGTACCGGCCCCGACTGGGCCGAGGACTTCGCCCCCTACTTCGATGAGTACGCCACCATCGGCACCGGCCCGGACGCGCGTGGCCCACAGCTGTTCCAGATCGAGCAGCGGCCCGGTTTCTGGCACGTACGCCAGGTGATCGACGACCCGGCGGGCGATCACGGCTGGGCGCTCACCGCGATCGTGGATCTCGAGGAGTCCGACGCCGCGGGCGAGGTCGTGTTCGACGAGGTCACAGTCGCGGCAGGCTGAGTAATACCCGCTGCCTATGAACAATATGACGAATGTTTGACGAATTCGTTGTTGGGTAGGCGCCGCTGATAGTCTCTCCCGGCCCCCCAGGAGAAAGTTCACCGTGCCCGATTCGCCGTACCTTGTCATCGACCCCGAGCGGGTACGTACCAACTACCGAACCCTCGACGCCGCCGTCGCGGTCGGCACCAGGATCAGGTACGCGGTCAAGGCGGCACCGGTGGCCGAACTGATCACCCTCCTCGACGAGGAGGGCGCTGAATTCGACGTCGCCAGCATCGGCGAGATCGAGCAGTGCCTCGACCTCGGCGTGGCCCCCGAGCGGCTCTGCTACGGCAACCCGATCAAGAAGAGCGCCCACATCGGGCGCGCCTTCGCCCGCGGCGTGCGCCGCTACGCCTTCGACACCGAAGACGACCTCGACCGCATCGCCGAGCATGCCCCCGGCTCCGAGGTCGAATGCCGCTTCCTATCGAGCGCACCCGAATCACGCACCCCGTTCGGCACCAAGTTCGGCTGCGCGCCCACCGAGGCCCTGCGCCTGCTGGTGCGCGCCCGCGATCTCGGCCTCACCGTCGGTGGCCCGTACTTCCACGTCGGCTCCCAGCAGCTCGACCCGGCCGCATGGCGGATCGGCATCGAGCAGGCCGGTGCGATCGTGAAAGCCTTGGCGGACAAAGACATTCCCGTCGTCGCGGTGAACGTGGGCGGCGGTCTGCCGATCTCCTACGTCGACGCCGCCCCCGAACTCGACGCGATCGCGGCCGCCATCTCGAGCGCCGCCGCCGAGTTCCTGCCCGCGACCACCGGCCTGATCGTGGAACCCGGCCGTGCGCTGGTGGGCAACGCGGGCACCATCCACGCCGAAGTAGTCGGCGTTCGTTTCGCGCCGGATGGCCGGCGCTGGGTGTATCTCGACATCGGCCGATACAACGGTATGGCCGAGACGGAGAACGAGTACATCGCCTACCGTTTCGTCACCGATCGCGACGGCGATCCGGTGGACGAGGCGGTGGTCGCGGGTCCGACCTGCGACGGCGACGATGTACTGTATCAACGCACGAAGGTCCTTCTGCCGACCACGTTGCGAGCCGGTGACCGGATTCAGATCCTGCACACCGGCGCCTATACCGCGAGTTATTCGTCGGTGTCCTTCAATGGTTTTCCGCCCTTGACCGTTCATGTCTCGGGCGCTGAGCGAGAGTGAGTTTGCCCATGACGGCGGAATTCACCGGTTGGCACGTGCTGGCCGAGTTCGGTGGCGTCGACACAGCCCTGTGTGACGATCTCGAACGACTCGAATCGGCGTTGCGTGATTCGCTGCTCGCGGCGGGCGTCACCATCTGCGAAGTCGTCCACAAAAAGTTCGATCCGCAGGGGGTGACCGTCCTCGCGCTGTTGGCGGAGTCTCACGCCTCGATTCACACTTATCCGGAGTCCGGCGACATCTTCGTCGACGTCTTCACCTGCGGCAGCATCGGTGCGGGCGCGACGAAAGCCGTCGAGCTGCTCCGAGACAAGTTGTCCCCCACCACAGTTCGGATGCAGACGGTCCAGCGTGGCCACGGCGCCGAGAAGATCTACGAACCGGTGGGCGACGGCCTGACCCGGATCTGGGATCTGCACGAGGTGATCGTCGACACCAACACCCCGTTCCAGCACATGGTGATCGCGCGCACCGATCAGGGCATCTCCCTGTTCTCCGACGACGATCGTCAGTCCACCGAGTTCTCCCAGGTCACCTACCACGAGGCCATGATGGTCCCGGCGTTCGTGCTGGCGGAGAAGCTCGACCGGGTGCTGATCATCGGTTCCGGTGAGGGTGTGGCCTCGCAGATGTCGGTGGCGGCCGGGGCGACCCTGGTCGACCACGTCGACATCGATCAGCGCGAAGTGGAGCTGTGCGCCGAGCACCTGCCCTACGGCTACACCACCGAAGAGCTCACCGCCGCCGTCAAGCACGAGAGCCCGATCCACGTGCACTACGCCGACGGCTGGGACTTCCTGGCCAAGGCGCAGGAGGCGGGCACCCGCTACGACGTGATCGTCATCGATCTGCCCGACGAGCGCGTCGAGGACGCCCAGCACAACCGCCTCTACGAGTCGGAGTTCCTGTCCCGATGTAAGGCACTGCTGGCCCCCGGCGGCGTGCTGTCGGCCCAGGCGGGTTGCGCGACCATGTGGCGCAACGAGACGCTGAAGCGGTCGTGGGGTCGTTTCCAGGACCAGTTCGCCACCGTGGTCCCCTACGGCAGCGACGAGCACGAGTGGACCTTCCTGTTCGGCCTGAACGAGAAGATCGACGACCCGGTCCGCGGCATGCGCGACCGGCTGGCCCTGCTCCCCTACCGCGCCGAGACCATCGACGCGCGGGCACTGGAGCGCGGCGCGATCGAGCCGTACGCCTTGCGCGGCTGAGTGATCACATAACGGGCCGGAACGCTGTCGAGCGTTCCGGCCCGTTGCCGTTTCGCCCGGGTGCAGGACTTCGGTACCCGTCGGTCGCGGATGTTTGGCACTATGCGAGGGTGCTCGACCCAACAGATTCGCCTTCGCCCACCCCGCAGCCTCCCCTGTCGGGGACCGGTTCGATGCCGGTAGGGCGACCGTCCGCCCATCGCCCGCGCCTGGATGCGTTGTCCGCCGCCGGTATTCCCGCGCTCGCGGAGATGTTCACCGCCGCGCCGGAGACCGTCGACTTCACCCACCTGACCGGCGATCTGGTGATGCGGACGTTCCCGGTCCCCGGCACCCGGGTGCTCGGAGCGCTGATGAAACGCCCCGGATACTTCTGGATGGGCAAGTCATTTCGTCACGTGGACGGCGGGATGGCCTACGGGCACAATGTCTTACGTCTACTCGGCGGCATGCGAGCACTGAATTTCATTGCGACGGTGGGTGACTCCGAGTTCGACGGCCGGGCGGTGGTGCGCCTGGACTACGCCGATCCCCGCGTGGGCACGCCCGGACCCCTCCGCCGGGTCTATGACGAACTGCGCGAAATCGAACCAGGTCTGTGGCTGGGCCCCACCTACGCCAAACGGGGCGACAAACTGAAGTCAATGGGCTGGTTCGCCCTCGACGCCTCCGTCGAATTCGACGGTCCGCTCTGAGGTGACGCGCATTCGCCGGCTGCCGAGCCGCGGACGAACTGCCCACGGCTCGGCACCGGTGACTCAGCCCTGTGACGCGTGCTTGGCCCGATATTCGGCGACGTTGAGCCCACCCACACCCCAATCTGTCAGTGGCACTTCGTCGATCACCACGAAGGTGAGATTCGGGTCCTTACCGAGGACGTCGTAGAGCAGATCGGTCACGCCCTTGATGAGCTGTGCCTTCTGCTCGACGGTGACCCCTTCATCGGTGACCTTGATATTCACGAACGGCATGAGCGTGTCCTTTCGATGGGTGCAGCTCTCACAGGATGACCGGCGATCGGGCTGCTGCGGACCCGAATCCGTTGGGTATGACGACTTTTCGGTGCTTCAGGCCGCGCGGCCGGAAATGAAGCCGCCGTCGACGGGCAGGATGTGGCCGGTGACGAACTCCGCGTCGGCCAGATACAGCACGGCCGCGGTGGTCTCGGTGACCTCGCCCAGCCTCTCGAGCAGGGCGAACCCACCGAACACCTCGGCATTGGCATCCTGCAGGAGCGGTGTGCGCACGAAGCCGGGTGCGACAGCGTTGACACGGATCCGGTCGACGGCCAGTTCGGCCGCCAAACTGGTGGTCAGCGCGTGGATGGCGCCCTTGCTGGCCAGTGGCGCGGAGGCGGGAATCGCGGCGATCGGGTGGGTGACGAGCACCGTGCCGATATTGACGATGCTGCCGCCGCGACCCTGCGCACGCAGCTGACGAACCACCGCTTGGGTGGTGAAGTAGGTGCCCTTCAGGTTGCCGTCGAGGTAGCCGGTCAGTTCTTCCTCGGTAACCTCGGTGAACGGCGTCGCCGCGAACGTGCCCGCGTTGTTGACGAGCACATCCACCCCACCGAACCGCTCGACCGCGGCCGCGACCAACGCCGAACCCGTTGCGGGCGAACCGATATCGCCGACGACGGTCGCCGTGCGCTCCGGCGCGCCCAACTCCGCGGCCACCGCGGCGAGCTTGGCCTCGTCGCGCCCGTTGAGCACGACATTGTCGCCCCGTGCCACGACGGCACGGGCGACATCGCGCCCGATCCCGCTGGAGGATCCGGTCACGATGACCGTCTTGATGGTGGACATAATCGTCTTCCCTCTCATTTGATACGACCGGTCGTCTTGGAATGGGCAGCAGACGACCGGACGCTCCACCCGACCCGGATCAGGGCCGGAAGTAGTCGTCCAGCAGACGTTTCAAGCATTTGTGCAGCGGCTCGACGGTGCGCTGCAGTTTCATGCGGATCACAGCGCCCTCCCACGATTCGAGCAGCAGGTCGGCGAGGTCGACCGCGTCGATGTCGTCGCGCACCGACCCGGCGGCCTGCGCGGAGCGCAACGCCCCCGCGACACCGTCGCGCCAACCGGTCCAGGCGGTCGAAAGTTCTTCGCGCAGTACGTCACTGCCCTCGAGCTCGGCGGCGAGATTGGCGAGCAGGCAGCCGCCCGTGAAGTCGGTGCGCACGAACTCGGCGGTCTGGCGCTCGAAGAAGGTGCGCACGCCGACCAGCGGGTCGTCGGTGGAGCCGAAAGCGTCGGCGAGGTTGCGTTGGATGCACAGGGCGTGATGCTCGATCACGGATTGCGCGAACGTCTCTTTGCTGTCGAAGTAGTTGTAGAACGAGCCTTTCGGCACGCCGACCTTGTCGAGCACCTGCTTGATGCCGGTGCCGTGATAGCCGTTGGCCAGCAGGTCGGCCGCGCCCTCCTCGATGAGAAGTGCGCGAGTGTCATCGCTGCGCCGTGGTCGTGCCATGCGACGAACTATACGACCGGTCGTCTAGGAATTGCAAGGGGTTGAGCGAACCTCCGCCTCACACGCGGACGCCGAGCCTCGACATCGGCGCCTGCGTGCCGACGTCAGTCATCATCGACCCCGCGCGCCGCGAGCGCCTCGCCCATCGCGTCGGCCGTCCGCAGCGCTCGCACCAAGACCGGGGTGACCAACGCCGTCGCCGACCATGACACCCCGCGCGCTCGTCGCGCCTCGCCGACATCGTGGACGATCTGCGCCAGCAGCGGCACACACCGAATGGCAAGGGCGAGAAGCAGACTCACCCGTTCCGGGTTCACGCCGAGGCGACGTAGCGGGCCGAGGGCGCGGGTCAACGCGTCGAGCATGGCGGTCACCCGGGTGGTCACCGTGACCAGCGCCGCGAGTGCCACCGAGACGAGCAGCACTCCACAGACCACCACGGCTCGCGCGGGCGAGGTGGTGAGCAGCTGGAACACTCCGATGATCGCCGTCATCCACAGCACCGGGCGAATCTGCGCGAAGGCCACCCGCCAGGAAATGCGGGCGAGCGCGAACAAGCCCGCGACCAGGGCCGCGGCGATCAGCACGCCGAGCGGCCCACGCACGAACACGGTCATCGCGAGGATCGCGACCACCAACAGCGCCAGCTTCACCCCGGCCGGCATGCGGTGCAGCGGCGAGTCGCCGGGGCAGTACAGGCCGATCATTCGATCAATTGCCGATATGCGTCGATGGCGGGCACGGGCGGACCGTCGAAGACGACGGAACCGTTGTCCAGCACCACGACTCGATCGAAGCCGTCGAGCAATCCGAGCTGATGGGTCACCACGATCACCTGCTGATCGAGGGAGTTCAGCGCCTGCGACACCCGACGCGCGTTGCGCAGATCGAGCAGCGTGGTCGGTTCGTCGGCGACGATCACCTCGGGTTCACGGATCAGCGCGGAACCGATCGCGAGGAGTTGCTTCTGGCCGCCGGAGAGCAGGTGCGCGGGGTGGTCGGTGTGGGCGGCGAGGCCGAAGCGGTCGAGCATGCGCTGGACTCGTTCGGCGACCTCGGTTCTACTGAGCCCGCTGCGGCGCAGGGAGAAGGCGAGATCCTCGGCGACCGTCGGCATCACGATCTGGGTGTCGGGGTCGGTGAACACGAACCCGACCTTGCGCCGTACCTGCGCGCCTTTGCGGGCGACGTCGAGTCCGTCGACGGTGACCGCGCCCGTGGACGGCTTCAGCAGGCCGTTGAGCATGCGGGCCAGGGTCGATTTGCCGGACCCGTTGGCGCCGATGAACCCGACCCGACGTTCGGTGATCCGCAGATCGATCTCGCGCAGCACGGTGCGCTCACCGAAACGGTGACCGACCCCGCTGACGACGATCTCGCTCACGACGTCTTGGCGCCGATCAGTCCGGGGTACGCGCGGTGCACGCCCTTGGCGACGACGGTGGCGATCACGACCTTGGCCAGGTCGCCGGGCACGAACGCGAAGTTGGTCGACACCGCCGCCCACACCCCGAGATCGGTGCGCACCAGCAGGCCCGCAGTGCCGAACAGGTAGATGACTACGAGGCCACCGAGGGCATTGATCAGCAGACCGAACACCAGCGGATACTTGGGCAGGATCATGGCGGTCAGCAGACCGATGACCAGCGTCGCCGGAATCCAGCCGACCAGGTAGCCCGCCGTCGGCGAGGCCAGCGCGGTGAGTCCGGTGCGGCCACCGGAGAGCAGCGGCAGGCCGATCATGGTCAGCGCGATGAACACCGCCACCGCGGCTGTGCCCTTGCGGGCGCCCAGGATCGCGCCGGTGAGGATCACACCGAGGGTCTGCAGGGTGATGGGGACACCGCTGAAGCCGACGGTGATCGCACCGGGCAGGCCCAGGGCGGCGATCAGCGCCGCGAACACCGCGATCTGCGCCAGGTCCCTGGCGGCGAATCCGGTGGCCCGCTTCGGGGAGTTTTCGACTTCGGGCACGGCAGACATCCTTCACAGCAGAATTGAACGACGTTCAAAATAACAGGCGAGCTGCGCGGTCGCGCGGACGGAACGGCGACGTGCGCGCACGTGCGGCACCTTCGCGCGGGCACCGACGACACCCACCTCGGCTCGGGTGCGGCGTCAGAAGGGACGTTTGGAGCGGATGACGGCCGCCAGGAACTCATAATCGGCGGCACGTGCCGACGACGCGCGGAATGCCAGCCCGATCGTGCGGCCGGGCGCGGGGTCGGCGAAACGCGCGGTGTCGAGGGTGCCGCGCGCGGTCTCCGACGGCACCGCCATCTCCGGGATGAGTGTCACGCCGAGTCCGCCCGCCACGCACTGCACGACCGTGGTGAGCGAGGCGGCGCGGGTGTCGCCGACCGAGCCGGGGTGGATATCGGCCGAGCGGCACAGGTCGAGGGTCTGATCGCGCAGGCAGTGACCTTCGTCCAGGAGTAGCAGCGGCAGCTCTGCCAGCGCCGGCGCGGTCAGGTCCGTTCGCCCGGCCAGTTCGTGACCGCGCGGGGTGACCAACACGAATTCCTCACTATAGAGCGGTATTTCGACCAATCCGCTCGCTTCGGTCGGCAGCGCGAGCACCGCCACGTCGAGCACACCGGTGCGCAATCCGTCGAGCAGGCGCGAGGTCTGGTCCTCGACCACCTGCGGCACCACCCCGGGTAATTTCCGACTCAGTTCGGGCAGCAGCTCGGGCAGCACGTAGGGCGCGACCGTCGGAATGATGCCGAGGCGCAGCGTGCCGCCGAGGGTGTCGCCGGTGGCCGAGGCGACGAATCGGTCGGCCGCTTCCAGGGTCGCCATAGCTTGCGGAAGCAGCCGCATTCCGGCCGCGGTGACCAGCACGCGGCGGGTGCTGCGCTCGATCAACTGCAGTCCGAGTCCGTTTTCCAGTGATGCCAGCGCCTGCGATAACGTGGGTTGACTCACAGTCAAACGCGCTGCGGCGGTGCCGAAATGCCGGTATTCGGCGACGGCCACGAACGCACGCAGCTGCGACAGGGTTGGCTGATAAGTCTGATCACTCACACCTATCAGTCTACGGGCAGCAATCGGCTTTACCTTTCAGTAGGCTGACACCAACCACACCACCAATGAGGAGACGAAGCATGGCTCTGCTGACCATCGGCGACCAGTTCCCGGCATACAACCTCAAGGCCGTCATCGGAGGCGATCTCTCCAAGGTCGACGCACAGCAGCCCGACGACTACTTCACCCAGATCACCAGCGACGACTACGCGGGCAAGTGGCGCGTCGTGTTCTTCTGGCCCAAGGACTTCACCTTCGTGTGCCCGACCGAGATCGCCGCGTTCGGCAAGCTGAACGACGAGTTCGCCGACCGCGACACCCAGGTGCTCGGCGCCTCGGTGGACAACGAGTTCGTGCACTTCCAGTGGCGCGCCCAGCACGAGGATCTCAAGACCCTCCCGTTCCCGATGCTGTCGGACCTCAAGCGTGAACTGGCCACCGCCACCGGCGTTCTCAACGCCGACGGCGTCGCCGATCGCGCCACCTTCATCGTCGACCCGAACAACGAGGTGCAGTTCGTCTCGGTGACCGCCGGTTCGGTCGGCCGCAATGTCGACGAGGTGCTGCGCGTGCTCGACGCCCTGCAGTCCGACGAGCTGTGCGCCTGCAACTGGAAGAAGGGCGACCCGACCATCGACGCGGGCGAACTCCTTTCCGCCAGCGTCTGATTCACCACTTCCCCACCGAAACACCCCAGAGGAGCCCCACTGTCATGAGCATCGAGAACCTGAAGAACTCTCTTCCCGAGTACGCCAAGGACCTCAAGCTCAATCTGTCCTCGCTGGCACGCACCACGGTGCTCAACGAGCAGCAACTGTGGGGCACCCTTCTTGCCTCGGCCGCCGCCACCCGTTCGGCCACCACCCTGCGCGAGATCGCCGAAGAGGCAGCCGACGTGCTGTCCGCGGAGGCGTACGACGCCGCGCTGGGTGCCGCGTCGATCATGGGCATGAACAATGTGTTCTACCGCGGTAAGGCGTTCCTGGACGGTCGTTACGACGACCTGCGCGCGGGTCTGCGGATGAACATCATCGGCAACCCGGGCGTCGACAAGGCCGATTTCGAGCTGTGGTCGTTCGCGGTCTCCTCGATCAACGGTTGCGCGCACTGCCTCGAGGCGCACGAGAAGACGCTGCGCGAGGCCGGTGTGTCGCGCGAGGTGATCTTCGAGTCGCTGCGCGCGGCCGCGATCGTCGCCGGCGTCGGCCAGGCGGTGGCGTCGACCGAGGCGCTGGCCTCGGCGGCTGTCTGATATTTCGCCGTAAAGCGGCCCCGATCCGGATCTTCCGGGTCGGGGCCGCTTTCGTCGCCGGAGTCGCTGCAGGGTTGCCCCGTGCCACTGGACGGCCGGTAGGCTCGCGATCATGAATGCACATGATGTGCCCGATGCCCCGGATATCCAGGTCGAGGTCGTCCGAGTGTTCACCGATCCGGCCGGAAATTTCGGCAATGCGCTGGGGGTCGCCCGCGCGGGCGATGTCGTCGCTCTCGACAAACAGGAACTGGCCGCGCGACTCGGTTTCAGCGAGACCACGGTGGTCTCCGATCCCGTGGACGGCGTGGCCGATGTCCGCATCTACACACCCGCCGTCGAACTGCCCTTCGCCGGGCATCCCACCGTCGGCACCGCGTGGTGGCTGGACCTGCAGCGCACGCCGGTACACACACTGAACGTGCCAGCGGGGCCGGTGGCCGTCACCCAGACCGACGGTCTGACCTGGATCACCGCGCGTGCCGAGTGGGCGCCGAAATTCGACTTCCAGCAGGTGGGTTCGGTCGATGAACTCACCGCGCTCACACCTGGCGACTTCACCGAGGGTCAGCACTATTTCTGGGCCTGGGTCGACGAAACGCGCGGCACGGTGCGTTCGCGGATGTTCGCGCCCGCGATGGGCATCGCCGAGGACGAGGCGACCGGGGCGGCCGCGGTCGCGCTCACCGCGCAGTTGCGGCGCGGACTGATCATCACGCAGGGGCAGGGCTCACAGCTCTACACCGAATGGGACTCCGACGGCTGGGTCCGCCTCGGCGGGCGGGTCGCCGAAGACCACGTGGTGGTGCTCTAACTCTCCGTCCCACTGCCGAAGCGGCGCAGCCAGGGCGGTCTCGTCGTCCAGTGGCCGCGCCGCGGCGGTGCGGCGCCCAGGTCGGCGAGGATGCGGGTTTCGAGGTTGCGGGGCGGGGTGTGCTGGTCGTCGGCGGCCAGCTGGGCCAGCATTTCGTGCACACCCCGCACGCGAGAGGCGAACTGCGACAGGCTGTTCGGTGTGGTGGCGGTGAGCTTGTTCTCGATGTGGTGGTGTTCGAGTTCGGCGACCGCGTCGAGGGCGTAGGCGTCGGCCAGGGACAGGACCGAGCCGGGCGGGCACCACGACTGTCTGGCCGTCCACCGGTCGATCCGCTGTTCGGCGAGGCGTTCGATGCTCTCGGCCAGCAGTCTGGTGACCATCGGCACGCGCAGGCCGAGTTCGCGGCCGATGGCGCGGTAGGTGCGGCCACCGTAGTAGGCGAGGACGAAGATTTCGCAGCGGCTGTCGAGGGGGTCGTCGAAGCCGAGTCGGGCCGCGGCCGCCAGCCATGGCATGTCGTCGCCGCCGCGGCGGTCCAGGCGGAGGCGCTGAACGGCGAGGCGGTGGATCTGGGCGAGTAGCCAGGATTGGTCGGGGGTGAATGCCGGGGTGTCGGGGCCGATCCGGGCAGAAGGTGCGCCGGGGTGGTTCGTTCCGGGAAGTTCCGTGCCGGGCCCACCCGCACTCGACCACTGCGCACCGAGGGGGCCGAAGCCCGGCGTGGCCTGGCCAGGGAGGTCTGCCCGAATGTTGCCGTGGTCAGCGTGGGGAGCGGCGGTTTCGATCTGATCTGGGCGGGAAAAGCCAGGGTCGGCGGGGATTCGGTGGTGGGGACCGGGATGTATGTCGATGCCCTCGTGCCGAAACTCCGGGTAGTCGGCGCCGAGATCCGGTCCATGGGCACGCGAGTCTGCATCGCCGTGGTCGGTGCTCGCACGGTCGGACAGGCGGGCGCCGTCGTGGGTATAGACGACACCGCGACCGAATGCGATGTCCATCGAACCGTAGGTGTGGGGTGCCAGGTCGGACCGCTTTTCGGTGGCGACGAATGCCGAACGGCCCCATGGGGTCCCGAGATCGGGGCCGTGCTGTGGTACCTGGTCCTGTGCGTTGTCCGTCGCGAATTCCGGCGAGTGGGAGTCGGATTCACGGTCGTCTTCGTCGACGATCCACTGCGCGGCTCGCGCACGCCGGTATCCCTCGCGGACAACGTCTTCGGCTGCGCCGCGACGGTGCAGTACCCGCAGCGCCAGGCCGAACGCGGCGGCACCGGTGGCGCGGTAGAGCGCGCGCATCTCCTCGCGATCGTCGGCGCCGATGTCGGGTGCGCGTGAGGCCGCACCGCGAGCTCCCGGTGTCGATCCGGGACCGCGCTGCCCGCTCATCGTCGAATTCCTGCCCGCACTAATGGAATTCGCAGCGCGAGCGGTTGTGGATCGGTATTCACCGGCCGATCGCGGCGATCAGCATGAACGCCGTCCCGATATCCATCACCACATGGGGCACCAGGGCCGAGGTCAGCGGGTGTGCGCCGGCCGGGTGGACGAAGCGGTGCCAGCCCGGTCCGTGACCGACGGTACCGAGCGCGAGCAGCGCGTCGAGGCCGAACAGTACCGCCAGCGCGACGGCGGGCCAGGTCGCCACGCCTTCTCCGTGTACCGCTCCGTGCCCGGTCATCGCGTAGAGCATCGCCGCGGCGGCGAGGGTGTGATAGCCCAGCGCGAGCACACCGTCGGGTCCGCTACGCCACTGCACGGCCCGTTCGACGAGCAGGACGGCGAACGCGACGGTGAGGCCGGTGAGCAGCCCGCGCATCGCGTGCGGGTCGACGGCCGCGGGAAACACCAGCATGGCCAGCATCACCAGGCACATGAGCAGGTGCGCACCCTCGGACGCCGCATCGACCCGCAAGGCGGGCGGTGGCCGCCTGGTCAGCCGGGTCGCCACGATCAGCGACGCCAGCACGAACGCGGCAACCACCGGCCACCGCACGAACGCATACTGCTCCACGAAATCGGCCACACCCCACCACTTCCGAGTCGACACCCGCTCGACCATGCTCGCACCCCCGCGTTGCCCACGGGTTGCTTTTCCGCGGTCGGACGTGCCCGCTGACGTTCGCAAAGTCACACTGTCGGGGGTCGACCCGAGTCGCCGAACATCGCTACCGACCCGCAAACTGGACTTATGACCGATAACCGAACCGTCGCGGTCGACCAGCTCCGCGTGGTGGCCGATGACCTCTCCGGCGCGCAGGTCCGTGCCCTGCTGGCCGCCCACCACGCCGAAATGGCGAGCACCTCCCCCGCCGAGAGCATGCACGCCCTCGACCTCACCGCGTTGCGCGATCCGGCGGTGACCGTGTGGAGCGCGTGGTCCGGCGAAGACCTCGTCGGGTGCGGTGCGCTGAAAGAACTCGACCCCGAACACGCCGAGATCAAGTCCATGCGCACCGCCGACGGGCACACCGGCCGTGGCGTCGCCGCCACCGTGCTCGCCCACCTGATCGCGGTCGGCCGAGAACGCGGCTATCGGCGACTGAGCCTGGAGACCGGCACCCAGGATCTGTTCGCCCCGGCCCGCCGCCTCTACCTGCGCCACGGCTTCACCGAATGCGAACCCTTCGGCAGCTACTCCCTCGACCCGCTGAGCCAGTTCTTCACCCTGCCACTGGATCGTTGCTGACTCCTCGCGACATGATGTCGACATGGCCTCGCCGACTCCGACGTACCGGGTAAGGATGGGTCGACGGGACGCATCCGCGACGCTGTAGGGAGTCACGATGAAGTACGTGATCATGATCCATTCCAATCCGCAGCCGTGGGGTCACCCGACCGGTGACTACCTGCCCGAATTCCAGGCGTTGCCCGCCGAGCAGCGTGATCGGCTGAACGCGGACTTCGAGGCCTTGCTCGGCGAGCTGCACGAGCGGGGCGAGTTGCTGGGTGGTGAGGCGCTCGGTGCGCCGGAGTCGTCGCGGTTGTATCGGTGGAACGATGCGAAGCCCCTCGTCACCGACGGGCCCTATTCCGAGGCCAAGGAGCATCTGGCCGGGTTCTTCCTCATCGATGTCGAGAGCCGCGCGCGGGCCGAGGAGATCGCCGCGCAGTTCATCGGACCGGGCGAAACCGTGGAACTGCGCCCGACCATGCAGCTGAGCGAACACGACTGATGGACTCGCGAGCGGTCGAGGACGTGTGGCGGCAGGAGGCGCCGCACGTCCTGGCCGCTCTCCTGCGCAGGCACGGCGACCTGGGCGACTGCGAGGACGCGGCCCAGGAAGCGGTGGCCGCGGCGGCTACACAGTGGGCTCGAGACGGGTTGCCCGACAGCCCACGCGGCTGGCTCATCACGGTGGCCTCGCGACGACTGATCGACCGCGCCCGCGCCGACCACGCCCGCGCGGAACGCGAACAGGCAGTCGCGCTCGCCCAGCCCGCCGACACCTACGTCGCGGCCGCCGCCGACGCAGCATCCGACGACGGCGACGACACCCTGCGGCTGTTGCTCCTGTGCTGCCATCCCAGCCTGAGCCGCTCCTCCCAGGTCGCCTTGACCTTGCACGCCGTCGCCGGGCTGAGCACCGCCCAGATCGCCGCCGCCTACCTCGTCCCCGATCGGACGATGACCCAGCGATTGACCAGGGCTCGTTCGACATTGTGTTCGGCCGGTGCGGTTTTCGAGCTACCCGCTGACGCCGATTTACCTGCCCGGATCGCCGCCGTCCTCGATGTCTGCCACCTGATGTTCGCCGAGGGGCACACCCGCTCGGCCGGTGGCACGCTGGTCGAGGAGACCATGGCGGCCGAAGCCATCCGGCTGACCCGCCAACTCCACGCGGCGATTCCCGATCACGACGAAGTCGCCGGCGCCCTGGCGCTGATGCTGCTCACCCATGCCCGCTCCGCGTCCCGGATGCGCGACGGCGATCTGGTGCCACTGGCCGAACAGGACCGCACGCGCTGGGATCAATCGATGATCGCCGAGGGGGTTGGTCTGCTCGAACGTGTCCTGCCTCGCGGTCACGTCGGCCGGTTCCAATTGCAGGCGGCGATCGCGGCGGTCCACGCGGAGGCTCCCACCTGGGCGAGCACCGACTGGCGTCAGATCACGATCCTCTATGCCATGCTCGACCGCGTTGCCCCCAGCCCGATCGTCACCCTCAACCGCGCGGTCGCGGTCGGTACCGCGTTCGGTCCGAAAGAAGGCCTGGCACTGGCGGATCCGCTACTCGACGACCCGGTGATGGTCCGCCACCATCGCACCCACGCGGTCCGCGCCCATCTGCTCGAACTGATCGGCGACAAACCCGCTGCCCTCGAAAGCTACCGCCGTGCAGCACAACTCACGGCCAGCATTCCCGAACAGCGCTACCTCAACACCCGCATCCGCCGCCTCACCGACACCACCTGAACCCTCGCGGCACGCTCAGCGCAGGCGGAAAACCGGGCCCTTCGGGGTGAACGGGAGCGAAGCGTTCGCAGGGACGAGGAAGGCGTGTTCGCGGCGGATTCGTAGTGCGTCGCATTGGCCGTCGGTGATCACCAGGATCGGGCCCTCGGCGGGGAAATCGTCAGCGCGTTCGAGCAGGCGGATGCCGGGCTGCAGGACCGTGCCGCCGCGCCCGCGGACCCGCACACCGGCGGCGATTTCTTCCACCGGGAGGTAACCGGCGTCGTAGGCGGCGGCGTCGCAGTAGACGACCCTGGCTCGCGGCACGTCTCTGGCCAGCGCGTACGAGGCGATGGCACCGAGCCCTTTGCCTAGCAAGGTCACGTCCATGGAGCCCGAAGTATCGAGGACCACACCGAAAGTCGGTAGGCGCACGTTCTCTTCGGGCCGCACCCATGCCGGGCGCGGGATGTCGGGTGTCGAGGCCTGGCGGCGGGAGGCGCGCGCGTAACTGCGCCGTTTGTCGACGGTGGGGACGTGTTCGTCGAACCATTGGGCCAGTTGCGCGTCCCACGGCAGTGGGGGCTGGTCGAGGGCGCGGATCGCCTGTTCCAGGGCGGCGGGGACGTATCCGCGGCCGCTGTCGGTGTGGTACGCGAGCCCGGTCATCAGCGCGCTGCGGTAGTACTCGTCGAGGTCGATATAGCGGCCCGCGCTGCCGGGGTGTGGCAGCGGTTCGTCGAGGACATCGCCGAGGCCACGGCCGCGCAGGGTGGCGAGTTTGCGCAGTCGGCGCAGGTCGACGGCGATGCGGTCGTAGATCTCCTCGGCCGAACACCCTTTCAGCGCCGGGTCGTAGAGCAATCCTTCGGGCATCTCGCCCACACCCATCTCGACCAACCAACCGTTGACGACGTAGTCGCAGGCGATGTTGAACAGATAGTGGTCACGCCACTGCGCGCGTTCGCCGTGTCGCAGTGCGGCGTGCAGCATTTCGTGTGCGAGGACGAATCGCCACTGTTCCTCGCCGAGGCGGAGCAGCGGATTGACGTAGATCTCGGCGGCTTCGGCATTCACTGCGGCGACCGAAATGTCCCAGCTGCGTGCGAGATCGGCGTCCGCGACCACCGTCATGCCAGCGGCGAGGGCTCCGAGCAGCGGAAACGAGGACACGAACCAGCCGAGCGCGCTGTCCCACGGCCCACGGTGACGCAGCACACCGTCGGCGCCGCGTTCCCCGCCCGCGGTGGCCAGTGCCGCGCGGGCGGCGTCGGCGATGCCCTTCGCGAATCGGGCGGGCGCATCCACACGTTTCGCCGTCTCGGGCGAGGTGAGCAGGAAATCGGCGATCCCCGCGCGCGCGAACGCGTCCGGCACCGCGGTGTCGCGCCACCGGGCGGCAGCGGCGTGCTCGTCGGTCAGCGCAGGCGTCGGCGGGAAAGCGTCGGGCCTGGTGCCGATCTTCATCGTCGCCAGGTAGGTGTCGACGGCGGCACAACAGGCGGCTCGATAGGCCGGATGTGGTGCGCGCGCCTCGGGCGAGTTCTCGGTGTCGCTGGAATCGAGGTCGATGATGTTGTCGGGCACCGTGTTTCGCGGGTCGAGGTGGCCGAACCCGGCGTGCAGTAGGCAGTGCGCGAACGCCCACGCCCATTCCTGCGCGCTCGCACGACGTTTCGGGTGATAGTGCATGCCGGAGCCGGTCAGGCGCGCCCACACCTCGCGCGGGGTCCGCTCGTCGAGTCGGTACAGATAGGTGGTCACCGGCCCTGTGTTCGACGACCCGGTGATCAGTGGCTGCAATGCCGGATGGTCGCGCACCGACTTCCACCCGTCATCGATCGCCTGCTCCCACGGATCCACGGCCGTACGACGCTTGCGGGTGGAGGCCATGGTCAGCGCCGCGCTGCCAGGCGCGGGAGGTCCCGCGAGACCTCGACGAGAAACCACGACGGCAACAGTGGCACCCCGTCGGTGTCCGAGGCGATCACCAGTTGCGCACACTCCACCGAGATCTCGGCGAGTTCTATCAGCAGGGACTTGACGCGCAGCACGAAGCGCTGCACCGCGGGCGAGGTGTGCGCACGGTCGCCAGGGAGTTCCTTGATCAGCCGGGCGCGCATCGTTTCGGACAGGAAGTACAGCAGGTCACGGTCGGCCGGGTCGCGCGGCCATGAGGCATCACCCTTGATGACCGCGTCCAGGTCGTAGGCGTGGCGGATCGTTTTCACGAACGCCCGGAAACCGGAGCTGTGGCCGAGGGTGAGGGTGCCCGCGGAGAGGACCTGCAGGGTCGTGTCGTCGATGTCGTCGCCGCAGGAGTGCAAGGCGTCGGAGAGCATGTGCCAGCCGCGAGGCGTGGAGAACGGGGCCTCGGTTTTGGGTGGGGCCGACCACAGGTGGTCGGGGCGCTGGGTGAGGTAGCGGATGATCCAGGGGTGAATGTCGTTGGTGGCGGCCCACTTCAGCCAGTCGTCGACATCGGCGCGCAGGTGCAGATGCACCATGCGGTTGACCAGTGCGGAGGCCATCGGCCGGGCGAGAGCGTTGTCGGTGGCGCGATTGCCCGCGCCGATCACGACCGAGCCCGCGGGCAGTTCGTAGGTGCCGATCCGGCGATCCAGGATCAGCGAGTAGAACGACTTCTGCACCTCCGGCGAGGCGGCATTGAGTTCGTCGAGGAACAGACAATACGGTTCTGGCCGCGCGATCATCTCCGGCGGAGCGAACCGGCTGCGATCATCGACGATCTGCGGGACCCCGATCAGATCCTCGGGGGCGAGCTGGGTGCCGAGCAGGGTGACACAGTCGAGACCGAGCGATTCGGCGAAGGTCCGTACCAGGGAGCTCTTGCCGATTCCCGGTGCGCCCCACAGGAATACCGGTCGCACCACCGCGACATGCAGCAGCAACTCCGGTAGTTGATCCGGTGTCACGGTCACCGATGATTGCACGCAGGTCCTCCCCCTGTTCGATCAGAACAGAGCCGAGGCTAGCCCGCACGGCATCGGGCCCGCCAGCGAGTTTCGCCGACGGGCCCGATGGTGTGGCGAATCAGCCCAGGGCGCGGGCGAATCCTTCGGCCAGTTCGGCGACCTGCGCGTCGGTCATCACGAACGACGGCGAGATCTGCATGGCGCCCGCACCGGCGGCGCGGCCCGAGATGCCGTGTCCGCGAAGGGTTTTCACCAGCGCGGGCCCCTCGGACGGGTCGGCGAGCTGCACGGCTGCGACTGCACCGAGACCGCTGCGAACCTCCGCGACGCGGGGGTGGTCAGCCAGCGGGGCCAGAGCGGTGTGGAGCGTGGACTCGAGGCGAGCGGCTTCCTCGAGGAGGCCTTCGCGTTCGACGATGGCGAGGTTGGCCAGGGCCGCGGCGGCCGCACCGGCGTGGCCGCCGTAGGTGTAGCCGTGGCGGAACCAGGTGCCGCCCGCGTAGAAGGGTTCGGCGATGTGGGGGGCGATGAAAACCGCGCCCATCGGGAGGTAGCCGGAGGTGAGGCCCTTGGCGGTGGTCATCAGGTCGGGCTGCAGGTCGAAGCGGGTGGAGGCGAACCAGGAGCCGCCGATGCGCCCGAAACCGGTGACGACCTCGTCGGCGACGAACAGGATGTCGTGGTCGCGGCAGATCTGGCGGACCTCGGCCAGGTAACCCTGCGGCGGCAGGTACACCCCGCCCGCGCCGATGATCGGTTCGCAGAAGAACGCGGCGATCTTCTCGGCACCGACCTCTTCGATGAGGGCGAGCAGCGACTTGGCGTCGTTCCATTCGACGGTGCGGGTGTCCTCGACCAGCACGCCGTAGCCCTCTTTGTTCGGCGTCAGACCGCCGAGCGCGGTGCTCGCGTAGTGCATGCCGTGGTAGGCCAGTCGGCGTCCGACCAGGATCTTCTTGTCGGGGCGGCCCTGTTCGTGCCAGTAGCGCCGGGCCAGCTTGGCCGCGGTTTCCACCGAGTCCGAACCACCGGAGGTGAAGAAGATCTTGCTGCCGGGAACGGGCGCGATCGACGACAGTTTCTCGGCGAGTTCCTGGGTGGGGGCTTCGGTGAGATCGCCGAAGTTGGAGTAGTGCGCGATGGTGCGCAGCTGGTCGGCGACCGCGTCGGCGATCTCGCCGCGACCGTGGCCGACATTGGCGAACCACAGCCCGGCGGTGGCGTCGAGGTACCGCTTACCCGCGGTGTCGAAGACGTAGGCGCCCTCGCCGCGAGCCACAACGAACGCACCGTCACGATTGACGGCACCCATATCGGCGAATCCATGCCAGAGCGCATTCATGGGTCCACATTTACCCCACTCGGCTACCGCGCGCGCACCTGGCCCACCGCTGTCTCAGTCCTCGGACTTGCGTTCACGCCATCGGGCGGGCAGGTCGCCCAGCGAGGCCATCGCCACCGCGAGCACGACGAACACCACCAGCAACACCACCAGACCGATGGTCAGCGACACATAGCCCTGGGTGCGTGGGTCGATGAAGGGATACGGATACCAGTCGACGATCGGGCCGCGGATCAGGCTGTAGACGCCGTAGGCGACCGGGAAGATCAGCCACAGGCCGACCAGTTCGAGGGTGGGTCGCAGGCGTTTCGTCATGGCGACGAACAGCCAGTCCAGGAGCAGGACCAGCGGGACGATGCGGTGCAGGACGTCGTTGATCCACTTGTCGGTGAGCATCACGTCGACGTCGGCCAGCAGGATGGCGTATACGACCATCGTGATCAGCATGTAGAGGGTGACGGCGCCGCGAAACGTCTGCCAGCGTTGACTTTGTGGGGCGAGGCCGCCGCCGACGAGGAGCACGATCACCGACAGCACGTTGGATTCGATGGTGAAGTAGCTCAGATAGTTGGTGAGCGAGAACGTCGCCGAGTCGATATTGCGCAACGGGATCCACACCAGGGCGAGGACCCCGAGCAACCCGAACGCGATCCGGTACGCCCTGATCCACCACGCCGTTCGTACCGGTGTGCTCATGCGGTGTCCTTTCCGAACACTCGGACGTCAGGTGAAGTGGCTCCTGTGCGTGTCGACCCCGCCGGCCGATTCGGCATGCCGAGCCCGCTGCACGCTTCCGTACGCTGGCGGCTCATGCCGGGATCTTCGCATGACCCGACCCCGCTGACCGGGAGTTCGGACTCGCGTACCTGTCGCGTCACGGACAGGTGTGCGGACTCGCGGACCTCGACGGCCACACGACACGGTGTGTCCTTGGTCTCCGCGAGGGTGCGCGCAGCCGACGCGCGGGAAATTCGGTGGCGCCCTTCGCTAGGCTGGTAGCCGCAATGACCAGGACATCCAGCGCCGAAACCCGCGCGCTTCGCAATCGCCTGGCGGAAGTCTCGCTACGCGACGAACACCGGCTCCGACGCTCGCTGGACCGTGCCCGTCCCGACGACCTACCCGCCGTCGAGGCCGAGATCGCCACCGCCGAGACCCGCGTGGCCAACCGCCGTGCGGCGCTTCCGCAGATCACCTACCCGGAACAACTCCCCGTTTCCGCGCGCCGCGACGACATCGCCGCCGCCATCGCCGCCAACCAGGTCGTGATCGTGGCCGGTGAGACCGGTTCGGGCAAGACCACCCAGATCCCGAAGATCTGCCTCGAACTCGGTCGCGGCATCCGCGGCACCATCGGCCACACCCAGCCGCGCAGGCTCGCCGCGCGCACGGTGGCCGAGCGCATCGCCGAGGAACTGGGCACCGAACTGGGTGACGTGGTCGGCTATACGGTTCGCTTCACCGATCAGGCTTCGGACCGCACGCTGGTCAAGCTCATGACCGACGGCATTCTGCTCGCCGAGATCCAGCGCGACCGGATGCTGCGGCGCTACGACACGATCGTCATCGACGAGGCGCACGAACGCAGCCTCAATATCGACTTCCTGCTCGGCTATCTGAAGCAGTTGCTGCCGCGACGGCCCGATCTGAAGGTGATCATCACCTCGGCCACGATCGACCCGGAGCTGTTCGCCCGCCATTTCGCTGATGCGCAGGGCACTCCGGCGCCGATCGTGGAGGTGTCGGGGCGGTCGTATCCGGTGGAGTTGCGGTATCGGCCGCTGTCGCTGGAACTACCGGGGGTCGACGAGGACGAGGACACACGGGTCGTCGACCGCGATCCCACCGACGCCATCGCCGACGGTGTCGTGGAACTGTTCGCCGAGGGCGACGGTGACGTGCTGGTGTTCCTGTCGGGTGAACGCGAGATCCGCGATACCGCTGACGCGCTGCGTGACCTGAAACTGCCCCGCACCGAGATCGTGCCGCTGTACGCGCGACTGTCGGCGGCCGAGCAGCACAAGGTGTTCGCGCCGCATACCGGTCGCCGGGTGGTGCTGGCCACCAATGTCGCCGAGACCTCGCTGACCGTGCCCGGCATCCGCTATGTCATCGACCCTGGTACGGCACGTATTTCACGTTATTCGATGCGCACCAAAGTGCAGCGGCTACCGATCGAGGAGGTTTCGCAGGCCTCCGCGCGGCAGAGGTCCGGGCGCTGTGGTCGTGTCGCGGACGGTATCTGTATCCGGCTGTATTCCGAGGATGATTTCGAGGCGCGGCCCGCGTTCACCGAACCGGAGATCCTGCGCACCAACCTCGCCGCGGTCATTCTGCAGATGACGGCGCTGGGGCTGGGCGATATCGAGAGTTTCCCGTTCGTGGAGGCCCCCGATCGTCGCGCGATTCGCGACGGCATCGCACTGCTCGAGGAACTCGGTGCGCTGGCGCACGGGAGTTCGAAAACCATTGACGCCGAAGCGGATTCGGGTGGTCATCTCACGCTGACCCCGATCGGCCGGGAGATGGCCCAGCTGCCGGTGGATCCGCGGATGGCGCGGATGCTGGTGGAAGCGCAGCGCAACGGGTGTCTCGACGAGGTGCTGATCATTGTGGCGGCGCTGTCGATTCAGGATGTGCGCGAACGGCCCGTCGAGCATCAGCAGGCTGCCGATGCCCAGCATGCTCGCTTCGTGGTCGAGGGCTCGGATTTCCTGGCGTATCTGCGGCTGTGGGATTATCTGACCGAGCAGCGGAAGTCACTGTCTTCCAACCAGTTCCGGCGGATGTGTCGGGACGAGTTCCTGCACTATCTGCGGATCAGGGAGTGGCAGGACCTGCACGGCCAGTTACGCACGATCGCGCGCGGGATGGGCTGGAACGACGCGGGTGCGGGTCGCGGACAAGCGAATTCCGAGACCACTGGGCTCAGTGAGTCGGTCGGTTCCCGGCGCACCGGCGCTACCGACCGCTCGGCCGACGGTATCGGCGGCAATCGCGGACGCCGCGGTCGTGGACGCGGCAATTCCGCACGCCCGGCGGCCGCGTCGAGTACGGACTCGGTTGACATCCACAGCGCATCCGACGTGACGAACGCCGAGGACACCGGCTCGCACCAGACGCCCGACCGCTCTCGACGCAACGGCGGCAACGGCGGCAACGGCGGCAACGGCAAGCGTGGACAGCACGCGGCGGTTGCGAAAGCTGGTGGCGGGTCGCCGGATTCGGCTGACGACGACGCTATGCCGCGGCCGAGCACGCAGATCCACCAGTCGCTGCTGGCAGGCATGCTCTCGCATATCGGTGTGCGCGAGGCGGAGTCTCGCGAGTTCCTCGGGGCACGCAATGCGAAGTTCATGATCTTCCCTGGGTCGTCGCTGGCCAAGAAGGCGCCGCGCTGGGTGATGGCGGCGGAGCTGGTGGAGACCTCGCGGTTGTGGGGGCGGATCGCGGCGAAGGTGGAGCCGGAGTGGGCCGAGCGGCTTGCCGGTGACCTGGTGAAACGTACGTATTCGGAACCGCATTGGTCGGCCAAGCGCGGTTCGGCGCGGGCCTATGAGCGGGCCACGCTGTACGGGGTGCCGTTGGTGACCGGGCGGCCGGTGGACTTCGGACGGATCGACCCGGAGCTGTCGCGGGAGCTGTTCATCCGCCACGCCCTGGTCCAGGGGGAATGGCAGACGCGGCACGGGTTCTTCGCCCGCAACCGCGCCCTGATCGACGATGTCGCCGACCTCGAGCATCGCGCCCGACGGCGCGACATCCTCGTCGATGACGAAGTGCTGTTCGAGTTCTACGACAAGCGTGTGCCCGCCGACATCGTGTCGGTGCGCCATTTCGACAGCTGGTGGCGCAAAGCCGAACGCAAAGACCCTGCCCTGCTGGACTTCTCGACCGAGACCGTGGTCAATGCCGGTGTCGCCGCACTCGACCCGACCGACTTCCCCGACGCCTGGCGTCAGGGTGAACTCAGCTTCCCGCTGACCTACCAGTTCGAGCCGGGCCAGGACGACGACGGCGTCACCGCGCGCATCCCGGTGGAGCAACTCGCGCATGTGCGGGCGGTCGGCTTCGACTGGCTGGTGCCGGGCATGCGCGAGGAACTAGCGGCCGCGTTCATCAAGACCCTCCCGAAAACGTTGCGGCGCGCGGTCGTTCCCGCTCCCGACTTCGCGGCGGCTGCCCTGCGCGCGCTGACTCCGCGCGCCGAACCTCTTCGCACGGGCCTCTCGCGAGAACTTTCGCGGCTGGGGTCGGTCACCATCACCGCCGACGATCTTCCCGCCACCGCGCTGCCGGACCACTTGCGGATGACCTTCGCCGCAGTCGATCAGCAGGGCAAGGTGCTCGCCAAGAGCAAGAGTCTACAGCAGCTGAAAGCGCTACTGGCCGACCAGGTTTCGGCCTCGGTCGCGCGGGCCACCGCTGGTGCCGAGCGCGCGCCCGCGACGGTGTGGACCTCGGAATCGCTCGGCTCGGTCGCACCGACGGTGAGTCGCGAGGTCGCCGGACAAACGGTGACCGGCTACCCGGCACTGGTGCCCGAGGGCGAAGGTGTGGCGGTGCGCGTGCTCAGCTCACCCGCCGAGCAGGCGGCTGCGATGCGCGCGGGCGTGCGCACGCTGCTACTCGCCGCGATCCCCACCTCGACCCGCGCGGTCACCGCCGGGCTGCCCGCCCGCGATCGGCTGGCCCTGAGCCAGAACCCCGATGGCTCCCTGGACAAGCTGGTCGAGGACTGCCGGGTCGCCGCCGCCGACGAACTCATCGCCAGGGCAGGCGGCCCCGTCCGCACGCCCGCGGAGTTCGACAAACTGGTCGCGGCCGTTCGCCCGCAACTGTCCACGGTGGTCGTCGCGCTGATCCGGGCGGTCGTGCCGGTCCTCGCCGCAGCACAGCAGGCACGTTCGGCGCTGTCGGACACCCTCGAAACAGATATCGCCGACGATGTCCGCCAGCAGCTCGACGACCTGCTGTTCCCCGGCTTCGTCGCCGAATGGGGGCGGGTGCGGTTGCGTGAATTCCCCCGTTACCTGCTCGCCGCGGCGCAGCGCCTGGAATCGCTGCCCGGCTCGGCGGTACGTGACCGGCAGGCGATGGTCGAGGTGGACCGGATGCTGTCCGCCTACGACAAGCTCGTCACCGCGCTACCGCCCGGCCGCAAGAATGCCCGCGACGTCACCGAGATCTGGTGGATGATCGAGGAACTGCGCGTCAGCCTGTTCGCCCAGAAGCTGGGCACGCCCTACCCGGTGTCTGCCAAGCGCATCGAAAAGGCCATCAGCTCGATCCGACGCTGAAACCGCCGCCGCGCGTTGGAGAGCCGATGTGTCGCAGCGCAATCGGTCGCGGCGACGGCGGCCGACCGGTGCGGAGAGCTGCGTCGCGGCTCAGTCGGTCGCGACGACCGCGGCCGCGCGAGCCGCTCGCATCTCGGTGATCTCGCGTTCGAAATCGGCTGCGCTGGTGAAGGATCGGTAGACCGAGGCGAAGCGCAGGTAGGCCACCTCGTCGAGGTCACGCAGCGGGCCGAGGATGGCGAGGCCGACCTCGTGGCTCGGAACCTCGGGAGAACCCTTGGCGCGCACCGCGTCTTCGACCTGCTGGGCCAGGAGGTTCAGGGCGTCGTCGTCGACTTCGCGGCCCTGGCAGGCGCGGCGCACACCGACGATCACCTTTTCCCGGCTGAACGGCTCGGTCACGCCACTGCGCTTGACCACCGACAGGATCGCGGTCTCGACCGTGGTGAACCGGCGCCCACAGCTCGGGCAGGAACGACGGCGACGGATCGCGGTGCCCTCCTCGGCTTCCCGCGAGTCGACGACGCGCGAGTCGGGGTGTCGGCAGTACGGGCAATGCATCCGAGGATTCCTTCGTCGATGCGCATTTCTATTCCATGGCTCTTGACAGGATACCGCTCAGGATGACACAACCTGCCACTGCGTAGTCAGGTCCGCGAGGACGGCGGGCAACCGGGTCAGCAGTCGGCCGCGGTCGAGCTTGGCGGCGAACGGCTCGCGATACACCGTCGCCGACCGCGCGGTATCGGCGGCGAGCGCGAGGTGGCGGGGCAGCAGGTCGGCGGCGAGGTAGTCCCAGCGGGTGTCGCGGTCGGCCCAGTTGAACGCGGGCAGCGGCATCCGTAACCCCAGCGGGCGGCCGGCGGCGACCGGCGACCACACCGTGACCGGGGCGTACACGCCGGGCGCGCGGGTGCCGGGAACGGCGGGTTTGCCCGCGACCGTTGTGACATAGGTGAGCACCCGGCCCATCCCGTCGCGACCGTTCGCGGTCACATCCCACTGGTCGGCGACGATCTCGTTCTGCTCCCGATCGGCCATGGCGGTCAGCGCGTCGACGCGGCCCGCTTCGGTACCGCCGTCGATCCCCCGCCATGCCGCCCGCATGCGGTCGCCGATCACGCCGGCCGCGTACATCTCGTCGATGGCTGCCATGCCCTCGGCGAGGTAGGCCTCGTGCATCGAGACCAGGTCGGTGAAGATGTGCTTTTGCATGGTGATCAGCCGCGTCTGATACCAGGCCAGATCGGCGGCGGTCAGGCGTGGGCCGAGGGTAGCCAGGGCGGTGATGTCGGCGGGGACACCGGTGAGCAGTTCGGGCGGGGTGGCGCGGAGCAGGTCGGCGACCGTGTTGCCGAGTTGGTGGATGCCACCGACCGTGACGATGTCGCCGACATCGCCGACGTCGAAGAAGCCCGCGGCGAAGGAGGCGCCCGCGATGCCTGCCATGCCTGCCCAGTAGAGGTCGGAGCGGGTGGCGGCGAGGCGGAAGTAGTTCACGTACACCTGGTTGAAGGTGGCGGAGTTGGCGGCGGCGCCGCGCTCGGGCACCCACGCTTCGAGGTCGATGGCGGCGTTGTCCGTGGCCACGACGAGCCAATACTGGTGCAGCAGGGTCGCGTACCGCGTCGGGTCGATGTCGGCGGCGCGCGCCTGGGTGAGTGCGTCGAGCAGGGGTGGCTGTGTCGAGGGAAGATCCGGGTGTAGCCCGCCGCCGTATTCGCCGTCACTGTTGAGCGCGGGCAGGTCGAGGTATTCGGTATACGCGGGAATCGCGTGCGCGGCGGGTGTCAGCAGACCGCCGAGCACCACGCAGAGCAGTAGTGCGATCGAGCTGCGGCGCACCGAGACCTCGCCTCCGGGGGTTCGGTCGAGGCCCCCGCCCCGACTTTCGCCACCGTAGCAACGTGTTCTAGTTTCGGGGTGCGATTCGTCGATACCGGCCACTGCGCACGCCGACCGACAGTTCCCGAAAATGTTTGTGCACAACTATTTTCGGCTCATCGGCCGGGTTCGAACTGGGGGCCGGACGGGAGACCCGCCTGCTCCGAGATTGCGGGGACGGTCGAGTCGACATGGTCGACGAAACTGCCCGCGCGTACATGCGCGAGCCCGAGGAAAGCGACGACGATCAGCGCGGTCACCAGCGCCGTCACAGCTAAAGCGGCGAACCCGACCTTGGCCTGTTCGACCCGGTGCAGCGGATGCACACCCTGCGCACGGCCGGCGCGCACGGGACCTCGGGCGTAGAGCGAGAGTTCACTGTGCGGCGTGCGGTACTGCGGGCCGCGATCGGCCGACGGGCGAACGACCTCACGGGTTCGGCGCGCCGGTTCACTGCGGGGCACAGTCGCGAAAGCGAGATCGAGCTCGGCGTCGGTGAGTTCGATCCGCCGGGCGACGCGCACGATCTCGGCAGGTTCGGCGGCGGGCAGGCCGGGGGCGCTCAGCACGCCGGATCGGACGATACTGCGCGTCACATCCGCGGTTCGGCGGGACGAATCAGGGCTTGCGACGGGTGGTGTTTCGACCGCCTTCTGTTCGACGGCCGCGGGCTGAGAAGTCGGCCGGACCAAGGCGAAAGGCCGTGGGGCGCGGGCGGTCCGGCGTCGGCGGAGCAGCGGCTCAGGGGCCGCGGTGGGGTCGAAGGAACGCAGGGCGCTGGTTGCTGTGCTCATCGGAAGAACCTCCGGGGTGGTGTGCTCCGCTGCTGCGAGAAAGTACTGGTGAGGCGACTGCGCCTCTCGTTGTTCGAACACCTGTGCGACGAACTGATGTTCGATTTCTACCAGATTCCAGCGCGACTGTCAGCACGAAACGCCCGACATGCTCGAACAGATGTTTGATAGTTCGGCGTGGCCCGACTAGCCTCGAGATGGCGAATTCGACAACTCAGAAGGGCGGGACACGGTGACCCACACAGACGACACGGGTGACGAAAGCGGCACCGGCACCGTCACATCGGGATCCGGAACGGATCTCACCGTGCGTCAACGCACGGTCCTCGATGTCATCCGGTCCTCGGTGACCGAACGGGGCTATCCGCCCAGCATCCGCGAGATCGGCGACGCGGTCGGTCTCACCTCCACCTCCTCGGTGGCCCATCAGCTGCGCGCCCTCGAACGCAAGGGGTATCTACGCCGCGATCCGAATCGACCGCGCGCGGTGAATGTCCGCGGGCTCGACGAGGCGGTGCGTTCGGTCACGACACTGCCCCAGCCCGACGAGGCCGACCCGAGTCGCCCGACACCGACCTTCGTGCCGGTCCTGGGCCGGATCGCCGCCGGTGGCCCGATCCTGGCCGAACAGGCCGTGGAGGACGTGTTCCCGTTGCCGCGCGAGCTCGTCGGCGAGGGTTCGCTGTTCCTGCTCAAGGTCGTGGGCCAGTCGATGGTCGACGCGGCCATCTGCGACGGCGACTTCGTGGTGGTGCGTCAGCAGAACGTCGCCGAGGGTGGTGACATCGTCGCCGCGATGATCGACGGCGAAGCCACGGTGAAGACCTTCAAGCGCACCGGCAAGGACGTGTGGCTGATGCCGCACAACCCGCACTTCGAGCCGATCCCCGGCAACGACGCGCAAATCCTGGGCAAGGTCGTCACCGTCATCCGCAAGATCTAGCGGCGCACGGTCGCGGTCATCTCCCAGATCAGCAGCTCGGCGGCGGTCACGGCGGTTACGCGGTGGCCGCCGGTCGCGGTCAGGCGCACGGCGTCGCCCTGCTCCAGGGTGCCGTAGCCCTCGTAGTCAACCGTGCCACGAGCGAGGAAGACGTGACCATAGGGTGCGTCGGGAACCGTGATCGACTGACCGGGATCCAGTCGCGCGACGTGGAAGGCAGCATGACGGTTGCCGATGCCGATCGCCGCCTCGCCGCGATGACGTGACATACCGGACGCCACCGGGACCAGCGTGTTGCGGGCGAGTTCGCCCTCGATGTCGAGTTCCTGGTAACTCGGGGTCGCCCCCGTGGCGTCCGGCGGGATCCACATCTGCACCACGTGCAGGCGCTCGCGCTCCCGATAACCCGCACCGTTGCGCTCCGAATGCAGAATGCCCGTCCCCGCGCTCATCCGCTGGGCTAGCCCGGGACGGATCAATCCTGCGTGACCGACCGAATCCTGGTGCACCACAGTACCTTCCAGTACCCAGGTGAGAATCTCGGTATCGCGATGCTGATGGGTGTCGAACCCTTCGCCGGGGTCGACGATGTCCTCGTTGTGCACGAGCAGCAGTCCGTGCGCGTAATCCTCGAGCACGAAATTGCCGGTGACCGGGAACGACTGGCGCGAGTCGAGCCATTCGTTGCGCCAGCGCCTGCGGTCGGCGCCGGGCACGACCTGGACCTGTCCTGTCATCGTCACCCTTCCATCATCCGGACCTCGGTCCGTATAACTGGGTAACGGAATCGGCGTCGCGGGCATTCCACGGCGCCGATCCAGCCGTCAGCGAGTTCGGGTCACCAGGGCAGCGCTTTGCGCAGGCGGCCGACCAGGGTGCGGCCGGTATCGCGTTCGCGCTCGTTGAACAGGAACTGCAGTTCTTCCTCGAGGCCCTTGCGCACCACGTCGCGCAGGTCGGCGGCGGCGCCGTCGAGGTCGTCGGCTTCCATCCACGGGGTGGGGTCGATGGGGGTGCCCGCCGAGAAGTAGAAGCGTTCCGGGCGGGGTAGCGGGGTCGGGCCGACGCCCTTGACCAACGGCGGGCTCAGTTCGGGGTTGATGCCGAGCAGGCGGCAGGTCCAGCGCAACGGGGACATCACCGCGTGCTGGCCGTCGAAGACGATGTCGTAGGCGTCGTCGATGCCGATCATCGCCAGCGGCACGATCGGGACGCCCGCCTGGATCGCCATCCGCGCGAAACCGGTGCGGCCCTCCCACTTGAGTTCGTACTTCTCGCCCTTGCGGCGGATCGCCTCACGGCCACCGCCGGGGAAAACCACCACCGCTTCCCCGCGTTCGAGCAGCGCCAGGCAGTTCGAACGGGTGCCGCGGACGGCGCCGAAGTGGTGCAGGAAGTCCCGCACGACGGGCACCATCAGCACGTGTTCGGCCAGACCGCGCACCAGCCTGCCGCGCTCACGCAGGATCTCCGGCATGATCAGCGGGGCGTCGATCCCGCCGAGCAGATTGTGGTTGGCCACGATCAGCACCGGACCGTCGGCCGGAATGTTGTCCAGGCCGTAGAACTTCGGGCTGGTCCACGCCCGCAGCGGCGCGAGCACCGCCTCGAAGGCGCGGATGTCCCATTCGCTGGGCGCCGGGTTCAACGGCGCACCATCGGACAGAACAGGGCCGCCCTCCGCGACCCTGTTCTCCGTCACATTTTCCGTACGTTGATGGTCGTTCGACATAACACCCTCCTGCTGTCGATATTCGACCATAGCGTCCGAAAATGCCTGTGTCGCATCAACATTTATCCGCTATCGGCGGGCAAATCAGCAGAAAAGATCAGCTGTGCGCCGGTTCGGCCGGACCGGAGTGGGCGTATTCGGACAGGGCCGCCGCCAAGGCGTGCGGCACCCGCGCGCGCACCCGGGTTCCACCCTCCTCGTGATCGGCGGTGACGATCCGGCCGTCGGCGTGGATGCGGGCCAGCAGGTCGCCGCGGCTGTAGGGCAGCAGCACGCTGATGTCGACATCGAGTCCGCCGAGCACCTCGGACAGCCGCTCGCGCAGTTCCTCCACGCCCGCACCGGTGTGCGCGGAGACGAAGGCCGCGTTGGGCAGCATGCCGCGCAACCGGGTGAGCTCGTTCGGGTCGGCGGCGTCGATCTTGTTGACCACCAGCAGTTCCGGCGGCGCCTGCGTGCCCTGCTCCTTGATCACGTCGGTGATCACCTCGCGCACCGCCCTGATCTGCTCGAGCGGCAGCGGGTCGGCACCGTCGACGACATGCAGCAGCAGGTCGGCGCCGGTCACCTCTTCCAGGGTGGAGCGGAAGGCCTCGACCAGCTGGGTCGGCAGGTGGCGGACGAAGCCGACGGTGTCGGTGAACACCATCTCGCGACCGTCGTCGAGGGCGGCCCGGCGGGTGGTCGGGTCGAGGGTGGCGAACAGCGCGTCCTGCACGAGCAGGCCCGCGCCGGTGAGCGAGTTCATCAGGCTGGACTTGCCCGCGTTGGTGTAGCCGACGATCGCGATCGAGGGCACACCGCTTTCGCTGCGGCGTGCGCGCATGGTGTCGCGAGCGGTCTTCATCTCCCGGATCTCGCGGCGCAGCTTGGCCATCCGCTCGCGGATGCGGCGACGGTCGGTTTCGATCTTGGTCTCACCGGGACCACGCGTACCGACACCGCCACCGGCGCCGCCCGCGCGACCACCGGCCTGACGCGACATCGACTCACCCCAACCACGCAGGCGCGGCAGCATGTATTCCATCTGCGCCAGCGCGACCTGGGCCTTGCCCTCGCGGGAGGTGGCGTGCTGGGCGAAGATGTCGAGGATCAGCGCGGTGCGGTCGATGACCTTCACCTTCACGACCTTCTCCAGCGCGGTGAGCTGCGCGGGGGTGAGTTCACCGTCGCAGATCACGGTGTCGGCACCGGTGTCGAGGACGATGGTGCGCAGCTCCTCGGCCTTACCCGAGCCGATGTAGGTGGCCGAGTCGGGCTTGTCGCGGCGCTGGATCAGCGCTTCGAGGACTTCCGAGCCCGCCGTCTCGGCGAGTGCGGCCAGCTCGACCATGCTCGCGTCGGCCTGGGCGGAGCTGCCGGTGGTCCAGACACCGACCAGCACCACGCGCTCGAGGCGCAGCTGGCGGTACTCGACCTCGGTGATGTCGGTGAGCTCGGTGGACAGCCCGGCGACGCGGCGCAGCGAGGAGCGCTCGTCGAGCTGCATCTCACCCTTGGTCGGTTCGGCCGCCCAACCGGGCTGTTTCATGCGGGCCGCGTGGCGGGCCAGCGCATCGTCGACGTCACCGCGCTCGGCGGCGACGTCGGGATCGGCCGCGTGATTCTGCTCGGCCGATGTGGATTCTGTGGGTTCTACTGGTTTCGTCATACGTTCTCCATGCTGCCACGTCGGGGTGACAGCGTGCACGCGGTTATCGGTCCTACTGCGCGTCCCACCAGTCCCGCGACAGTGTTCCCGAGGCCAACAGCACCGAGGGACCACGCATCCAAGCCCTGCCCTGCACGATCGTGACGCGGACCTGACCGCCCGGCACCCGCACGGTGACCTCGCCGGTTTCGGTGGCGACCGACACACCCGCGGCAGTGAGTGCGGCGGCTGCGGCGGCGACGGTTCCGGTGCCGCAGGAACGGGTTTCGCCGACGCCGCGTTCGTAGACGCGCATGTCGACGGCGTTGTCGGCGTCGAGCGGAGTGAGGATTTCCACGTTCACGCCGTGCGGGAAGAGGTCGGGATCGAAGCCGGGTGACACGGTGAGGTCGAGTTTGGCGAGCGCCTCGGCGGTCAGACTCTCATCGACGCAGGCCAGGTGCGGATTGCCGACATCGATGCCGACACCGGCCAGTGCCCAGCCTGCCAGGGTGGCGGTGGAGGGGCCGAGTTCGCGAACGATGCCCATGTCCACGGTGACTTCGCCGGCGGTCCGGCCAGCCGCGTGCACGACCACCGGCCGGGCGCCCGCGCGGCTGCCGATGACGTACTCGGTGCGCGTTTCCAGGCCGTTGGCGTTGAGGTAGTGCGCAAAGACCCGGATGCCGTTGCCGCACATCTCGGCGATCGACCCGTCGGCGTTGCGGTAGTCCATGAACCAGTCATCGGCGCCGACACCGTCGGGCAGCACCTCGAGAACACCGGCGGCCAGCAGCGCACCCGCCTTCGCGACGCGCAGCACACCGTCGGCGCCGAGGCCACGCTGCCGGTCGCACAGTGCAGCGACGCGGTCGGCGGACAGATCGAGGCGCACCTCGAGGTCGGGCAGCACCACGAAGTCGTTCTGCGTGCCGTGGCCCTTGCTGAATTCGATGTCGGACACGCTCACCATTGTCCTCTGCGCCGCAGTCGGGTCCACTACCGGGCGAACGTGCGTCGCTGCCGGGCGATCTCGTAGAGGCTGATCGCCCCCGCCGAGGGCGCGCCGAGCGAGCTGGCGGTGCCGCCCATCGGGATGGTGACCAGGTCGTCGCAGGCCTCGGCCCAGGCCGAGCTCATGCCGGTGGTCTCGTTGCCGACGACCAGGATGGTGGCCTCGGTGAAGTCGTGGTCGTAGATGGTGCTCGGCGCGTGTTCGTCGGTGCCGACGATGCGGGTGGGGATGCCACGTGCCACCTGGCGGTCCCGGAATTCCAGGACCTGACCGGGGCCCGCCGCGCGCAGCACCGGCATGGCGAACAGGGAACCGGTGGAGGCGCGCACGGCTTGCGGGTCGAACTGGTCGGCGCCGTGACCGGTGACGATCACCCCGGACGCACCGAACGCGTCGGCCGAGCGGATCAGGGTGCCGAGGTTGCCGGGCGAGTTCGGGCGGTCGAACACGACGACGACCGGTGCGTCCTCCCCCGGTTCGCCGGGCTCGTAATCGGCCAGATCCGGCTGTTGCGACACCGCGACTGCCACGATCTCCGGCGCGCTCGCCGTCTTCTCCCCCAGCTCGGCCATGAGCTCGGGCACGAGACCGACCTGCGGCACGTCGGCGGTGTCGAGGATCTCGCGTGCCCAACTCGACAGTTCGGGGCCGCCGAGCCGGTAGAGCAACGTTTCCAGGGGCCAGTCGTTGGCGACCGCCTGGGTGATCGGGCGCACGCCCTGCACGAGGAACCGGCCGTCACGAGACCGTTTGCTCCGGTTGTTGAGGTAGGCCTCCCACACCTGGACCGAGGCGTTGCGGGTACTCACTCGTCGCGTCACTGCGCTGTTGATCCTGTCTGTTCGGTGTTCGCTTCGCGGAGCTTGCCGAGCGCGGTCGCGGCGAGCGCGGGATCGGCGCCGTCGACCCAGGTCACCCGGGGATCGCGGCGGAACCACGACCGCTGTCTGCGCACGTAGCGGCGGGTGCCGATCAGCGTGCGTTCGCGGGCGTGGTCGAGGTCGTATTCATTGTCGAGGTAGGCCAGGACTTGGGCGTAACCGATTGCGCGGCGGGCGGTTTGGCCCTCGCGTAGGCCTACGGCCAGGAGTCCGCGGACCTCGTCGACCAGGCCGGTGTCGAACATGAGCGCGGTGCGCAGTTCGATGCGGGCGTCCAGGGCGGCGGTCTCGCGGTCGACGCCGAGGATCGCGGTGTTCCAGCGAGGGGTGCCGATGGTCGGGGCCGAAGCGGCGAACGGGCGTCCCGTCAGTTCGACGACCTCGAGCGCGCGCACCATGCGCCGTCCGTCGGTGGGCAGGATGGTGGCAGCGGCGACCGGGTCGGCTTTTTGCAGTGCCGCATGCAGTGCGCCCACGCCGCTTTCGTCGAGGAGTGCTTCCCAGCGGGCACGGACCTCGGGATCGGTGGCGGGGAAATCCCACTCGTCGAGCAGGGCCTGCACGTACATCATCGAGCCACCCACGATGACCGGGGTTTTCCCGCGCGCCATGATGTCCTCGACGATGGTGCGGGCCGAGTTCTGATAGGCGGCGACGGTGGCGGTCTCGGTGACATCCAGGACGTCGAGAAGATGGTGGGCGATGCCGCGACGCTGGTCGGGCGGCAGTTTCGCGGTGCCGACATCCATCCCGCGATAGAGCTGCATCGCATCGATATTGACGATCTCGCCGTCGAGTTCCTGCGCCAGATCGAGCGCGAGATCGGACTTTCCGGTGGCGGTGGGACCGACGACCGCGATCGGTCTGGGAATCACTGGTCACCGTCCTCGGGTTGCCACACGCTCACGTCATAACCGACGCCATAGGGTGCGCCTTGGTACAGCGTACGTACCAGTGGATCGGTCGAATCCGTCGCGAACAGCCCGCCGAGCACCTGGTAGGCGGCTCGTCCGTCTACGAGCAGTTCCGCACACAGGTGCGGATCGAGCGCGGCCAAACCGCCCCGCGAACCCGCGCGCAAGGCGATGTCGAGTTCCTGCTGAACCGCGGGGGCCCGCTCGTCGAGATAGCCGGGCGCCTTGACCGTCAACGTGGCGGCGCCGTCCGCGACGACGAGCACCCCGCACGGATCCTGCGCACTGTCGAGTTCGGCTCGCAGCGCCGCACCCGCGTCGGCGCACGCGGCGGCCGACGTATCGGCCGCGTACAGCCGCGCCTGCACCGAAATCCCCGGCGCGACCCGCTCCCGCAACCATCCGGCGACCAGTACCGGAAGGGGAAGCTGGGCGTCTGCTGGACCGGGATCGTCGCCCACCGGACCGAGCCCGACGACAACATCGGCACCGAACCCACGAAACGTCCCCCGGGTCCCGGAACCGTAGATCCGGTCATGGCTGTCGACCCCGATGATGATCCACCGGTCGGCGGACGCGGCAAGGGTGGCCGCGGCGTCGAGAGCGGCCGCGCGCAGCACCACGATCGGATCGTCGGGATCGCTGCCGGACACCGGGACTCGCCCACACAGTTCGGGCACCAGCATCGGCGGCGACGGGACCAGGGCCGCTATCGAGAACACGCGGTAACCGTAGCGGCAGCGCGGGTACGCGCCGCATCCGGCGCGGCGCGGGCGTGCGGGGAGTCTGCGAGTGTCCGGCGTCGGGATGCTCGCCGAGATTGCTAGTGTTTTCAGGTGCGACTACCCACGTCGTCCGGGACGAAATCCCAGGAAATCCGCTCTTCGATCCACCGGATCGATGGTTTCCGCGGCTCGAACCGGGTTCAATGGGATGTGCTAGGGCGTAACCAGGCAGCCGTGACGCGCGGCAGGGACGGAGAGCAATGACCGACAGCAACGGAACCGCGAAGCCCACCCCAGGTCCGGCTCCGCGACCGTCCGGTACCCCCAAGCCCGGCGGGAAAGCTCCGAAACCGCATGCCGTGAAACCGGCGCCGGGCCCCGATCAACCGCATCCGCACGCCGTGGTCGTGCCCGCCGTCACCGACCCCAGCAAGTGGGGTCGCGTCGACGAAGACGGCACCGCCTGGGTGCGCACCGCCGAGGGCGAACGCGTCGTCGGCTCCTGGCAGGCAGGCGACGTCACCGAGGGCCTCGCCCACTTCGGCCGCCGCTTCGACGATCTCGCGACCGAGGTCGCCCTGCTCGAAGCCAGGCTGGCCGCGGGCGCCGACGCCCGCAAGACCAAGGCCGCCGCGCTGGCCCTGGCCGAGACGCTGCCGACCGCAGCTGTCATCGGCGACCTCGACGGTCTCGCGACCCGCCTGCAGGCGATCACCGAGCATTCCGAGGAAGCCGCCGCGCACGCCAAGGAGGAGAAGGACCGCGCCCGGCACGAGCACACCGAGCGCAAGGAAGCCCTCGCCGCCGAGGCCGAGCAGATCGCCGCCGAGTCCACCCAGTGGAAGGCCGCGGGCGACCGGCTGCGCGAGATTCTCGACGAGTGGAAGTCGATCCGCGGGGTGGACCGCAAGGTCGACGACGCCCTGTGGAAGCGCTACTCCAAGGCCCGCGAGGCGTTCAACCGCCGCCGCGGCGCCCACTTCGCCGACCTCGACCGCGAACGCGCCACGGCCAAAACGCGCAAGGAAGAGCTGTGCGTGCGCGCCGAGGAACTGGCCGACTCCACCGACTGGACCGGCACCGCCGCGGTGTTCCGCGACCTGCTCTCGGAGTGGAAGGCCGCGGGCCGGGCACCGCGCGAGGCCGACGAGTCGCTGTGGCGGCGGTTCAAGAGCGCCCAGGACGTGTTCTTCGCCGCCCGCAACGCCGCCGTCTCCGAACGCGACGCCGAGTTCGATCAGAACGCCGCCGCCAAGCTGGAACTTCTCGCGGCCTACGAGCACATCGACCCGGCCAACGGCATGGACGCCGCCCGCAACGCCCTGCGTGAGCTGCAGGACAAGTGGGACGCCATTGGCAAGGTCCCGCGCGAGCGCATGCAGGAACTGGAAGCCAAGCTGCGCGCCATCGAGAAGCGGGTCCGCGACGCCGCCGATCAGCAGTGGCGCCGCTCCGACCCCGAGGCCGTCGCGCGGGCCGCGCAGTTCCGTGAGCGGGTCGCCCAGTTCGAGGAGCAGGCCGCCAAGGCCACCGCGGCGGGCAAGAAGCGTGATGCGGAGAAGGCCATGGAACAGGCTCAGCAGTGGCGCGAATGGGCCGAGGCCGCGGAAGGCGCCGTCAGCAATTTGTAATGCGAATCCCGACCCACGACAACTGGTTTCGCTAGAACATCGGTAACTCACCGGGTACGCCCAGAACTTACGTGGCAACCCCGGTGAGACCGGCGGCCGAGCCAGCCGCCTCCCTACGACCGGCAAAAGTCACGGGGAGGCGGGAGGGTCGGTGAGACGCTTGCGGTCGCGGTCCTCGGCTTCGCGGGCGGCATTCCGGCGCTGTTCTTCGGCGGCGAGCTGCACGGCGGTGCGGCTCCAGACGACGCGGACCCAGTGGAACGTGAGGACCATGATCGCGACGGTGCCCAGGATCAGGCCGATGCCGGGGCCCGCGCCCACGTAGTTGCCGAGGCCGGGGGTCTGGCGGTGCCAGATCGACAGGACGCCGAACACGGAGCCGACAGCCGAGCCCGCGCAGGCGATCCAGGCCAGCACCCAGCGGCGAGTGGTCAGGGCCAGCAGCGAGAAGCCGACGCCGAAGATGATGACCATCCACACGAAGATGCGCGACGGCAGACCGATGTGTTCGACACCCGCGGCTTCGGTGTTGAGCAGCACGTCGAAGCCGCGCGCGGAGCCCGCGGTCGGGAGGACGAGGGAGATCAGCAGCGCGAAGACCGCGCCCGCCACCACCAGCGCTCGCGCGCCGGGGTCGATCTCACCGGCGATGCGGCGTTCCACCGCATCGAGTTCACCGCGGAATTGTTCGAAATCCTGGTCGTTGCGCGCCGGGTTCACCGCGTGTCCGCTCCTGTCCACAGGCTGGTCGTTGGCGGGTCCTACTGTGCCATCACCGTTCGCGTCGTCCGCATCCGACCCACTACGACCGGTAGTAGAGCCACTCACGCTATCTCCACGGTCCTGCTCAGGCGGCCCGCGTGGTCACGCTCCGCTACCGCCTCCGGCCACTGACTGCTCACGACGAGCAGCCCGTCGAACAGCCGCTCTCGACCGTTTCGACGACCGGAGCGCCGATGCGCGGCAGGCCGAGCCCGACGCCGATCGGCGCGGTCTTGGGCGTGATGCCACGTTCGTGCGCGTCACCGGCGGCGGTCCGGCGATGCGACTTCACCGCGCTGTCGGCGATGAGGTGGTGCGGCGCCGCCTCGGTGATGTCGACGGTGACGATGTCGCCAGGTCGAATGCCCGTCACGTCACCGGGACGGAAATGCACCAGCCGACCGTCGCGCGCCCGTCCGCTCATCCGCGCGGTCACTGCGTTCTTCTTGCCCGCGCCGTCGGCGACGAGCAGTTCCACCTCGGTCCCGATGAGCGCCTGATTGTTCTCCCACGACACCTGGTCCTGCAGCGCGATCAGCCGTTCGAACCGTTCCTGCACGACCGCTTTGGGCAGCTGATCGGGCAGTTCGGCGGCCGGTGTGCCGGGACGCTTGGAGTACTGGAAGGTGTAGGCGCTGGTGAAGCGGGCGCGGCGGACCACGTCGAGGGTTTCGAGGAAGTCCTCCTCGGTCTCGCCGGGGAAGCCCACGATGATGTCGGTGGTGATCGAGGCGTGCGGCATCGCGGCGCGCACCTTGTCGATGATGCCGAGGAAGCGTTCCTTGCGGTAGGAGCGGCGCATCGCCTTGAGCACCCGATCCGATCCCGACTGCAGCGGCATGTGCAGCTGCGGGCAGACGTTCGGGGTGGCTGCCATCGCCTCGATGACGTCGTCGGTGAATTCCGCGGGGTGCGGGGAGGTGAAGCGCACGCGTTCGAGGCCGTCGATCTGTCCGGTCGCGCGCAGCAGTTGGGCGAAGGCGCCCCGGTCGCGCGGCTGGTCGGGGTCGACGAAGTTCACGCCGTAGGAGTTCACGTTCTGACCGAGCAGCGTCACCTCGAGGACACCCTGGTCGACCAGGGCCTGCACCTCGGCGAGCACGTCACCGGGACGGCGGTCCACTTCCTTGCCGCGCAGGGCGGGCACGATGCAGAACGTGCAGGTGTTGTTGCAGCCCACCGAGATCGACACCCAACCCGCGTAGGCGGACTCCCGCTTGGCGGGCAGTGTCGACGGGAACGCCTCGAGCGATTCGAGGATCTCGACCTGGGCTTCGTCGTTGTGGCGGGCCCGCTCGAGCAGCACCGGCAGCGAACCGATGTTGTGGGTGCCGAACACCACGTCGACCCACGGCGCCTTGCGCACCACGGTCTCGCGGTCCTTCTGCGCGAGACAGCCGCCGACGGCGATCTGCATGCCGGGGCGTCCCTGCTTGACCGGGACGAGCTGGCCGAGGGTGCCGTAGAGCTTGTTGTCGGCGTTCTCGCGCACCGCGCAGGTGTTGAACACCATCAGATCAGGAGTCTCACCGGCCGCGGCCTTCGTGTAGCCGGCGTCCTCGAGCAATCCGGACAGTCGTTCGGAGTCGTGCACGTTCATCTGGCAGCCGAATGTGCGAACCTCGTAGCTGCGCGTAGCCGCGTTCTCCGTCGCGTTCTGAACCGTCGAATCCACCCGTCCAGGGTACGGCCAGCCCCTACCGTGACGCGCATCACGGTTGCATTCGGGTAATAATACGCAAAGGTAACCGACTACCGCTGGGTTACCAGCAGGTGTCGTTTCGGCGTGCCGTCATGCACGTGTCGCCGAAAGCCGGGCAATTCTCCAGATTGGACATAAGGTTTCTCACCATGACCGACGACGCCGCACCCGCGATGGGGAAAGCCGACGCCGCAGCCGCGACCGCTGCTGTGCCGATGATCTCGATGCGCAACGTGGAAAAGCACTTCGGTGATCTCCACGTCCTGCGCGATATCCACCTCGAAGTGCCCCGTGGGCAGGTAGTGATCGTCCTGGGCCCGTCGGGTTCGGGTAAATCGACCCTGTGCCGCACCATCAACCGCCTCGAACCGATCGACTCCGGTGACATCGCCATCGACGGCGTCGCACTGCCCGACGAGGGCAAAGCTCTCGCCGCGCTGCGCGCCGAGGTGGGCATGGTGTTCCAGTCGTTCAACCTGTTCGCGCACAAGACCATCCTCGAAAACGTCATGCTGGCGCCGACGAAGGTCCGCGGCAAGAAGAAGGACGAGGCCCGCAAGCACGCCCTCGCCCTGCTCGAGCGGGTCGGCATCGCCAACCAGGCCGACAAGTACCCGGCCCAGCTCTCCGGCGGTCAGCAGCAGCGCGTGGCCATCGCCCGCTCGCTGGCGATGGACCCCAAGGTGATGCTGTTCGACGAGCCCACCTCGGCGCTGGACCCGGAGATGGTCAACGAGGTGCTCGACGTCATGGTGGCACTCGCCAAGGAGGGCATGACCATGCTCGTGGTCACCCACGAGATGGGTTTCGCGCGCCGGGCAGGCGATCGCGTGCTGTTCATGGCCGACGGCGAGATCGTCGAAGACGCCGCACCCGAAGCATTCTTCACCGCACCGAAGTCCGAACGCGCCAGGGATTTCCTCGGCAAAATTCTCAGTCACTGACTCTTCGAGCATCATCGTCACAAGGAGAAGGAAACCCATGAGGATCAATCGTGCGTTGCGCGTCGGAATCGGCGCTGCTGCACTGGCATTGGCTGCCACTGTCACCGCGGGTTGTGGTGGCGGCAGCGACAAGTCGGCCCTTGACAACGCCAAGGACGGCAAGCTGACCATCGGCATCAAGTTCGACCAGCCCGGCCTCGGCCTGCGCAACACCGACGGCACCTACAGCGGCTTCGATGTCGACGTCGCCAAGTACGTGGCCGACAAGCTCGGCGTGAAGCCGGAGAACGTGACGTTCAAGGAAGCGCCGTCGGCGCAGCGCGAGACGCTGATCGAGAACGGCCAGGTCGACCTCGTCGTGGCCACCTACTCGATCAACGACAAGCGCAAGGAGAAGGTCGATTTCGCGGGCCCGTACTACATCGCGGGCCAGGACCTGCTGGTCCCGGCGGCCAACACCGACATCACCGGCCCCGATTCGCTCGCGGGCAAGAAGGTCTGCTCGGTGAAGGGCTCCACCCCGGCCCAGAACATCGAGAAGAACTACACCCAGGCGCAGCTGCAGACCTACGACACCTACTCGCTGTGCATCGAGGCGATGCGCAGCGGTGCGATCGACGCGGTCACCACCGACAACGTCATCCTCGCCGGTTACGCGGCGCAGTCGCCGGGCACCTTCAAGCTGGTGAACAAGACCTTCACCACAGAGAAGTACGGCGTCGGCCTGAAAAAGGGCGACTCGGAGCTGCGCACCAAGGTCAACGACGCCATCCAGGCGATGATCGATGACGGTTCGTGGAAGGCCGCGCAGGAGAAGAACTTCGCGGGCACCGGTTTCGCGGTTCCGGCACCGCCGACCGTCGACCGCTACTGATCAACCACGTTTCGGTGGCCCGGGGACACCCCGGGTCACCGAAACGGTGATGTCCTGCTGGCCTCAACACCGATCGGAGGACGCGCGTCCGTGTTCGACCTGATCTCGAGGTATCACTCCGAAATCCTCGATGCGTTCTGGGTAACAATCAAACTCACCTTCTTCTCGGCGATCGGTGCGCTCGTCATCGGCACCGTCGTCGCCGGCATGCGCGTGTCCCCGATCCCGGTCGCGCGCTGGGTCGGCGCGGCGTATGTAGCTATCTTCCGCAACACCCCGCTCACGCTGATCCTGGTATTCACCTCGCTCGGCCTGTACAGCACCCTCCAGTGGAAACTCGGCAGTGACGACCTCAAAGTCATCAACTACCGCTGGGCAATCATCGGGCTGAGCGTCTACACCGCAGCCTTCGTCTGCGAATCGCTGCGCTCGGGTATCAATACCGTCGCACTCGGCCAGTCCGAAGCGGGCCGTTCGCTGGGCTTCGGGTTTGCCCAGAACCTCCGGTTGATCGTGCTGCCCCAAGCCTTTCGGGCCGTCATCGCACCGCTGGGCAGTGTGCTGATCGCGCTGACCAAGAACTCAACGGTCGCCTCGATGATCGGCGTGGCCGAAGCGGCGGCGCTGATGGGCGGAATGATCGAGAACGAAGCTGCCATTCTGGCTATCGGTGCGATCTTCGCGCTCGGCTTCGTCATCCTCACCCTGCCGACCGGCCTGTTCTTCGGCTGGCTGGCCAAGCGATACGAGGTGGCACGATGAGCGGCGCTTCGGTTCTGTTCGACGCCCCCGGGCCCCGCGCGCGGCTGCGTCACAACCTGTATTCGGTCCTCGTCGTCGTCATCGTCATCGCGGCGGGCTGGTGGCTCTACGACGCGTTCGCCGAAAAGGGGCAGTTCACCGCGGCCAAGTGGGAACCCTTCCTCGAGGCCGAGGTCTGGGAGACCTATCTCTTGCCCGGTTTGGAAGGCACGCTCACCGCAGCGGTCCTCTCGATCATCGGCTCGGTGTTCTTCGGCATGCTCTTCGGCATCCTGCGCCTGTCGGACCACGGGTCAATTCGCTGGACGGCGGGTGCGATCGTCGAACTCGCTCGGGCGATCCCGGTGCTCATCCTGATGATCTTCCTGTTCTCATTCTTCGCCGACTACAAGGTGTTCCCGTCCGATCAGCTGGCACTGGCGGCAGTGGTCATCGCGCTGATCATCTACAACTCGGCGGTCATCGCAGAGATCGTGCGCGCGGGCATCAAGTCCCTGCCCAAGGGACAGACCGAAGCCGCTGTGGCGCTCGGTCTGCGCAAGAACCAGCTCATGCGGCTGATCCTCCTGCCACAGGCCGTCACCGCGATGCTGCCTGCCCTGGTCTCGCAGATGGTCGTCGTCCTCAAGGACACCGCGCTGGGCTACCAGATCACCTATGTGGAGCTGGTGCGGTCCGGTCAGCAAGAAGGCGCATCGATGCAGAACACGATCCCCGCGTTGATCGTCATCGCGCTGATCATGATCTCGCTCAACATGGCGCTGAGCTTCCTGGCCACCACGCTCGAGAAGCGGTTGCGGTCGCGCAAGAAGAGCGGCGGTGCGGTATTGGCCGCCGATTCGATCCTCACCGACGGTGCGCCGGGCGTCGACATCACCAAGAAGTAGACACCCCGACAGAACGAGGCCCGATCCGATGCGGATCGGGCCTCGTTCTGTTCTCGGACTACTGGTCGTAGCGGTAGAACCCCTCGCCGGTGGCGGCGCCGAGCTTGCCCTTGTCGATGTAGTTGTCCTTCAGCCACGCCGCAGCTGGACGCGGGACCCCCACCGCGCCTCGGTTTCCGGTTGTCCTACCGCGTCCATCATGGAGCGCGCAACCGAGGCAGCGGTGCGTGACCAACCAGTTCCGGCGGATCAGCCTGCGGTGACCAGCCCTTCGGCGACCATCCAATCGCGGGCGACGTCGGCGGGTTCGCGGCCGTCGATGTCGACCTGGCGGTTGAGTTCGGTGATCACCTCGTTGGTGAGGCGGGCCGAGATCGGGGCCATGACCTCGGCGACCTTCGGGTGGGCGTCGGCGAAGTCGCGGTGCATGACCAAGGCGGCGTTGTACTTCGGGAAGAAGGCTTTGTCGTCTTCGAGGAGTACCAGTTCGAGGGCGGGGATGCGGCCGTCGGTGGCGGCGACCGAGCCGAAACGGCACTGCTTGGCGTCGGCGGTGGCCTGGTACACGAGCGCGTCCTGGACGATCTGGCGCTGCGACTTGCCGAGGTCTATCCCGTAGGCGGCGGCCAATCCGGGATAGCCGTCGGGGCGGACATTGAACTCGGTGCCGACGCAGGTGGCCGCGGCGCCAGGGTCTTTCGCGAGCAGGGCCGCATAGTCCGACAATGTGCGGACTCCGGTTTCCTCGGCGGTGCGTTTGCTCGTGACGAGGGCATAGGTGTTGTTCATCGGCGCCATCGCCGCCCACACCATGCCGTGCTCGGCGAGGTCGGCGTCGCGGACCGCGTCGAACTGCGCCTGCTCGGTCGGGATCGGCTTCTCCTTGCCGAGGTAGTTGATCCAGCCGGTGCCGGTGTAGTCGTAGGCGATGTCGATCTGGCCGTGCAACTGGGCGTCGCGCAGGCTGTTGGAACCCTGGATGTTGGTCAGGTCGCGCACGTTCGCACCGGCGGCGGTGAGCGCGAATTCGATCATGTAGCCCAGGATGTTGGCTTCGGTGAAGTCCTTGGAGCCCACCGTCACCGCGACGCCGTCGAGTTCGGGTACCGGTTGGATACTGGCAGGACCGACGGGAAGCGGTACCGAACCGCCCGACTGCAGTCCGCAGCTCGCGAGGACCAGCGCGCTCAGTACGGGGGCAATCCAGCGCAATCTTGCGGTGAACCTCAACGCAACCCCCTCGGGCCGAGGAACTGTTCGGCCAGCGCGCCGAGCCAGTCGACGAACAGCGCCAGCGCCACCGCGAGCACCGCGCCGAGGGTCAGAGTGACGGTGTCGCGCAGCTTGTAGCCGGTGTCGATGAGGATGCCGAGTCCGCCCGCGCTCACCATGAACGACAGGGTGGCGGTGCCGACGGCCAATACCAGCGAGGTGCGCAGCCCGGCCAGGATGTAGGGCACTGCGAGGGGAAACTCGATGCGGCGCAAAACAAGTCCCTGCGACATGCCCTGTCCCCTACCGGCGTCGATCAGGGCGGGGTCGACCTGCTGGTAGCCCAGGATCGTATTGCGCAGCACGGGCAGCAGCGAACAGAACGCGATCGGCGCGACCCCCACCCAGAACCCGGTGGTGCGGGTGACCAAGTAGCACAGCACGATCAGGCCGATCGCAGGCGCCGATGCACCGATATTGGCGATGCCGACGAAAAATGGTGCGAGACGGCGGAATCCTGGCCGGGTGAGCAAGGTCCCGAGCGGCACGGCGAGCGCGACGACGATGAGTACCACCGCCGCCGTGATCAGGATGTGCTGCCAGGTCACCTCGGCGATATTGCCCACCGTGATGGTGGCCTGCTGGGTGACGGTGAGATCGCGCCGGAACGCCCAGACGAGCACGCCGACAGTGAGAATCACAACGATCACCGGTTGGGCGAGCAGTCGGAGGTATTCGGCGCGCCGCTGGGTTGCGGGGGCAGCGGTCGCGGCGGGCACGTCGACGATCGAACGTGGCTTAGCGGAAACAATATTCGTCACGGTGCTGCCCTCCGTTCACGCGCGGGCAGCACGGGTTCGGCGGTGCTGCGATACAACGGGGCCGTCATGCCGTTGCCGTTTCGGTCGCGGCGAGGTGGCCGATGAGGGTGTCGACGGTGACCGTTCCCGCGTAGGTGCCGGTGTTGTCGACGACGACGGCGGAGGCGGTGCGTTCGGTGAGCAGCGCGGCCAGTGCGTCCTGGAGGGTCGCGTCGGCGGGGAGGGAGGTGCCGATCGGGGTGCCGAGGTCGCGCAGTGAATCCGCGTGGGCGAGTTCGGCTGTCGAGACTCGGCGAAGGGGGCGACGCTGCGGGTCGAGGACTATGCCCCAGGTGCGGTCCGCGTCGCGCAAGGCGGCGGTCAGGGTTGCCGGGGCAGCGTCCTCGGCGACGGTGACACCCTGGTCGAGGTCCATGTCCGCGAGGACTGCCAGTCCGAGGCGGTCGATGGTGGCGGTGGCGCCGACGAATCCGGCGACCGTCTCGTCGGCGGGGGCCGCCAGGATCGCGGCGGGGGTGTCGTACTGCAGGATGCGGGAGCGGTTGCCGAGGACGGCGATGCGGTCGCCCAGCTTCACCGCCTCACCGAAGTCGTGGGTGACGAACACGATGGTCTTGCCCAGTTCGCTTTGCAGACGGAGCAATTCGTCCTGCAGCAGGGCACGGGTGATCGGGTCGACGGCGCCGAACGGCTCGTCCATCAGCAGGACCGGCGGGTCGGCCGCCAGCGCCCTCGCCACCCCGACGCGCTGCTGCTGGCCGCCGGAGAGCTGGCGGGGGTAGCGGTTGCGGTAGGTGTCGGGGTCGAGGCCGACGAGGGTGAGCATCTCGTCGGTGCGTTCGGAGATGCGGCGGCGGTCCCAGCCGAGCAGGCCGGGGACCGTGGCGATGTTCTTGGCGACGGTCATGTGCGGGAACAGTCCGGCCTGCTGGATCGAATAGCCGATGCCGCGCCGCAATTCGTCGGAGTCCATCGCACCCGCATCTCGGCCGCCGATGGTGACGGTGCCGGAGGTGGGTTCGATCAGGCGGTTGATCATCCGCATGGTGGTGGTCTTGCCACAGCCCGAGGGGCCGACCAGCACCACGATCTCCCCGGCCGGGATGGTCATGGAGACCTCTTCGACCGCGGGTTCGGGCTGTTCGGGATAGCGCTTGGTGACCCGGTCGAGGACGATCTCCTCCCCGGAGACCGCGGACGCGGTTGTCGCCTTGGTGATTTCGATGTCAGTCACGAATTCCCCTCGGAATAGTGAGCCGTCCGAGCAGAACAAGGACGCCGTCGAGTGCGAGCGCGAGCACGACGATGAGAACGGTGCCGGTGAGCGCCTGTGGGATCGCGTTCGGACTACCGAGACGCCCGAGCCCGGAGATGATCAGATTGCCGAGACCCGGCCCCTTCGCATAGGCCGCCAGCGCCAGGATGCCCATGATCATCTGGGTGCTGACCCGCATGCCGGTGAGAATGGACGGCCAGGCAAGGGGCAGTTCGATCTTGGTCAGCAGCCGCAACCGGTTCATCCCGACACCGCGCGCGGCATCGGTCACCGCCGGATCCACCGACGACAACCCGAGCACGGTATTACGCAGAATCGGCAGCAGCGCGTACAGCACCAGCGCGACGATCGTCGGCGCGACACCCAGCCCGAGGAACGGAATCAGCAGCCCGAGCAGCGCGAACGACGGCACGGTGAGAATCGCCCCCGCCGTAGCGGTGGCAGCAGCGGATCCGAGCGGACTCCGATACACCAGCACCCCGAGCGCCACCGCGATCACCGTCGCAACCACCAGCGACTGCACCACCGCCGACACATGCAGATAAGAATCGACCAGCAGCTGTTCTCGCCGGTTCACCACGAACGACCACAACGCGTCCAGGATGCCCTCCCCCGTCGTTCGACGGCCACCTACGGCCCTGCTCCCCGAAGTTCCCACCCCGACCCGGGGCGAAACATCGAAACCATCTGTGCGAAACCATGTTTCACCAGCGCGATCATCCTACGCCGCGCGAAGACCCCTCGCGCGGAATCGGACAATGCCGACCGCGAGGCCCTATCGATCAGCCTGCGACAGCTCGTCTTTCACTACCGCGAAGGCCACAGACGGGCTGTACCCGCGGCGGGCCAGCATGTCGACCAGCCGGCGGGTGGCCTTGGTGCGATCCAGGTCGGCGGGCATGGAACGGAGTTTGCGGCGAACCAAGTCGATGGCGGCTTGTTCGTCGCCAGGAGTCGGACGCCCGGCCGAACGGCGACCCGTCTCTGGTTCGGCTGTAGCGCCGAAGGTTTCGCCGGTGTCCGCTGAATCGGCGTCCGACGCACCGCGCGACGGCGAGCGGCGTGTCCGCCACTGACTGTCTACCTCGTCGGAATTCGGTCGCGCTGCTTGCTCGCTCGCACCGACCGGGCGGGCAACGCTGCGTTCGAAGCATGCTTCGTCCAGTTCGGCGGTGACGACGGCGAAGGCGGTGGATTGGTCGTAGCCGCGGCGGGCGAGCATGCCGACGAGGCGGCGGACTGCTTTGTCGCGGTCCATGGCTGCGGGCAGGGTGCGGAGTTTGCGGCGGACCAGGTCGGCGGCGCGGGTGTGTTCGGCGTCGTCGGTGATCATCGACAGTGCCTGTTCGGCATCGCCGGGGGCGACGCCCTTTTCGCGCAGCTCACGTTGGAGTGCCTTTTTGCCACGGCCGGAATAGGTGTGACGTTCGTGCACCCACTGTTCGGCGAAGGAGGCGTCGTTGATCAGGCCGACTTCGGTGAATCGTTCGAGCGCGGCCTCGATCACCTCGAGGCGGAACCCCTTCTCGCCGAGGCGCTTGGCCAGTTCGGCGCGGCTGCGCGCACGCACTGAGAGCAGGCGCAGGCACGCGTCCTTGGCCTGTTCCAGGGTCGCATCGGGACGGTCGCCCGGGGCGAGCCGGCGTGTGCCGGCCCGCCTGTCGGGCTCTCCCGGCTGGGATCCGGCCGCCACCGGATCCGCCTGCCGTCCGTCGTCACCACCGACGACGGGCGACAGGGAGACTTCGTCGCGCCGCGCGGACTTGCGTTCGCGTCGAGCGCCGCGGGGTCGTCGCCGACCCGCACTCCCCCACTCTTCATGATCATCACCAACCCGCGCAGCGAAATGCGGTGGTTTGTCACCATCGGTGAATCCGGTCGGGTGCGCGCGCTGCGGATCGCCCGCACCCGACCGAATCCCCTCCGCTTCCGGGTCGGCCCGTTTGGCGCGAGCCGACCGGACGAGTCCATCGGCCGTGCCCCTACCGCGTCCCGCTACGGGCGCCGTGATCGGCTCCGGCTCGACCTCGATCCCGAGGCGAGCCAGTTGCCTGCGCATCTGTTCGACCGGGTCGGCCGAATCGTGGTGGCCGCCGGGGCTCGGCGTGGTCATCGGGTCAGAAGTCGGCGGGTGCGTCGGCCTCGGCGGTCAGTACGGCGCCGATGCCCAGCTTCTCCTTGATCTTCTTCTCGATCTCGTCGCACACATCCTTGTTCTCCAGCAGGAACTTGCGGGCGTTCTCCTTGCCCTGGCCCAGCTGGTCGCCCTCGTAGGTGTACCAGGAGCCGGACTTGCGAACGAAGCCGTGCTCAACGCCCATGTCGATGAGCGAGCCCTCCCTGGAGATGCCGTGGCCGTAGAGGATGTCGAACTCGGCCTGCTTGAACGGCGGGGCGACCTTGTTCTTGACGACCTTCACGCGGGTGCGGTTGCCGACCGCGTCGCTGCCGTCCTTGAGGGTTTCGATGCGGCGCACATCCAGGCGGACCGAGGCGTAGAACTTCAGCGCCTTACCACCGGTGGTGGTCTCGGGCGAGCCGAACATGACGCCGATCTTCTCGCGCAGCTGGTTGATGAAGATGGCGGTGGTGCCGGAGTTGCTGAGCGCACCGGTCATCTTGCGCAGCGCCTGGCTCATGAGGCGGGCCTGCAGGCCGACGTGGCTGTCGCCCATCTCGCCTTCGATTTCCGCGCGCGGCACCAGGGCGGCGACGGAGTCGATGACGAGGATGTCGATGGCGCCGGAGCGCACCAGCATGTCGGCGATCTCCAGTGCCTGCTCACCGGTGTCGGGCTGGGAAACCAGCAGCGCGTCGGTGTCGACGCCCAGCTTGCGGGCGTAGTCGGGGTCGAGGGCGTGCTCGGCGTCGATGAAGGCGGCGACACCGCCCGCGGCCTGGGCATTGGCGACGGCGTGCAGCGCGACGGTGGTCTTACCCGAGGATTCCGGGCCGTAGATCTCCACGACGCGACCGCGCGGCAACCCGCCGATTCCGAGCGCGACGTCGAGTGCGATGGACCCCGTGGGGATGACGGCGATCGGCTGACGGGTCTCTTCGCCAAGGCGCATGACCGCGCCCTTGCCGAAGCTCTTCTCCACCTGCGCCAGTGCCAGTTCCAGCGCTTTGTCGCGATCGTAGGCCTGCGGTGCCATGATGTGTGCCCCTTCTCGAGGTGAGTGTCTCTCTGGTTGGCGCCCACAGTAGAGGCCGGCACCGACAAGTTCTGGCGCCCAGGTTAGTCGAACACCCATTCGAGTCAAGCGACGCGCCCACCAACACGCGAAGCGGCCGCTCAGACCGGCAATCCGGCAGCGAAGCGGCGCGTCAGTGCTGCGGCAGCACCGAGTCGTCACCCTCGGCGCGCGGCCCGAGGATCCGCCGCTGCGATTCCTCGATGCGCACATCGTTGATGCTCGCCTCGCGTCGCGACATCCGACCGTCGGCCGCGAACTCCCACTGTTCGTTGCCGTAGCTGCGCCACCACTGCCCCGACTCGTCGTGCCATTCGTACTGGAACCGCACGGCGATGCGGTTGTCGTGGAAGGCCCACAGATCCTTGCGCAGCGCGTAGCCGTTCTCGGCCGACCACTTGCGGGTCAGGAACTCGACGATCGCGGCGCGACCGGTGAAGAACTCGTCGCGGTTACGCCACACCGAATCCTCGGTGTACGCGGCGGCTACCCGCTCGGGATCCCTGGTGTTCCAGGCATTTTCGGCAGCGAGCACCTTCGCGCGCGCGGAATCGAGATCGAAGGGAGGCAGTGGAGGTCGCATGGGACAAGCCTTTCGAGTCAGATCAAGGATTGTTCGGGGAGAGTTCGGGCGGTCCCCAGCGCACCGCGAGCGCGCCGGGGCGTTCGATCACTTCTTCGACAGTGAAGTCGACGGCGCACTGCGCTCCGGCGGTGAATGCTGCCGAATCCCACACCAATTCGGCCCGGCCGGTGAGCTGGAGCAGCGCACCGGACGACCAGTCGGCGACGAGCAACCCGCAGCGCGGTTGCACCACGAGATTGCCCAGCGTCATGAACATCGAATTGCCACGATAGTCCGGCCAGCGCAGGCGCGTCGGCGAAAGCACCTGCAGGAAACCGGGATTGCCACCGCGATGGGAGGCGTCGGCGTGCCCGTCGGCGTCGGCGGTGGCGATGAAGAAGGCATCGGCGGCACCGATCATCTCGACCGCCGTGGCGCCGAGCGCGGCACCACGGCGCACCGGGCCGGGCGAATCGAGCGCGGACACCTCCCGAATCTGCCTGCGCGAGATGTACTTCGGGCAGTTCGCGTACACCTGTTCGGTGGTGATGCGCAACCCGCCGTCGCGCATCGCCGAGGTGCCGTTGACACGCATCCGACGCCGCCGCTGCGGTTGCAGGGCGATCAGCCCGACCGCCGCATCGCCCGCCAGCGCCACCGACAGCGGGTCGGCGTCGTCGGGCCGCGTGTCGATATCGATGGTCGCGGCACCGACGGCATGCACGAACCCGACGGGGCCGGTGAGCGGACCGGCCCACAGGCGGCCCGCCGGATCGGCTGCGCCGAGCACCACCATCGGCTGCTCGGCCAGGAAGGACGCGGCAACCGCCGGAATCTCGGCACGGATCGACCGGCCGACACGGACAGCCACCTCGGCCTGCCCCATGCGTTGCTGTACCGCCCGTTCTCCGGAGTGAAACATCTTCGCGCCTTCCTGGTCGATCACGGGAAATCAGCTGTGAATCAGAAGAATCCGCACGTCGGGGCAGGCCCGGCCGGTGCAGGCGCGGCGTCGGCGCCCAACGGGGCGAAGACCTCGAGCCGGATGCCGTCGGGGTCGGCGAAGAAGATGCCACCGGAAGACGCGCCCTCACCGTGCGCGACCACACCATCGTGGAAGAACTCGGCCGTGAGCGCCCGCAGCGCCGACTCGACGACGCGCACCGTCGCGACATCGTCGACCTGGAACGACAGGTGATGCAGACCCGGTGTGCTGGTGGAGAATTCGCCGCTGCTCTGCTGCCACAGCGTGAGCACCAGCGCACCGTCGCGACCGAGGAAAGCCCAGCGGCGGTCGCCGTCGGCGCCGGTGCCGAGCTGTTCGAAGCCGAGGCCTCGGCGGTAGAAGTCGACGGAGCGGTCGAGGTCGGCGACATTGAGTCCGATGTGACCGGTGGTGAGCACGGGTGCGGCGACGGTGGTCATGGGTTCCTCCCGGAATGTTTAACTGCCTATCGGTTGTTGAACAGTTAGAACATAGAATGAGCTCACCACCTTCGTCAACCCTTGAAAGACTTTTAGACAGTTAGGAGGATCGTGTTGGTAACCTCGGGCATGCGCGATCCCCGTCCGCACACCGGCGAACCCCCCGCTCTGGACCTGCTCAACACCCGGTGGGCGGGCGCCGAACCCGGTGATCTGCTCGCCGATCTCGACGGGTTGCGCACGTGGCTGGAACTCCTCGGGCTCGCCGAGCGCGTACCCGTCGACGAGCACGCCCTCACCGCGCTGCACACCGCGCGCGATGCCGTGCACGACGCCGTCACCCGCGCCGACCACCGCGCCCTGAATCGGGTGCTCGACCACGGCAGGATCCGCCGCGAACTCACCGACGAGGGGCCGCGCGAGATCCCCGAGGTCGACGACCCGGCGTGGTTACCCGGCTGGCTCGCCGCCGACAATCTGCTGAATTTGATCGCGCAGGCACCCCAGCGGATCCGCCAGTGCGCACACCCCGACTGCGTGCTGTTCTTCTACGACACGTCCAAGAACGGCACCCGCCGCTGGCATTCGATGGCGACGTGCGGCAATCGCACGAAGGCCGCGCGCCACTACGCCAAGACCACCTGAGACGCGCAGCTCGACGGCGTCAGCGACCCGGCGGCCGCCGAGCTCAGCGTGAACGCGCGGCGCCGCCGGAGGTGCTCGGCGTCAGAACAATTCGTCCAGCAGCCGGTAGTAGTCGAGCTTCGTGCGATCGGGTTCGGGCAGGCCGTAAGCGGCGTAAAAGGCCTCGACCGCCTCGGTGCCGAAGTCTTCGGCCAGATCGCGTTCGGCGAGTGCCAGGTCGCGATAGCGGTCACCGCGGCCCAGTGCCGCGACATCGATCAGCAGGCCGCCGGTGAGCACATTGCCCGGGGTGAAATCACCGTGCGTGACCACCAGGTCCTCGTCGACCGGACGCCGCTCCCGCAGGTGCGCGAGCACTTCGGCGGGCGAGAGGTGGCGGTGGTCGTCGTCGAAATCGGCGGTGTCGACGAACCCTTCGACCACATTGCGGTAGGCCCTGGCCAGGGTCACGTCGAGACAGGCGTCGAAGGGGCAGTCCGCCACCGGGAGATCGTGCAGCGCACGCAGCGCCCTGCCCATCTGCGTGCCGGTCTCGATCGGCTCCGCCTGGCCGGCCAGCGAGTTGCCCGCATCGGCGAGAACGAGGACATCCTCGTCGAACGCGGCCACCGCGGGCACCTCTATCGAGTTGTCGCGCAACCAGGTCAGTCGCGCGTGCTCGGCCACCGCGCGCGGTCCCCGCTTGATCCAGAACCCGCCCGACCGCACCAGGTTTCCCTCGCGGCCCTCGTGATCGTCGGACCACACGGGCACCGGTCCGAGCAGCTGCTCGATCTCCGGCGGCACCGGCAGGGCCAGCTCGTCGAGGTGATCCAGCGCCGCGCGGGTGGATTCGATGAGTTCGGATTCGCCGTCGGCCACCCGCAGCCGCATGGCCTCGTTGAGCAGTTGGCGTGCCTCGGCAGGCCGGTGCTGTTCGGCAAGGGATTTGCCCAGGTGGTGGGCAGCGAAGGAGACGAGGTCGGGGTCGAGCGCGCGGCTGGCTTCCAGGGCCCGGCGGTAGAGGATCTCGGCGCGCGCCGGTTCGCCCTGATACCGGTAGACATCGGCCAGGTTGATCCAGACGGTGATGCGGCGGCGCTCGGTATCGGCCAGTTCCAGAGCCTGATCGAGGCGGTCGAGGGCCTCGTCGTGGCGTCCGAGCAGCATCAACGCGATGCCGAGCCTGCGCAGGCCGGGAAAGTCGTGAGGGTCGGCGAGGGCAACCCGGACCGCGAGAGTCTCCGGGTCTACCGGGATCATCCGTAGTCGCTCGTCGAACCGATACGGTCGCAGCTCTGAGTGTTGTAACTCGGGGTTCTGCGCTGTCACGGCCATGGCCTGGTCACCACCGATTCGGGGGTACGTCGAAGTCGGCACACAATGCCCGCCACACGTCGCGTGGGTCGACGCCGTTATCGATCGCCACCGCCCCCGTGCGCCCCAGCTGGGGTATCACGTGATCGGTCAGCATGGCGTCGGCGCGCGCCACGCCGAACTCGGTGTGCATCAGCTCCTGGAATTCGGTCAATCGCACGTTGCCCAAGATACTCGCGCTAGGTCACAGCCGACAGAGCCCCGGTCGCAGCCCGATCTCCGCAGCACCCGGCAATGCCCACGATTGTCCGAGGCCCGTGCTCGACAACACGTGATGGGTCCGGGTGGTCCACCGGAGCGACGCCCAGAGGCAGCCTGCCGCGACGGATCATCCCTGGCGGCGTCGTGACGGACCTGGACCAGGCCCGAACCTCCGCCAGACCGGCCGATCCGCGACGGCTACCGCTTCGCGGCGTCGTGACAGATCTGGACCGGGTCCTCGACCTCGGCCAGACCGGCGGCGGCGTGACGAGCGGCTTCGGTGTAGACGGGGTCGTCCAGGACCTGCCGCACCGCCGCGCCGACCGCCTCCGGTGTGAGTGGTCGCACCAGCACCGAACTACCCTGTCGCACCGCACGATTGGCGAGTTCCCACTGGTCGCCGCCGCCGGGGACGGTCACCACCGGTACGCCCGCGGACAGGGATTTGGCGAGCAGGCCGTGTCCGCCACCGCCGACGACGACCGCGGCGTGGGTGAGCAGTTCGTCCTGACGGCCCAGGCCCGCGGTGGCCCACTCCGGCAGGTCCACGGGTGGGGTATCCAGGGTCGAAATGGCCGCGCGCACACCGAGTCCGGCCAAACCGGACAGGACCACGTCGACCATGTCGGCGACGCCGGTGTGCGCGGTCGACGGCGCCACCATCACCAGCGGGGCGTCGCCGGGCGGCAGCGGGAGGACAGCGTCGGTGGGCTCCCACAGCAGCGGTCCGACGACGTGGGTGTCGGCGGGCCAGTCGGGGCGGTCCATCTCCAGCGCGGGCAGGGTGGCGACCAGGCGTGCGGTGGGCCCGGGGTCCTCGGCGGGCAGGCCGATGGTTTCGCGGGCGGCGGAGCGCTGCCGGTGACCGTTGCGGACCGCGCGCGCGGTCATCGTGCGCAGGACCCCGTCGCGCATGCGGCCGCGCACGCCCTCCCCCGGCGCCAGACCACTGCCGATCGGCGGCAACGCTTTCGAGGGCAGGTAGAGCGGGTGCGGTGACAATTCCACCCACGGCAGTCCCAGCCGTTCAGCCGCCATGCCGCCGCCCGCCGTGAGCACGTCCGAGACGATCAGGTCCGGGAGCATCGCGCTCAGTTCGGGCAGGTTCTCGGTGGCGATGTGGGCGGCGCGGTCGTGGATCCGAGCGCCCGCGTCGGTGTCGTCGTCGGTCGGCCGCGGCGCGAGGCCCTTGAGTTTGCGCACGCTGATCCCCGCCGAACGCGCCTGGTCGAGCCATCTCGGTCCCGTGAACAACACGGGCTCGTCCCCTGCCGCCAGCAATCGCAGACACAACGCGATCGCGGGAAACGCGTGCCCTGGGTCGGGGCCGGCCACCACAGCTATTCGCATCCGCCCAGCCTGCCATATCCCCAGGCCGGGCAGCGTTTCCCCCATGCCACTCGCATGATCGACGTCGACTCCGCAGCGAAAGGGCTGTGCGCCGGCCGATCAGCCGGCGAAGGTGAACAGTTCGAAGCCGACCGCGTGCGCGGCGGGGAACCCTTCCTTGGGACCGGTGGCGAACGTGACGATTTCGCGCACCTGCTCCTCCACCGGCACCGAACTCAGCACCTGCAGATACCGCCGATGCGCCGACAGCGACGCACGCGCCTGCTCGAGGTGAGCACTCACGTCGACGGCGTGGGTGGCAACCGGGCCGACGACGGCCGCCCAGCGCGCCGACCACGGTGGCAGATCAGCGATTTCGGGGAAGATCCACTCGTTGCCCGCGTCGGAGATCGCGTCCATCGCCGATCGCCCGACTGCCCGGTGATCAGCACTGTTGACGATGCCCGGCGCCCAGGTGTCGCCGAAGTTGAACAGCACCACCATTTCCGGGCGATGCCTGCGCAACGCGGCGGCCAGTTCCCGGCGCAGGGTGAGACCTTCCTCGATGCGGCCGTCGGGGTGGTCGAGGAATTCGACGGTGTGTACCCCGACTTCGCGGGCGCCCGAGATCTCCTCGATCTCGCGCAACGGCGCGGCCTGCGCGGGCGGCATCCCGGCGATCCCCGCCTCGCCGCGCGTGACGAGCAGATAGCGAATGTCCTTGCCCTGCCCCGTCCATCGCGCCACCGCCGCCGCGGCGCCGTATTCGATGTCGTCGGGGTGCGCGACGATCACCAGGCCGCGCTGCCAGTCCTCGGGTACCTGTTCCACACCGCCATGCTAACCACACCCCGACTAACTGATCGGGGTCTTGTCACTGCCCGACACCGCCTTGTACAGCAGGTACACGCCGGTGCCGATCGCCCCGATCACCAGGATGGGCATCAGCGCCTCGATCAGCGCGCCGAGAATCCAGAACGCGATCACCGCGACCACCACGATGCCGATGACTTTCAAGACCATGATGACTCCTCGTCTCCTCGGCCGCCGTCCAGCGATCCGACACCTTCGATGCTCCCACTCCGCACGCGGTAAATCACCAGGTCAGCACCGATATCCGGGTATAGATCAGGGTTCACCCCTAGACCGGGCTACCGTGATCGCATGGACTACCTGGCGTTGCTCTGCGCGAAGCTCACCGCGTTCGGCGAACTCATCACGGCCGACACCGATCTCACCGCGCCGGTACCTTCCTGCGGCGACTGGACCTTCTACGACCTGGTCGATCACGTCGGCCGCGGCAACACCTGGGTGGTCACCGCGGTGGCCGAACTGCGCGGCGACGACGAAGGCCAGGCCGCACCGAAGGATCCCGTAGCCCTGCGGGAGTGGTACGAATCGACCGCCGACGCGCTGGCGACCTCGCTGTCGGCCGACGAGAACCAGGAGGCCTGGACCTTCACCAAGGCCATGCCGCGCACCGTCGGCTTCTGGCGTCGCCGCCGCGCCCACGAGACCCTCATGCATCTGTGGGACGGCCAGAACGCCCTCGGCAAGGCCGACCCGTTCGACCCCGATCTCGCCGTCGACGGCATCGACGAGGTATTCGAACTGTTCGCACCCCGGATGATCCACCGCGGTCTCGCGGTCGAACCGGACGTGGCGCTGCGGATCCGCGCTACCGACACCGGCAACACCTGGACCTACGGGCCGGGCGAACCGGTCGCCGAACTCGCGGGCACCGCCTCGGACCTGCTGTTGACCCTGTGGGCACGCAAATCCGGTGCCGACCCGGAGCTCGTCTGGGACGGCGACCGTACCGCCGGCGAGCGGGTGCTGGCCGGGCCGCTCGTTCCGTAGGCAAACGACTGACGGCGAGCCGGACAAGCGTCCATAATCGGGGCTCACTGCGTAGGAGGACTTTCATGGAACCCATCGTCACGATCGCGAGCGGCGCCATCCGTGGCCGCACCGAAGCCGGCGTCACCCGCTTTCTCGGAGTGCCGTTCGCGGCGGCGCCGATCGGTCCGAAACGGTTCCAACTTCCCGAGCCCGCTCCGGCGTGGGTCGGGGTGCGCGACGCGACCGAGAACGGCGCGACCTGCGCGCAGACGCCGTACCCCGCGCCGATTCACGCGCTGATCGGCAGCGACGGCATCCCCGGCGACGAGTACCTCAACGCGAATGTGTGGACGCCCGATCCCGGCGCAGAGGGGCTACCGGTGCTGGTGTGGATCCACGGCGGCGCGTTCGTGCGCGGGTCCAACGCGCGGGCGATCTACGACGGGACCGCGTTCGCGCGCGACGGCGTGGTCATGGTGGGGATCAACTACCGCCTGGGGATCTCCGGCTTCGCCGAACTGGAGGGCGCACCGTCCAATCGTGGTCTGCACGACCAGATCTTCGCGTTGCGGTGGGTGCGCGAGAACATCGCCGCGTTCGGTGGCGACCCCGACAATGTGACGATCTTCGGCGAGTCCGCGGGCGCGATGAGTGTGGCGTCGTTGATCGCCGCGCCGCAGACGGCCGGGCTGTTCCGTCGGGCGATCATGCAGAGCGGCAACGGTGCGGTCGCCGCTGATGCCGACGATGCCCGCAAGGTGTCGGCCGAGCTGGCCGCGGCACTCGGGATCTCGCCTACCGCAGAGGATTTCGGCAAGCTCGGCCCCGACGAGTTGCGCACCGCGCAGAACGCCGTCGCGCTGGCCTTGATGCAGGATCCCGACCCGCAGCGGTGGGGTGCGTCGGTGATACAGAAGGGCGGCGGCCTGATGAGCCTGTTCCCGGTGATCGACAACGACATCGTCGAGGGCCCACCGACCGAGATCCTGCGCGCGCATCCCGACCGCGCGGTTCCCCTGATCGCGGGCACCACCGCCGACGAGTTCCGGTTCTTCACCGTTCCCGCCGGCCTCGCCGCCGCGATCACCGCCGAAGCACTGACCTTCGTGTTGACCCGCTATGGCATCGATCCCGCTGTGGCGCAGACATATTCGACACAGCGCCCCGACGCCACCCCGGCCGAGGTCTTCAACGCGATCATGACCGACCTGACCTTCCGCGCGGGCACCTTCGACTTCGCCGCGGCCAACGCCACCACCGAACCCACCCACGTCTACGAATTCGCCTGGCCGACAGACCTTCCCGGTCTCGGCGCCTGCCACGTGCTGGAAGTCCCCTTCGTCTTCGACGCGCTCGCACACGCCCACTCCATCACCGGCCCCACGCCGCCCCAGTCCCTCGCCGACGAAATCCACGCCGCCTGGGTCGGTTTCGCCACCGACGGCACTTCGGGGTGGCCGCAGTTCACCGAGGCGGAGAAGAACGTCCGGATCTTCGATGCCCCCGAATCCACCACGGTCGCCGATCCCCGCGCCGACGAGCTGGCGGCACTGCGCCGGTCCTTCACCCGCGCCTGACGAAGTTCGGTCGGCACGCTGCTACCGGCGTGCCGACCGTACCCGGCGCGCAGAGAAGGTCACCGCGAGAAGGATCAGCGGGTCGAATCTGTTGGGCCGGAGAACAATTCGGTCCCGGGGTCGACCAGTTCGGTGAGGGCTTGGGCCCAGCCGTCGAGGCGGTCGGCCGCCTCACGCAAGTCCGCGACGATGCCGTTGAACTGATAGGCGACCACATTGTCCTCGGGAACGGCGAGAATCCGAGCCGCGGCGGCGACGAGTTGTTCGTATTCGACGACGCCGGTCTCCAAGCGCGTGAGTACACCGACGACGGTGGTCTTCAGCGCCGCGACCGTGTCGGGATTCGCGCGGCCGACGGTGTCGGCAGCCTGTTCCATGGCGACCACATCGGCGGCGAGGGCGTGCAGCGCCCCCGCGCCCGAGCGGGCCGTTTCCAGAAGGTCGCGCAGTTCGTCTTCGGGGAGCCGACGCGTGCGCCCGATCTGGGCGCCGAGGTCGTAGAGCGCCCGTTCTGCGCGGATCAGGCGCTGGATGGGCGCACGTGCGGCCGAACGCAGGCCGGGCGATTTGCGAGCGACGAAGGCCGCCTGGGGCAGCGGTTTGTTGCGCAACTCCAGATAGCGGCGCGCACTGAGCGCGGTCCCGGTGACGAAGGCGATGGCCCCACCACCGATCACGACGACCGCCCAGGCGGGCGCCGAGATCACCGCCAGGCCGACCGCACCGACCGTCGTGATACCGGAGGCGGTCCCGAGCTGAAAACTGCGCCTACGCGCCCTTCGGCGCCGCCGCAGCTCACGCTCACGCGGGTCGGCCCAGCGCCGCACCGCGACGAGCGCCTGCTCACCGACCCCACGCAGGGTCGCGGGCACCGAGCCGGTCTGCGCCATCGTCGCCGGATCCACGATCTCGGCCCGTACGCGCCGCCTGTTGACGTTCATCCCTCATCCTTCCGGCGCACAAGCACCAGGGGTGCCGATGCCAGCATTCCCAGCCCGCACGACCCGACCTCGAGGAGGGTCCCGCCGCGAAGCGGCGGGTTCGCGGCCGTCCCGTCAACGACGGCGGGTTCTGGATCATCGCGAAGTACTTCAACATGACGGTGAAGCAGACGCT
>NZ_JBHYRN010000025.1:17467-108603 GCF_042749305.1 Nocardia sp. NPDC058705 | reverse complement strand
ACGAAGGAGCAAGCCCCGGTGGCTAACCGGCGGCCCCTTGGGGCCGCGACTCGAGCGCGCCAGCGCTCCAATAAACACAGCGTCAACCATCTGGGACTACCAGACATCGCGTCCCAGCCCAGAACAATCCGTCGCCCCGCGCACACAACAGCCGTCACGGCAAATACACTCGCTCCCGTGCTCGCACCCGAACGGCGGACGCGCGCCGACATCTTCGTAGCAATCGCGATCGCCGTCACTCTCGTAGTGGCGGCGTTCGTCGTCTGGGCGCGCGCCGACGCCACCGGCACGGATTCGGTCACCGCTTCCTCCCCCGCCCCGACCATCACCGCGGCGACGCAGCTGCCCACCACGCTGAGCGAGAAGTGGCATGCCGCCGACGAGTCCAGCAGGCGGGCGCTCGTGTCCGGGAATGTGGTGGTGACCGGCGATCACGGCACCGTGAGTGGGCGCGATCCGGTCACCGGCACGCAGTTGTGGTGGTACCGCCGGGATATGCCGCTGTGCGGGGTGGAGTCGCAGTTCGGTACCGCGATCGCCACCTATCGCGATCAGCGTGGGTGCAGTCAGTCGGTGATGCTCGAAGCCGACACCGGTCAACGCCGAGTCGCGCGCAGCAGCTACATGGACGACGAGATCCGGGTAACCGGCGACGGCACCTACCTGCTCGCACTCGGGCACGACCGCCTGGAGATGTGGCGTTCGGACCTGGTGCGCACCCTCGAGTACGGCTACGTCGATGCCCCGGTGAACCCGAATACGCAGCCGCGCACCGGATGTGAGCTGCGTTCGGCGGCGTCGAGTTCCTCGCGGCTGGCGGTGCTCGAGCGCTGCCCCGGCGACGCGACCGCCCGGCTGACGGTGCTCAACCCGGCGCCGAAGGAGTCGACCGCCCCCGAGGAACACGGCTCGCGAGTCCTCACCGCACCCGGTGCCGACTCCCCCGACGTACGCGTAATCGCGGTGTCGGACAACAAGATTGCCGTCTACTACCCGCCGACGGAACCCACCGCCACCGAACTCGGCCTCCCCGCGCGGATCGCCGTGCACGACGGCACCGGCAACGAGATCTCGACCCATCAGCTCGCCGCCCCCTGGGACGAGAGCACGACGGTGACCCGCGTCGGCTCGGCCATCTACGTCTTCACCGGCGACAGCCTTATTGCCTTGAGCTCCAGCACATTACAGCCGGTCTGGACGGTCCGCGACGCGATCGGCACCCCCGCGCTGATGGCGGGCAGACTGCTGGTCCCGGTCACCGACGGGCAGCTCGCGGTCGACAGCGGCAACGGCGCGATCGTCGCCCGGATCCCGGTCGAGCGCACCGACTACCGCGGCGACACCATCTCCACCGCCGTCCTCGGCAACACCGTCTTCGAACGACGCGGCGGACAGCTCTACGCGCTCGGCTGAACCCGCACTGCCATGATGGACCCATGTCCACCCCCGATGCCCGCCTGGTCCTGCTGCGCCACGGCGAAACCGAGTGGTCCAGTCAGCGCAGGCACACCAGCGTCACCGATCTGCCGCTGACCGAGCAGGGCGAAGCCCAGGCCGTCGCGGCCGGGCTGGTGCTGAAATCCCTCGACCTGCGCGATCCGCTCTGCTTCACCAGTCCGCGCCTGCGCGCCAGGCAGACCGCCGAACTGGCGGGCCTGTCCCCCATCGAGGTCGACGACGACCTGGTCGAGTGGAACTACGGCGAGTACGAGGGCATCACGACCGCCCAGATCCGCGAAACCGTGCCCGGCTGGACGGTGTGGACCGCGCCCGTCCCCGGCGGCGAGACGGCCGAACAGGTGGGCGCACGGGCCGACCGGGTGCTGGCCCGGGTCGAACCGGTACTGCCGGTGCACGATGTGGTCCTGGTCGGCCACGGGCACTTCTCGCGGGTGCTGATCGCGCGCTGGGCGGAGTTCGCGGTGCGCGAGGGCCGCCGCTTCGCGATGTCCACCGGCGCGGTCAGCGTGCTCGGTTTCGACCACGACGCCCACACCATCTGGGGCCACAATCTGACCACCCGCACCGAACCGATCGAAGGAGCCCAGCGATGAGCGTCCGCCGTGCCACCCCCGCCGATGTGCCCGCACTGGTGGGTCTCGTCCACGATCTGGCCGAGTACGAGAAGGCACCCGCCGAATGCACGCTCACCACGGAGCAGTTGCAGGCCTCGCTGTTCGGACCCGCGCCCGCGCTGTTCGCCCACGTCGCCGAGCTCGACGGTCAGGTGGTTGGTTGCGCGATCTGGTTCCTGAACTACTCGACTTGGGATGGCGTACACGGGATCTGGCTCGAGGACCTCTACGTGCGGCCCGAGACGCGCGGCACCGGCCTTGGCCGCGCATTGATCGCGGCGCTGGCCGCCGAGGCGGTCGAACACGGCTACAGCCGGGTCTCGTGGTCGGTGCTCACCTGGAACACCCCGTCGATCGCCTTCTACGAATCCCTCGGCGCCGTACCGCAAGACGAGTGGATCGGGTACCGCCTGTCGGGTGCCGAACTGGCCGCCGTGGCCGCGGGCTGAGCCGTATGCGTATTGCGCTACCCCATGATTGGCCGCGGACACCCGAAGAGGCGATCGCGCTACAGGACGAACTCCGCCCGCTGGTTTCCACGAAAAATACTGGGTCGCAACAATTTTCGACAGCGGCCGGAATTGATTCGGCCTACGTCGAGGACGGTACCGTCGCGACGGCCGCGGTAATTGTCGACATCGCCACCATGGAAACGGTGGAATCGGCCGTCGCGCACGGCATCTCGGAATTCCCTTATGTGCCGGGACTACTCGCGTTCCGCGAACTGCCCGCAACGGTTGCCGCATTGGAAAAACTCACTGCCACACCGGATCTGCTTGTGTGTGACGCACAGGGTTTGGCACATCCCCGACGTTTCGGGCTCGCGTGCCATGTCGGTCTGCTCACCGGAATTCCGACCATCGGTGTCGCCAAATCGGTGTGGGGTGAATACACCGAACCCGGACCGCGACGCGGTGATGTCAGCGATGTCACCATCGACGGTGAGATCGTCGGCCGCGCACTGCGCACCCGCGACGAGGTGAAACCGCTGTTCGTCTCGGTCGGCCACCTCATCGACCTCGACACCGCCTGCATCCAGGTTCTGACCCTCACGCAGGGCTTTCGTCAACCCGAAACGACCCGGCGAGCTGATCGCCTGTGCCGCGAGGCGCTACGCGCGGCAACAACCTGATGGGTCAGTAACGGGTCTGATCGTCGGGCATATCGGCGTAATCCTGTGCCATGAAGCGACTGGTCGCCGGAGCGAACAACAGCGCCAACCCACCCACCGCGACGAGCCCCAGCAAACTCCCCCACAGCGGCTGATGCGAGTCGGTCAGCAACGACCAGGCGACCGGCAGCAACAACACGTTCGCGATCACCGCGATGGCCCGCCCCCAGCGTTTGCCACGCAGCAGCCCGATGCCCGCCGCGAGCACCCCGCCGAACAACACCCCGAACCAGATCGCCGTGCCGACCCCGCTCGCCTCGGACTGATCGTGCCCGGTCAGCACCCGCACGATCAGCACGATCGCGGTCACCACCCCGGCCAGCCCCTCCAGCGAAACCAGCCCACCGGCGAGCCGCACCGTCATCGGGATACCGGTCGAGGACTGCGCGCCTTCGAGGGGCCGGTCACCGTCTGTCACGTCCTGCTCTGCCACGTGCCCCAGCCTACGACGCCGTGTCGTGGCCGCAGCGCGCACCGGCTGTTCGTCGGCGCGCATTACCCTGAGGCACTGTGCGGACGCTGCTCATTGTCAATCCCAATGCCACCTCGACGACCCCGGCCACCCGGGATCTGCTCGCGCACGCCCTGGAGAGCCGAACGCAGCTGACCGTTGCGCACACCCAGCATCGCGGCCACGCGGCCGAACTGGCCCAGTGGGCATCGACCCAGGAAATGGACCTGATCGTCGTGCACGGTGGCGATGGGACGGTCAACGAGACCATCAACGGCTTCCTGCCGGTGCCCCAGGTCGGCGACGACCAGGTCTGGCGCCCGCGCCTCGGCATCATCCCGGGCGGCTCGGCGAACGTCTTCGCCCGCGCGCTCGGCATCTCCCCCGATCCCGTCACAGCGACGAACCAGCTCATCGATCTGCTCGGCCGCGACGCCGACCGCCGGATCGGGCTCGGCCTGGCCGACGACCGGTGGTTCACCTTCAGCGCGGGCGTCGGCCTCGACGCCGATGTGTGCGAGGCCATCGACGCCGCCCGCGCCAAAGGCCGCAAGGCGACACCGACGCGGTATCTGGCCACGACGGTGCGCCAGTTCTTCCGGGCCAAGCGCCAGGATCCGACCGTTGTTGTCGAGGTCCAAGGACGAGATCCCGTAGAGGAGGTCTATTACGCCTTCGTCACGAATTCGAGTCCGTGGACCTATCTCGAGGACCGTCCGATTCGCACGAATCCCACCACCACCTTCGAATCGGGTCTCGGAGTGTTCGCGGTGAAGTCGATGAGTGTGACCCGCACCCTGCTGCTTGCCCGTCATTTGCTGACCGAGAACGGAAACCCCAAGTCGCCGATGCTTTTCCGGGCCGACGATGTGCCGACGGTGCGCGTCGAGACGGGCTCGGAGATCGGCCTGCAAATCGATGGCGACTTCATCGGAAAACGCAAGATGGTGCATTTCACATCTGTGCCGAGCGTGCTCGATGTGGTGGCTCCCAAACCGTCCTGAGCGCCGAACTCGCAGAAAAATCTCCAGGTTGCGCTGCGAAAACCCGGCGACGCGAGTACAAAGGACCGGGCAGGTTCCCCTTGTGGGGGCCTAGAGCGTGATCTCCCCCACGGTGCGCCGGAGACCTATTGACATCTACGGTGATCGTGAAAGCATTCACAAGCAACCGTGCGGAAACATTCGAGTCGCACAAGTGAACGATCCACAAACTACTGGCGCCCTTTGTGGCGCCCGCGCAAAGGAGCAGAGGAATGGACTGGCGCCACAAGGCCATCTGTCGCGATGAGGATCCCGAACTGTTTTTCCCGGTGGGTAACAGTGGTCCTGCGCTCGCGCAGATTGCCGATGCCAAGCTGGTCTGCGCCCGCTGCCCCGTCACGGCCGATTGCCTGTCCTGGGCACTGAAGTCCGGGCAGGATGCCGGCGTGTGGGGTGGAATGAGCGAAGACGAGCGTCGCGCGCTCAAGCGTCGCAACGCGCGCACCCGTACGCGTACCTCCGTCTAGTCGACGGAGTCGGCGTTGCCGGGCCATCAGCCCCGGCCCGGTAACGCATGTGTGAGAACCCGGCACCTTCTCGGTGCCGGGTTTATTGTTGCCCTACTTCAGCTTTCAGCGACCGGACCGACGTCCGAGCGGAACGCGCAGGACCGCGTCCGTGCCCACATCGGCACCAGGATGTAATCCGATCGAGCCGCCCAGTTCCGAGGTGACCAGGGTGCGCACGATCTGCAATCCCAACCGGTCGGAACCTTCCAGACTGAACCCTGCCGGTAGCCCACGGCCGTCGTCGGAGATGATCACGTCGAGCCAGCGGGCCGAACGTTCCGAGCGAATCGTCACGGTACCGTTCTCGCCCGCGTCGAAGGCGTGCTCGATCGCGTTCTGCACCAGTTCGGTCAAGACCATCACCAGCGGTGTCGCGCGCTCGGCGGAGAACACTCCGAGCGAACCCGCGCGGCGCACCTTGATCCGCGCGGTGTGCACCGTCGCCACATCCGCCATGATCGGCAGCAGCCGGTCGATGACCTCGTCGAGGTCGACTTCCTCGTCCACCGACATCGACAGCATCTCGTGCACCGACGCGATGGAGGTGACGCGGCGCACCGATTCGGTCAGTGCCACTTGGGCTTCCGGGTTCTCGGTGCGGCGGGCCTGTAGTCGCAGCAGCGCGGCCACGGTCTGCAGATTGTTCTTGACGCGGTGGTGGATCTCGCGGATCGTGGCGTCCTTGCTCAGCAACGCGCGGTCGCGCCGCTTCACTTCGGTGACATCGCGCACCAGCACCGCGGGCCCGGCCAGTTCCCCGCCCGGACGCAGCACCAGCGTGCGCAACAGCACCGTGGCCCCACGTGCTTCGACTTCCATCCGGCGTCCGGTGCGCCCGGCCAGCGCGGCCTGGATATCGGCCACCACTTCCTGGGCGTCGAACGGATCGGTGATCAGCGAACGGGTGGTCACCGCGAGATCCTGGCCGACGAGATCGGCCTGCATCCCCATCCGGTGATAGGCCGAGAGCGCGTTCGGGCTCGCGTAGACGACGATGCCCTCGGTGTCGAGACGGATGAAACCGTCGCCCGCGCGCGGACTCGAGTGCGTGGCCGCCCGGTCCTCCGGCACCGGGAAGCTGCCGTCGGCGATCATCTGACACAGATCGTCGGCACAGGACACGTAGGCCGTTTCGAGGGTGCTGCGCACGCGCGAACGGGCCAGGTCGGAGTCGCGACTGAGCACGGCGATCACGTCGTCGCCGCAGCGCACCGGAATCGCTTCGCGCACCGCGTGCACCGGGCTCGGGTGGTAGACCCCGCTCACCTCGACCTCGGCGTCGGTGCGCGCGGTGTCGCCGCTGAGCAGGGCGTCGAAGACCTGCGGGAAATCGGTGCGCGAGGCGGTGCTGCCCACCTTGTCCTCGAGATGCACGGTGGGTGCGGTCGTGGGCCGGATCTGGGCCACGCACACCACATCGGATCCGTCGATGACCGGGCCCGCGCCCACCCACAGCAGCAGATCCGAGAACGAGAGGTCGGCGAGCAACTGCCAATCGCCCACCACCCGTTGCAGATGGTCCACGGCGATGCCGGGAAGGTCGGTGTGTTCGGCCAGGAGCTCGCTCAGTGTTGCCACGCTGGATCTACCGCTTCGTTCTCGTGTGACCTACGCGATGGTGGCGATGAGGTCGCCCGCCTGGAGCACTTGACCCGGGGCGACGTCGACCGAGGTGATGTCACCCTCGACCTCGGTGAGCACCGGGATCTCCATCTTCATCGATTCCAGCAGCACCAGTGTCTGGTCTACCCGGACGTGATCGCCCACGGTGACCTCGACAGCGAGCACGGTCGAGACCATCTCCGCGCGCACTTCTTCAGGCATGGCACCCCTTCGTTAGTATCCGCCGAAGCTACAGCCAACCACACGTGAAACAATGGCTCTCGACCAGACATAGAAGGGAGCTCTCATGGGTAAGCGTGGACGTAAGAAGCGCAGCCGCAAGGGCAACGCCGCAAACCACGGCAAGCGTCCTAACGCTTGAGTCGTGCCGCTGCGCACAGACACAACAGCACGCTCTCGATGAGAGCGTGCTGTTGTCGTTTTCGGGGGTGATCAGCCCTCGGTGGTCTCGATCCTGGTGACCGTGATCGAGCGGTGGATCTCGAACTTCAACCGGTCACGCAGGCCTTCGGGCGCGTGCTCGCCACCGCATTTGCGGCTGAGCAGGCCCTTGATCTTCTCCTCGATGCCGTAGGCCTCGATGCAGGGGCTGCAGTGATCCATGTGCTCCTGCAGGCGCTGGCGGGTGGCCTGGTCGCACTCGTTGTCGAGCATGAGCCACACATCCGCGAGGACCGCGGTGCAGTCCATGTCGAGATCGGGATCGTCACTCACTTGACTACCTCCTGGCGTTCCCCACGGTCGAATCCACGTTCGCGCGCCACGTCGGCGAGCAGGCCCTTGAGCTGCTTGCGTCCACGGTGCAGCCGAGACATCACGGTACCGATGGGGGTGCCCATGATGTCGGCGATCTCCTTGTAAGGGAAGCCCTCGACGTCGGCGTAGTACACCGCCATCCGGAACTCCTCCGGCAGCTGCTGCAGCGCGGACTTGATCTCGTCGTCGGGCAGGGCGTCGAGCGCCTCCACCTCGGCCGAACGCAGGCCCACCGAGGAGTGCTCGGCGGTGGCCGCCAGCTGCCAGTCGGTGATCTCGTCGGTCGGGTACTGCGCGGGCTGACGCTGCTTCTTGCGATAGGAGTTGATGTAGGTGTTGGTCAGGATCCGGTACAGCCAGGCACGCAGATTGGTGCCCTCCCGGAAGGACTTGAACCCCTGGAACGCCTTCACGAACGTCTCCTGCACCAGGTCCTCGGCGTCGGCCGGGTTCCTGGTCATGCGCAGGGCAGCGCCGTAGAGCTGGTCGATCATCGGGAGCGCATCGCGCTCGAACCGGGCCGCCAGCTCGGCTTCGTCGACTTCTGTGCCGGACGCCACGTCGTCGTCGCTCGTCACACCAATCCCTTCGATCGCCGTAGTCACCGAATCTACCGGCAGCACGGAATCGAGTGGCAATCGCGCACCCTGTGGCAGGAGAGGACGCTCCTCGAGCAGCAGTGTCACTATCTCTCCTTCACGTCTTCTCGTCGGGTTGGCTTGTCACTTCTGTGCAACATGCACCCCAGCATTCGTGTTCCCGCACCGGCGCAAATGTCGTTGCCGAGCGGGGGGTGGTCGCGATTAGGGTGACGGCTTATGTCGACTCCCGCGATCAAGGCCCTCAGTGGAATCGCGCATCGGGTGCACTCCTATTCCCACGATCCGCGGGCCGAGTCCTACGGCGACGAGGCGGTCGACGCGCTCGGGGCCGAGTTGGATGTGCGGGCCGAGCAGATCTTCAAGACCTTGGTGATCGAACTCTCGACCGGCGCGCTGGCCATCGCGGTGCTGCCGGTACCGGCGCGATTGTCGTTGAAGGCTGCGGCCGCCGCTCTCGGTGCGCCGAAGGCGAGCATGGCCGACAAGACCAAGGCCGAGCGCACCACCGGCTATGTGCTTGGCGGGGTTTCACCGCTTGGTCAGCGTAAGAAGTTGCCCACTGTTGTCGACGCGTCGGCGCTCGACTGGGATCGGGTGCTGTGCAGCGCGGGTAAACGCGGGCTCGAAATCGAGCTGGCACCTGCGGATCTGGTGCGCGCTTGCGCGGCGGTCACCGCCCCGATCACCAGCTGAGGACCATCCGGGCGAGCTCTGGTTCCGAATTCCCTGCGACGCACTCTGCGTCCGGTACGACCGATTCGACCCGAGGATGTGATGCGAAGAATGTCCGCACGTTCGACGATCGCCGCCCTGTCCGGTGCGCTGGTAATCACTTTCGGCGCCGCCGCGTTAGCCCCCGCCACCGCGGCACCGCAGGTGGTTCCGCCGTCCCAGGCCGAACCCGGCGACTACCCGCTCAACGGCCATGGCACCACCCCGGATTATCCGCTCAACGGCCAGGGCACCACCCCGAGGAATTCGCCAAAGACCGCGCCCGAAACCGACGAGCGGGCCGAGAAGTCGGAGAAGCTCGGCGGTGGTGTCGCCACCGAGGTGATCGACCTGGTCACCGGAATCATCAAGTGTGGGTTGAACATCGCCACCGATTCGGTGCCCTGTTCACTGTAGGGACCGTGAGGCCGGGCACGATCACAGAAGTGTGGTCTGCCCGGCCTCGTCGTCACAGGTCCCGTCCGGGACCAGGAGTTCCGGCCCGTTGTTGCGCACATTGTTGACCAGCGTGGAGACCGGGCGCGCCACGATCGTCGCCAGTTCGGCCCGCGAGGGCGGTTGCAACAGGTCGGCGGGGGCGGGGTGGTCGGGGTCGAGCCAGGCGTCCCAGTGTTCGCGTGGCATCGGCAACGGCATCCGGTCGTGGATGTCTGCCAACTCGCCCTGCGCGTCGGTGGTCAGGATCGTGCACGACATCAGCGGCTCGGCATCGGGCACGCCGCGGTCACGCCACACCGACCACAGTCCGGCCATGTAGAGCAGCGAGCCGTCGCTGTGTGACATATAGAAGGGCCGCTTCACCGCCTTGCCTTTACCGGTCGGTGCGGGCTCGACCAGCCACTCGTACCAGCCGTCCATCGGCACCAGACAGCGCTTGTGCTTGACCGCGTCACGGAACGAGGGCGCGGTGGCCGCCTTGTCGGCGCGGGCGTTGAACAGCGGTTTGCCCTTGGCGGGTACGCCGGGCTCGGCCGCCTTGGTCCAGTGCGGGATCAGCCCCCAGCGCATCCGCCGGATCCGCAGGCGCGGGTCGCCGTCGGGCTCGCCGTGTTCATGCCGCTCGACAACGGTGAGCACCTGGGTGGTCGGTGCGACGTTGTAGCTGACGGCGGCATCGGGCTCGTCGAGCCCTGTTTCGTCGACAGCGTCCAGCTCAGCCGCCAGCCGGCCCGGATTCGTGGTCGTCGCATATCGTCCACACATAATCGTCAAGATACGCCCGGGGACCGACAAAATGCCCTCCACGGCGACCCCGCTCCACGCCGAACTTCGCACCACCGGTGTGTTCGAACCGCACATAAGCGAAGATGGGGGCGTGAGTTTCTGGCCTGCGCCCCATATCGAGGTCCCCGTCCACGCGACCGTGACCCTGCCCGGATCGAAGTCCATCACCAACCGCGCGCTCATCCTGGCCGCACTGGCCGATGGGCCGTCCACCCTCACCGGCGCGCTGCGCAGCCGCGACACCGATCTGATGATCGCTGCCCTGCGCGCGCTCGGCACCGAGATCAGCGGCGACGCCGAGATCCTCGAGATCACCCCCGCGCCCCTGCACAGCGCCGCCGTCGACTGCGGGCTCGCGGGCACCATCATGCGGTTCCTGCCGCCCGCCGCCGCGCTGGCCTCGGGCGATGTCGCGTTCTTCGGCGACGAGCAGGCGAAGCTGCGCCCGCTGTCCACCATCCTCGACGCCCTGCGCAAGCTCGGCCTCGATGTCGACGGTGACGCGCTGCCGTTCGTCGTGCACGGCACGGGCGCGCTGCGCGGCGGCACCGTCACCATCGACGCGTCGGGTTCCTCGCAGTTCGTCTCGGGCCTGTTGCTCTCGGCCGCCCGTTTCGACGAGGGCATCACCGTCCACCACGACGGCAAGTCCTTGCCGTCGATGCCGCACATCGAGATGACGGTCGAAATGCTGCGCCGCGCCGATGTGAACGTGCAGACCCCCGCCGATTCCGGCAACGCCGGGACCTGGACCGTTTCCCCCGGCCCGATCCGCGCCGTCGACTGGGACATCGAGCCCGACCTGTCCAACGCCACCCCGTTCCTGGCGGCAGCCGCGGTCACCGGCGGCGAGGTGAGCATCCCGATGTGGCCGCGCGGCACCACCCAGCCCGGTGACGTGATCCGCGAGATCCTCGTCCGAATGGGCGCCGAGGCCCGCATCTTCGACGGTGTTCTCACCGTGACCGGCCCGGAACGTCTGGCGGGCATCGACATCGACCTGCACGATGTCGGCGAACTCACCCCCACCGTCGCCGCACTGGCCGCCCTCGCGGATTCGCCCTCGCGCCTGCGTGGCATCGCCCACCTGCGCGGCCACGAAACCGACCGTCTCGCTGCGCTTTCCGCCGAGATCAATCGTCTCGGCGGCAATGTCACCGAGACCGAGGACGGCCTCGAGATCGTGCCCGCCCCACTGCACGGCGGTCAGTGGCACTCCTACGCCGATCACCGAATGGCAACGGCCGGTGCGATTCTCGGGCTGAAGGTGCCCGGCGTGGAGATCGAGGACATCGGCACCACCGCCAAAACCCTGCCGACCTTCGTCGCCCTCTGGGAACAGATGCTGGCTGCCGCGTTATCCACCGAGGGGGTGGCGCGCTGAGCCGCCAGGGGCGATCCTCAGCCAGCTACGACGAATCCGACGTCCGGGTGCGCCCGGGCAAGGCGTCGTCGCGTCCCCGCACCAAAACCCGCCCGCAGCACGCCGACGCCGAGGCCGCCATGGTGGTGGCCGTCGACCGCGGCCGCTGGGGGTGTGTGCTCGACGGTGACGCCGACCGGCGCATCGTCGCCATGCGCGCCCGCGAGCTGGGCCGCACCCCGATCGTCGTCGGCGATCAGGTCGACGTGGTGGGCGACCTCACCGGCAGGCCCGACAGCCTGGCCAGGATCGTGCGGGTGACCGAGCGCAGCACCGTCTTGCGCCGCACCGCCGACGACACCGACCCGTTCGAACGCATCGTCGTCGCCAATGCCCAGCAGCTGTTCATCGTTGTGGCACTGGCCGATCCACCGCCGCGCACCGGTTTCGTCGAGCGGGCGATGGTGGCCGCGTACGCCGGTGGGCTGGAACCGATTCTGGTGCTCACCAAGCGTGACCTGGTGGCCGAATCCGAATTCGCCTCCGCCTTCGACGGTCTCGATCTGAAGATCCTCTACGCGGGCATCGACGACCCGATGGAACCGGTGCTCGAGATCTTGAACCACCGGCTCACCGCGCTGATCGGACACTCCGGCGTCGGCAAGTCGACGATGGTGAATCGTCTTGTGCCCGATGCCTATCGGGCCGTCGGCGAGGTGTCCGGGGTCGGAAAGGGCAAGCACACCTCCACCCAGTCGGTGGCGCTGCCGCTGCCCGAAGGCGGCTGGGTGATCGACACTCCCGGCGTGCGTTCGTTCGGCCTGGCCCACATCACCCCCGACGATGTGATCGCCTCGTTCACCGACCTCGCCGGTGCCATCGAGGACTGTCCGCGCGGCTGCACCCATCTTGGCCCGCCCGCCGATCCGGAATGCGCGCTCGACCAGCTCCCCGGCGCGGAACGTCGAGTGTCGGCGATTCGCACCTTGCTGACCGCGCTGATCTCCAATGACTCGTGGTCGAAGCCGTCCGGCAGCTCCGGAGAGGTGAAATAAGCAACGGTCCGGTTGCGAATTCGACTCGCGTCAGCTCGCGTTCACGACCTCGGCGCCCTCCGCCGGTACCGTCATGGCCATGAAGCCACCGGCGATCGGATACCTGCGCCGCGACATCTCAGGTGTCGCTCAGTCCTGGGACGAAACGCAGATCCGTTCCCTAGCCGAGCGTCTCGGCTACCGCTTCACCAAGACCGTGGTCTTCAGCAACCGCACCACCGACCCGATCGGCCGGCTGCTCGACGTGGTCACCACCACCGAGGCCGCCGCGATCGTCACCCCGAGCCTGGCGCACCTCGACTCCGACCTGCCCCACCGCATCGTCGCCGCCTGCGACGTCGTGACAGTCTCCCCCGAGGTCACTCACGCCCGGACCCTGCCCGCACTGCCCGCCTAGGTCAGCGCCCGGTAGCGGCCGTCGGAGTCACGGGCCAGCCGTCCACGCCGGACCGCCATCGTCACGCACGCTTCGAGGCGGTCCTCGGCGGCACCGGTGCGTTCGTGACCGAATTGCGTGAGGGTCGCCCAGATGATCTCGTCGAAGGTGGGCCTGTTGCGTTGGGCCACATGGGTTATCGCGTTGACGATCTCCTCGGCGGAGATCGTGTCGATGGCCCGTGACACGGTCGGCGGGGTGAACCGGAAGCCGCGCCAGGTCGCTGGGTCCAGGTCCGAGGGCCAGACGAAAACGCCCGATGAGGTTGCGCGCATGAGCGATTCGGGCACCTCACCGAGGACACAGATCTGCTGTTTCTCCGACGGTTTGTGCACACCGAATCGCTGTGCGACCCGCGCTACCAGCAGGCTCCGCTCGATCGGGCCCTCGATGGCGATGGTTTCGCGGACGGCGCCGCGGATCCGCACCGGGATGGTGGCGGAACTGTCGCGATCGAGGTCGGCGGGGGAACCGAGGACGCCGGTGGGCGCGCTCGCGTAGGGGATGCCGGTGGGGAGCCAGTGGTGGGCGGTGCGCGTGCGGGTCTGCCATTCGGGGGTTTGGGCGACGGTGGGGGCGATCGGGGCCGATGGTGGGGTGTACGCCGCCTGGGGGTGCGGGGTCGGCGGCGTCGGGTTGGGCGGTTGCGGGTACGGGTTCGCGGGTGTTGCCGGGCGCGGGTGCGCGGGTGCCGGTGGGCCGTAGCTCTGGTGCGGCACACCAGGATGTGTCCCGTAGCTGGGCTGGGGCGTGGGCGGCTGTCCGTGCGGTGGCGCACCGCTGGCGGGATCCCAGCGTTGTTTGCCGTGGGTGAAGGTTCGGCGTTTGTGCCGGTCACTTGCTACGAGCTGCCAGATCGACACGCTCGCGAGTGCGGTGCCCGCGACCAGGAATCCGACGGCAAGGACGATCTCGGGCGTACTCGCGTTACCGATGCCGCTGGAGTAGCCGACCGCCCCGAGTAGCACGCCGAAGACGCCGGCTATCAGCCCGACGACCCACCCGATCCTGCCGAACCACTGCACCCGGTCCACTCCACTTCCGTGCGAACCCGGCCGCACCGACAGCCGACGCGCTCCCCCGTCGGCGAATGCGAGGAGCATACTCGGCGGGCCCGACAGGTCTGCGTCCGTGCGGACTCGGTCAGCGGTGGAGTTCGGCGGCTAGCTCTTCGACGCGCACCCGCACTGGATCTTCCGGCGGCCTGAGCACCGCGAGGTCGGTGCGCAGCTGCGCGAGGAACCGCTCCGCGCGCGACCGATCACCCACTGCGGGAAGCATTTCCGCGATGGCAAGCCGGACATGCACGGCATCGGGACTGAATTCGTCTTCGACGGAACGTACTTCACCGAACAGCCGGTACAGCTCGTCCACGGCGGCGGGTGCGCTGAGGTCGCCGAGGGTGGCGCGACACTCGATCGCGGCGACGCGCGCCCGCCAGATCCGGCTGCCCGACGTGGCGCCTGCCCGCAGTTCGATCGCCTCCACGCGCTCCCATTCGCCCAGGGCGCGTCGGTGCTCGCCGCTGTGGGCGAAGGCGGTGGCGATGTCGCGGTGCAATTCGCCGAGTTGGGGGCTGTGCGCGCCGTAGCGTTGCTCGGCCTCGCCGACGACGGTGACCAGCGCTTCGGCGGCCTGGGCGAAGCGGCCGAGTTCGCACAGTTCGCGGTAGCGGGTGGCGACGTCGACGAGGCCGCCAGTTGCGGGCTTGCTCGGGGCGGGCCGAGGCGCTGCGGGTGCGGTGTCGGCGGGCGGGTTGGGACGGCGAAAGATTCGTGTCGGGTCGGGATAGCCTGCTGGGGAGAGGATTTCAGGTGTTCCCGGCCCTGGGAGGAAGGGCAGCAACTGATCGTAGACATCGCGCGCTGTCGCCGGTCGGTCGACCGGATCCTTCGCCAGCAAGTCCAGGACCAGCTGTTCGATCTGCGCGGGCACCTCCCGGCGCAGCGCCCGCAACGGCGTCGGCGCGTCCGAGAGATGCCGATTGTGCGCGTCGAACTCCGACCGCGCCTCGAATACCCCCCGCCCACTGAACATCTCGTGCATGATGCACCCGAGCGCGTACAGGTCGGCCCGAGGCCCCACATCCTGCCCGTTCACCAATTCCGGCGACATATACGCCGCCGTGCCGAGCACCGATCCGGTTCGGGTGATCCGGCTCGTACTCCCATCGAGCAACGCCGCGATCCCGAAGTCGATCACCTTCACCGTCCCATCGCCCGCCACCAGCACATTCGCCGGTTTCAAATCCCGATGGACCACCGGCAACACATGGGCGTGCGACAGCACCGTCGCGATCTGCGCCGCGATGGCAACCCCACACTCGATCGACAGTTCCCCCACCCCGGACAAATAGTCCCGCAGCGTCACCCCCTCGATATGTTCCATCACCAAATACACACTCTCAGCGCCCTTATCGAGCACCGCGTCATAAACCTGCGGCACCCCCTGATGCCGAATCCGCGCGGTCACCCTGGCCTCCCGCCGAAACCGCGCAACGAACTCCCCCGCCAAATCCCCCCGAGAAGCGAACTGCCCCACCGCAATCCGCTTCACCGCCACCGCCCGATCCAACACAACGTCATACCCCGACAACACCTCCCCCATCCCCCCGGCCCCCAACGCCCCGGTGATCTCATACCGCCCGTCGACAACCTCGCCCACCACAACCTCCACCCAACGCCCGACCCGACCCCCGAACGATACTGCGCGCGCCCCTCGCTCGGAATTGCCGAATCAACCACCGATCGCACGCTACGCCCGAGGGATACCCCTACGCCGCGCTGCTGTGCGGAGCGAAGCTCACGCGCGCATCGTCGACGGCTATGACCAGATTCAGTTCCGCATCCAAACCCTGAGCGAGCTTCGCCAGCAGCGCCAGCGTCGGCACGGCATCAGATCCCTCGATACGAGAAATCTTGGCCTGCGTCAGCCCTGCCCGCGCCGCCAACTCCGTCTGGGTCAAGCCCAACTCGGTTCGCCGCAGGTACACAGCTTCGGCCAATGCCATCGCCAACCGGATTTCGTGGCGCAGGCCCGCAACCTCCTCGGCCTCAGCAGCCCCGACTCCAGCCCTCCATCGACTATGGGTCATCACAACACTCCCTTATCGATCACGCGAACGAACTCCTCATGGGCTGGCCCATGCTCCGCCTCGCATATCAGCTTCGCACTGATTGCTCGCTCGACTTCCGCGTCCTCACGAGCCCGGGTCTTTCTGAATACAGTCAAAAGTACAACGGTCCGATCTGCGCGCAACCAGTAAGTTATCCGCGTTTTCGCCCCGTCCAGTGTGGGCCGCAACTCTCGAACTCCGTCGCCTAGATATCGGGAGAACGGCTCAGCGAGCGTCGTCGCACGCTCTGCGAGTAACCCGACGTACTCGTCAACCTTCAAGAAGTGCCGTGCAGGCAGCGATTCCAGCCAGGTACGAACTTCAGGCTCGATTTCGATCGAGTACGGCGGCTCCACACTCTCAAGGATATGTCGTCTGCGACATAATCGCCAGGGTTCTCACAGCAACGTCGAACTGTTTTCGGGCTGAGGCTCGAGGGCGCCTGCGGTCAGGCCGGTGGAGATGAGGTCGGCGGCTTGGTGGGCGGCGGTGGCGGTGGTGTGGGCGGCTACTCGGAGGTGATGGAGGCGGCGGAAGGCGGCGCCGTAGGTTTTTTGGTCGGGGAGGGGGAGCATGGGGATGCGGAGGCGGGCGGGGTCGAGGCGGATGGTGGTGGTGCCGTACATGGCGGCGGCGTTGTCGGGGCTGCCGATGAAGCCGGCGAAGAACCAGGGGTCGATGCGGGTGGGGTCGGTGCGGAAGACGAGGACGCCGGTGCCGGGGACGGCGCCGATGTCGGCTCCCTCGGCGACGCGGGCGCCCTGGGCGGCGCCGTGGTCGTCGCGGATGCGGGAGACGAGGACGTCGCCTTCCTCGATCGGTTCCCCTACCGGGCTGCCGGAGGTGGTGAGGCCCGACGGGCCACGGCTGCCGAGAAGGTCGCGGCCGGTCAGGACCGGGCGCTGTGGCGCATCGGAGGGCGCTTGGTCCGGGGTCGCGGCGATGATGCGCACCGCTTTGCCCGAGATCAGGTTGCCGACCGCCACGTGGCGCCACGTCGTGCCCGGCGTGGAATTCCATTCGCGGACCGCATCGACGGCGGAGTGCAGTTCGGTGAGATTCTCACCGAGCAGGTCGATCGCGGCGTGCGCGGAGGCCGACGCACTGCCGGGGTCGACGGCCGCGCGGACCTGACGCGCCGGCGTGAGGTCGACATCCTCGTCGAGGACGTCCATCACCCGCACCACCGCGGTGATGTCGGGGACGGTCGCCGCCTCGGCGTCACCCTTGTCGAAAGCGTGCCAGGCATCGATGACCGTTTCGGCCAACACCTGCCAATCCGGTTGGTCTCCACCATGACTCGGTAGCCGGGTGGTGTCGGCGAACAGCAGCGTGTCGGTGGGGTTGCCGACGCCGGGCCGACGCAGTACCCACAATTGCAGACCGACTTGGCGGGGCGTCGACGCACCGGGCGGCAGGGCGATCACGGCACGTAATGCACTGGCACGCAACAGTTCCATGCGAATCCGCCGACCCGAGGAGCGTGCCGCGACGGCCGGCGGCAGCAGCAGAACCGCCGTCGCACCGGGACGCAGGTGCGCGAGCGCGTGCTGCACCCACGCGAGTTCGGATTCGCTGCGCGGGGGAATCGAATACACCCAGCGCGGATCGAGCGCGAGATCGTCGGCACCCCAATCACGTTGCGAATAGGGCGGATTGGAGAGCGCCGCGTCGAATTCGAGGTCGGTGAACGCGTCGGCGAGCAAGGCGTCGCCCACCCGGATGTCGGCCTCGGATTCGGGGGCGAGAGTGCTGAGTACGGCGGCGGCGCGGCTCGCCTGCACCGGTAGGATGTCCTGGCCCTCGAGGCTGGTCGCGCCGATCCGGGCCGCTTCGAGCAGCAGCGTGCCGCTACCGCAGGACGGGTCGAGCACCGACTTCGGAGCGGGCGACGCGGCGGCCGCGAGGACGTCGGCCATCAGCGCCGCCACGGGCTGTTCGGTCGGATAGACACCGGTACTCGGCCCGTCGAGACCACGCTCGGCCAGCACCGCCAGGGTCTGCCGCACACCCACCGCGCCGATCGCCGCACGGACGGCCGTGCGCGCCGCATCGGTCGCTTTCGCGGTCGGGTCGGCCACGAACTCCATCAATCCGACGACCGCCTCGGGCTTCACCTCGGAGCGCAGGACCGTGCGCAGATGCTGCACGGGGGAATCCGCCGCGGTGACGCCGTGCCCGCGCAGCCACTGCTGCACTTCGGCCAGGTCGAACAGTGGGCGAGATTCCGATCCCCCTGGCACCGGGGCTGGGAAGTCGGCATGTCGGCGCCGCCAATTGCTGACGGTGGCGCGGGTGACACCGGCCAGCCGGGAGATTTCGGCAGCGGCGACGGTGGGCGTCGAGTCTGGCATGGCTCTCCTCTGGTCAAGGACAAACCTTACATGCGTCGATTGACAACGCGCTGCACCTACATGCGAATAACCGAGGTTCACACTGAAAACATTGTTTCCCTGTTGCCATGACTGTTGCGGTGGTGTAGCGTCCTTATCAACGGAGTGGCAATGACCTAGACACCACCTCCCGAGCGCGGAAATGGTTGCAGTACAGCCGTTTTCGCGAAGCATCACCGGACACACACCCCCGCAGCGAACGGCCTGCACCGGCCGCGATCAGTCGTGCCGCCAACACGAGCGGATCCCACATCCGCCGACCGCCGATGTGGGTGATCGTCATCGACATACAGAACAACCGACCAGGAGAACATCATGTCCAATCCCCAGCACCCCAATCCCGTTGCCCCGCAGCAGCCTTACTACCCGCAGCCGCCGCGCAAGAAGAAGGTGTGGCCGTGGGTGCTCGGTGGATTCGTACTCGCCGTACTCGTGCTTTTCGGTGGGTGTGCGGCTTTGATCGGCACCGCCGCCAACGAGGTCGCCAAGGCGGAGGAGAGCAAAGCGGTCGCGGCGCCCGCCGGTACGGAGGTGCGTGACGGGAAGTTCGGATTCACGGTCACGAAGGTGGATCCGCCGGTCACCACCGTCGGCGACAACGAGTTCCTGCGCAAGACCGCGCAGGGTGAATTCATCCTGGTCTACGTCGATGTCGCCAATACCTCGAATGTCGCCCAGAGCTACTTCGGCTCGAATCAGAAGCTGGTCGACGACCAGGGCCGTGAGTTCGCCAACGACACCGCCGCCGAGATCAACGTCAACGACCAGCTCTCCGCCGAGATCAACCCCGGCAACAAGACCTCGATGATCCTCGTCTTCGACGTCCCGACCGGCACTGTCCCCGCCGCGATCGAATTCCACGACTCGGCCTTCTCCGACGGAGCCCGCGTCGCACTGAAGTAGTCCCGCACCGGATTCGGGCCCAGCGAACTCGCTGGGCCCGAATCTGTTTCGCGTCACAGACCGCCCGGAACACGACGATCGCGATCCCGTGCGGGAAAATGGCGTGGTGACCACCGAGAACGAACGCCCCGGACCGCCGGCGATGAGCCCGAGCATTTTGGTGATCACCATGTCGCGGCGGGTGGAGGCGGCGTTGGGGGCGGAGTTGGGGGCATTGGATTTGACGGTGGCCAGGCTGGGGCTGCTCGGGCATATCAACGGGGTGCCAGGGGCGTCGTTCAGCGAGTTGGCGCGGATGTCGGGGACGAGTGTGCAGAGTGTGCATGCCGCGGTGAAGGGCTTGGTAGGGGCGGGGTTGGTGCAGGACCGTACGGCACGGGCCGGGTCGGCGTCGGCGATCGAGTTGACGGCGGCCGGAACGGAATTGCTTGCGGAGGCCCGAAAAGCCGTGGCACGAGTCGATATTCAGCTGTTCGGGGCGGAATCGGATCCGATTCTGCGGCGGGTCGGCGCGGCGATCGTCGACGCGTTCGCCGGCGAAATCCCCCCTCGACCCGAGGCGTGACAGAATCCGACCTTCAATATGACTGAAGCTCGAGCTAGGCTTCAAGCACATTGAAGGCCGGAAGGGGTCGGTAGTTGGAACACGTCTTGCTGTCCGTGCACGTGCTGGCGGGCATCGTCTTCGTCGGCGGCTCAGCGGTCGCCGCCAGTCTTTTCCCTCGATACGCACCGGTCACGGGGCCGGATCCGGAAGCGATTCGCAGTGAATCGGTGGCGGTCGCGATGCACCGGATCACCAGGGGCTACGCGAAACTGGCGATCATCGTGCCGGTGATCGGCATCGCGCTCGCCACGATCCAAGGCCGGATGAACGAAATCTGGATCACCACCGCGATGATCACCACCGCCATCGCGGGCGCACTGCTCGCCATGCAGATCGTCCCCCTCCAACGCGAGGCCCTCGACAAACCCGACGACGGCAAACGCCTGCGCATGCTGTCGATGCTCGCGGGCATCTACAACCTGCTCTGGACGGCCGTGGTCGTCCTCATGATCGTCCGCCCCGGCTACAGCTAGGGTCGGTTGCGGCACAAAGCTGTTCGAAACCGGACCACCGCCGCGGAACCGGCCAGGGCTCGCGTCAGTGTTGAGCGCCGATCGTGTGGAGAATGTCGTGGATGATCGGGTCGGTGAGCCGGTTGGTGACCGTGCGGCCCTCACGACTCGAGGTGACGCAACCTTCGTGGCGTAGGACGCGCAGAGCCTGGGAGATCGCGTTCTCGTTGCGGCCGATCGCGGCGGCCAACTCGCCCACGCTGATGCCGGGTGAGCGGTGCAGGCACAGCAGGATTTCCAGGCGGCCGGGGTCGGACAGCAGGTCGAAGCGTTGCGCCCATTCCCTGATCTCGACGTCGCCGATCGCGCGACGGCCGAGTTCGACCGGCGACCCGTGCAGTGTGCGTGGTTCTCCCATGGCGGTGCCCAGCTTAATCGCCGAGTGGACACGGCGGCACCGCCCGCGACTATTATCTGTTCATCTGTTCAGATAAACATGAGTTGGGATGTCGGAGAATGCGCGTTCGGCCGCTGTTCGCTATGGCGTTGACGGTCGCGCTGACATCGTGCGGTGCGCCCGACAGCGCCTCCACCGACTCCCTGGTCCTGGCCGATGCCCATGAACTCGGCGGATACAACCCGGTCGCCGGGTACGGGGCGGCCGGTGAGGCCAAGGTCTACGACGGATTGCTCCGGCTGACCGGTGGTGCGGGCGTGCCCGGTTTCGCCCCCGCGCTGGCGACCGCGTTGCCGACACCCGATGCCGAGGCGACCGTGTGGACGGCGCCGCTGCGGCCGGACGTGCGATTCAGTGACGGGTCGGCGTTCGATGCGGCTGATGTGGTGGCGACCTATCGGGCGATTCTGGATCCGGCCTCGGCCTCGGAGGTACGGTCGTCGTTCTCGATGATCGACCGGGTCGAGGCCCCCGATCCGCTGACGGTGCGGTTCACCTTGCGCCATCCCTATGCCGCATTCGGAACGAAACTGCTGATCGGGATCGTTCCGTCGGAGGCTGTCGCGAAGCCTGGGCCCGCGACCGAATCGCCGCTGAATTCCGCCCCGATCGGCACCGGGCCCTATCGACTCACCAGGCTGGAGCCGGCGCGGGCGATCTTCGAGGCGAACGAAAGCTATTGGGGTGGTGCGCCTTCGGTCAAACAGTTGACGGTGCTCTACGTACCCGACGACAACACCCGTGCGCAGCGGATGGCCAGCGGTGAGCTCGACGGAACGTCACTGCCCCCCTTGCTGGCTGCCACTTTCGGCGATCGAATGCCGGTGCAGGCCAATACTTCCGCCGACTGGCGTGGGGTGTCGATGCCCGAGGGTGATCCCGTGGCCGGAGACCCCGCTGTGCGGCTGGCGATGAACTACGCGGTGGACCGCCAGGCGATGATCGACAATATTCTCGGCGGATACGGACGCCCCGCCTATACGCCGCTCGCCGACGTGTACGGCGAATCCCACAACCCGGCAGTCACTTTCGCTTTTGATCGCGCTCGCGCCGAGCAGATCCTGGACAGCGCGGGATGGCAAGCAGGCGCCGATGGTGTGCGCGCGAAAGATGGTGTGCGCGCGCAGTTCACGGTGATGTACAACTCGACCGACACGTTGCGTCGTGATCTCGCATTGGCTTTCGCCTCCGATGCGCGACGCGTGGGTATCGAGGTCGACCTCGAGGCGCTGTCCTGGGATCGAATCGAGCCACGTATCGCGCAGGCGGGCATCCTGCTCGGCGGCGGTAGCGAGCCCTACGACCCCGACACCCAGACCTACAACACCTTGCACTCACCTCTGCTCGACCCGAGCGCGGGCAGCCCGTACGACAATGCGAGCAGGCACGCGGACCCCGCGATCGACGCCCAACTCGAAACCGCCAGGCGCAGCACAGATCCCGCCGTGCGGGCCGCCGCGTATCGGAAGGTGCAGAGCCTCTACGCCGAGGCGCCGAGCCACGTGTTCCTGGTGCATCTCGATCACACCTATGTGGTGAAGGAGTCGTCCTGGACGATGTCGGGGCCGATTCTCGAGCCGCACGCGCACGGCGTCACCTGGGGTCCCTGGTGGTCGCTACAGACCTGGACCCGCTGATGGGACGGAGTCGTGTTCGTGGGCGCGGCCTCCGGGCGATGATCGGGTGGCGGCTGGTGACGTTGATTCCGGTGCTCGCCGCCGTCTCGGCCGCCCTGTTCGCCGCCGCGGCGGTGTCGCCGTTCGATCCGCTGGTCGGCTACCTCGGCGCCCGCTACGAGACGACGAGCGGCGCGGATCGGGCGGTGCTCACGGAGCAACTCGGGCTGGACGCGTCGTGGTATCAGCTGTACGGGCGGTGGATCGGTGACCTGTTCAGCGGCGATCTCGGGACTTCGCGCGGGTTCGCTCAGCCGGTGAGTACATTGCTCGCCCAACGGATTCCGTGGACCGTGCTGCTGGTCCTCGTCGCGATGAGTGTGGCGATCGCCGTCGCTCTCGGGGCGGGTGTCTGGGCGGGGATGCATCGCGGTGGGTTGATCGATCGGGTGGTCACCGCGTCGTGCGTGGTGATGCAGGGCCTGCCGCCGTTCGTCGTGTCGCTCGCCGCGATCGCGGTGTTCGCGGTCGGACTCGGCTGGTTGCCGCCTGCGGGGCTCACCGATGCCGGGGCCGAGGTCGGGTTCGGGCAGGTGGCGCGACATCTCGTGTTGCCCGCCGCCGCGTTGGCCGTCTCGCAGGTGCCGTGGTTGCTGCTGGCCGTGCGGGAATCGGTGTCGGGCAATCGCGGTGAGGACTTCGTGGTCGGCGCTGCCACGCGCGGGATCGACATTGCGACGATCACTCGCAGGCACATCCTGCCGTCATCGCTGGCGCCGTTCGTGACGATCCTCGGCGCGCGACTGCCGGAAGTGGTCGTGGGGGCGGTGCTGGTGGAGGAGATCTTCTCGTGGCCGGGGATCGCGGGGGCGTTCGTGCAGTCGGCGAAGGATCTGGACATGGCGTTGCTGGCGATCCTGACCGTCGGTACGACCTGCGCGGTGATGGTCGGGTCGCTGCTGGCCGATGTCGCGGTAGTCGTGCTCGATCCCCGGGTGCGCGCTGATGGGTGAGCGTAGGCAGCCGAGCGCGGCGGAAGCCACAGCCCGCGAAGGCGCACCGCTCGAGCTGCACGGGACTGGCGACGTCAACTCGCAAGGCCGAACGCGCGGCACAGCGCAGCGTTTCACCCGACGCGGCGGTATTACTCGCGCCGGTGCGCCTGGATCAGCACGGCGACGGTTGGCTCCAGCGCTATCAGTGCTGCTCGCGGTCGTGCTGTACGCGGTCATCGTCCCGTGGGTCGACGGGGTCGACGAGCGGCTGACCGATTTCGCGAGCGCGCGGCAGGCGCCGTCGGGACAGTGGTGGTTCGGGACCGACTCGGCCGGGCGGTCGTTGTTCGTGCGGATCGCGGCGGCGCTGCGGACCTCGCTGCTCGTCGCGGCGTGTGCGGCGGCGGTGTCGACGGTGATCGGAGTGCTGGTCGGTGCGGTGTCGGCGCTGGTCGGCGGGTGGGTGGATCGGGTGGTGATGCGGTTCGCCGATACCGCGAACGCGCTGCCGCATCTGCTGCTGGGGATTGTGATCGTGGCGCTGTTCCGGGGGAACGCGGTGGCGGTGGTGTTGTCGATCGGGCTCACACACTGGGTGCAGGTGGCGCGGATCGTGCGGGCGGAGAGTTTGAGTCTGCGCGAGCGCGAATACGTGTCCGCGGCGGTGCTAGCAGGTGCGAGTCGCACGCATCTGCTGGTCAGGCATCTGCTGCCCGCTGTCGCCCCGCAGGCATTGATCGCGGTGGTTCTGCTTCTGCCGCACGCGATTTGGCACGAGTCGACGTTGTCGTTCCTCGGGTTCGGGTTGCCGCCGCACGAGCCGAGCCTCGGCACGCTGCTGGAGGAAGCGCGCACGTCGCTGCTGCTGGGTGGGTGGTGGACGCTGGTGTTCCCGGCGGGATTCCTGGTGCTGACGACGGTGGCGGTCGCCGTCGCGGGGTCGTCGCTGCGCGGGCTGCTCGCTCCGCCGAAACCGTCGAGGATGCCGCGATGAAGCGCTTGTCGATCGACGCGCTGACCGTGCGAATTCCGGTGGGCCGCGGCGATGTGGTGCACGCGGTCACTGATCTGTCCCTCGACATCGAGGCGGGCGCGATAACAGCGCTCGTCGGCGAGTCCGGTTGCGGGAAGTCGATTGTCGCGAGTGCGGTGATGGGCGTGCTGCCTCCCGACGCCATCACGACCGGGACGATCCGCCTGCTCGCACGAGGCACGGGCAGTGATCGCTGTGCGCTCGGGACCGACCGTTCCCGGGTGCGCACGGACAGTACCGATACCCGCCTTCCAGCAGTGCACGCCGACCGAGACCCGCGCGCCCGCGAACGCACCGACTCGACCGTGCTGAATTCAGCCGACGAAACGGTCGACATCCTCGCCGGCGATCATTCCTACCGCGGCCGCCGTATCGCCCTGGTCCCGCAATCGCCGAGCACCTCGTTCACCCCCGTACGGACCATCGGTTCCCAACTCGCGGAAGCGATCTCCGCGCTCGGCACCGCGCACACCCCCGCCGACCTCATCGAACGAGCGGGCCTGTCCCCCACCGCACTCGACCTGTACCCGCACGAACTCTCCGGCGGCATGGCGCAACGGGCAGCCGTGGCGGCGGCACTGGCCGGTGACCCCGAGGTGATCATCGCCGACGAACCCACCTCCGGCCTCGACCGCGCACGCACCGATCAGATCGGAAAACTGTTGCGCGAGTGCGCCGATCACGGTGCCGCCGTGCTGCTGATCACCCACGATCTAGGGCATCTGATCCGCGCCGACATCGCCGACACCGTCGCGGTCATGTACGCCTCCCGTCTGATGGAGGTCGGCCCCGGCGCGCAGGTACTCGACGATCCGTGGCACGACTACACCCGAGACCTGCTCGCCGCCCTACCTGAACGCGGCTTGCACCCACTCCCGCATCCCCCGCGCGCGCTGACGAATCTGTCCGAGATCTGCCCCTACGCGGGCGGCCCCACGCAGTTGATTCCACAGCGGCAGCGCGTGATTCGCCAACTGAGGCCCCCATGCTGATCGCCGACTCCCTCACCGCCGGCTACGGCACACAACCCGTGATCTGCGACGTGAACCTGCGGGTCGCCCCGGGCGAGATCGTCGGGATCACCGGTGATTCAGGCTCCGGGAAAACCACTCTCGCACGGACGATGGCCGGGCTGCTCACACCCACTTCGGGCACGATCACCGTCGACGGACACCCACCCCGACGAGCTCGCGGCACCATCGCCATGGTCTTCCAATCCCCCCGCGCCGCAACGAATCCCCACTTCACCGTCGCCCAGATCATCGCCGAACCCGCCCGCATCCGCCGCACCACGGTCCCCGACCTGGCGGCGCTGGCCACCACCGTCGGCCTCACCCCCGACCTGCTCGACCGCCGCCCACACGCCCTCAGCGACGGCCAACTCCAGCGCGCCTGCCTCGCTCGCGCCCTCGCTCAGAATCCCCGCTACCTGATCCTCGACGAGGCCACCGCGATGCTCGACGCGGCCACCACCGCCACCATCATTCGCCTGGTCATGACCCACGCCGCCGACGATCTCGGTGTCCTGCTGATCAGCCACGACGAACCCCTCCTCGCGGCCGCCTGCACCCGCATCGCGACCATGCACGAGGGCGTACTCACCACCCAGCGAGCATCTCCGCAATAACCGCACGATTACCTCAGGTTGCACACAGGAAACCGTTTTAGCGTGAGCCCCTGTGACATTCACGCAGGAGAATCCAGTCAGCGGCTGCCGCAGTCTCAGCGGTTGGGCGCGCACCGCACCGACCGTCGCTGAAGTGCTCCGCACGCCCGACGTCGCGGTGATCGCCGAACGGGTGCGGACCGCGGGCCCGCGCGGGGTGATCGCGCGTGGCCTCGGGCGCAGTTACGGCGATCCGGCGCAGAACGCGGGCGGGTTGGTCGTCGACATGACCGCGCTGGATCGCATCCACAGCATCGACCCCGACAGCGGGATCGTCGAGGTCGACGCGGGCGTCAGCCTGGACACGCTCATGAAGGCGGCGCTGCCGTTCGGGCTGTGGATCCCGGTGCTGCCCGGCACCAGGCAGGTGACCATCGGTGGCGCGATCGGCGCGGATATCCATGGGAAGAACCATCATTCGCAGGGCAGCTTCGGCAATCATGTGCTGTCGATGGACCTGCTCACCGCCGACGGATCGGTGCGCACGCTGACCCCGGAAGGCGCTGAGGCGGAGCTGTTCTGGGCGACGGTCGGCGCGATGGGCCTCACCGGCATCATCGTCAGCGCCCGAGTTCGCTTGAAGCACACCGAGACCGCGTATTTCATCGTCGACAACGACCGCACGCGCGATCTCGACGAGACGATGGAATTGCTGACCGGCGGTTCCGATGACGGCTACGACTATTCGATGTCGGTGCCGGACACCATTTCCACCGGCGCGAAGCTCGGCAGGGCCGGATTCAGTCGTGGGTCGCTGGCGACGGTCGACCAGCTGCCGGTGAAACTACGCAGCCGACCCTTGAATTTCGATGCGCCACAGCTGTTCACAGTGCCCGACATCTTCCCGAACGGAATGGTCAATTCGGTGACCACCCGCATCGCCGCCGAGGCCGCCCACCGCCTGTTTCCCCGGCAGGCACGCGGTCGCATCCAGAATCTGACGCAGTTCTACCACCCCCTCGACCTGCTCGGGGAATGGAATCGGGCCTATGGCAAGCGGGGGTTCCTGCAGTACCAGTTCTCGATGCCGTTCGGTGCCGAGCAGCAACTGGCCGACGCGGTGCGCGCGATCGCTGAATCAGGGCACCACTCGTTCCTCAACGTATTCAAACGCATGGGCCCGAGCAATCCTGCACCGCTGTCGTGGCCGCATCCCGGATACATGCTGAGCTTGGATTTCCCGCTGACCAGCGGACTCGACCGGTTCTGCGCCGACCTCGACGAGCGGGTGCGGGCGGCGGGCGGACGGCTCTACTTCGCGAAGGAATCGCGAACCTCACCCGCGATGGTCGAGGCGATGTACCCGCGACTCGACGAATGGCGCCGGGTGCGCGATCAGGTCGACCCGGAGCGGGTGTTCGTCTCCGATCTCTCGCGACGACTGCGGCTGGTCCAGCCGGTGAACGACGCGTAGTTCAGCGCACGAGGCGAATGCGCAGGGTTTCGTAGGTGGGGATGAAAACCTTTCGGCGGTACCGACGTTCGACGATCTCCCACGGACGACCCGCCGCGGTGAGCGCCTCGAGCAGAGCGGTGAGTTCGGAGTGGACCAGTTGCGCGCCGAGGCAGAGGTGACGGCCGCCGCCGAACCAGAGCTGTCGGGTTTCGGGGTTGTAGTCGCGGTCGACCCGGAACTCGCCCGCGGCGTTGTTGATGGTCCAGGTGAGAATCTTGACGTGCTCGCCCGCGCGCAGATCCCGATCGGCGACCCGGACGTCCGCGGTGACCGAGCGGCCGACGAGGTAGGCCGGGCTGGTGACGCGCAGGGTCTCGCGCACCGCGTCGGGCAGGCGGTCGGGGGCGGCGAGCAGGGCGCGGTGCTGGTCGGTGTCGTGCATGATCGCGACCATTCTGGTCATCGCGCTGGCGAGAGTGTCGGTGCCCGCGACGGCCATGAGGATCGCCAGGCCGCCCGCGTGCTCCACGTCGAGGCCCAGCTCACGGCAGCGGCCCAATGTGGTGTCGGGGTCGGCGCGGGCGTACGCGGCAGGGACATTGACGGCGAGCTGACCGGCCAGCTCACGGGCGCGGGCCACCGCGACCGGATCGAGGGTGGTCGATGCCATGGTGCCGAAACCCAGGTTGACCAGCTCTTCTACGTGATGGAACAGCCGCAGGAACAGCGCGTCCTCATCTTCGCTGTCGTCGCCGCCGATCGCCGCGGCGATGTCGGTGGGCCGCATGCCGACCAGGTCGGAGACGCTGCGGCCGACCAGGATCTGCGCGCGGGCGGCGATATCGACGGTCTCCCCCGCGGCGAGCCGTTCGCGCAGGTCAGCCAGGTCTGGGCCGATCACCCGGGCGACAAGGGCGTCGGTGTGGGTGAGGGTGAACAGGTCGCGCACCTTGGTCCGCAGGTCGGTGTGGCCGGGGCCTTCGAACAGGTCCTCGACCCAGTCGCCGATGATCTGCGCCCACCAGTGCCCGGCCGCACCCTCGGAGACGATGCTGAAATGGGTGCTGTCGTTGTAGATCTGGCGGGCCACCAGCGGATCGGCGACGAACCAGCCGAGTTTGGGCACGTTGCGGATCGGCCGCGCGAACCTTCCCAGCAGCAATAATCCAGGCAACCAGGGTTGACCTGCGGCGAGTAGGGTGAGTTCATGGCGTCGGGCAGTGCTCCACACCCCGGCAGAATCTAATCGAGCGGGTCCGATTAGTGAAGGTCTGTGGCTAGGATCGGCGAGATGCGCTGGTGGTGATCTGTGCATCAGGCGATATCTGGAAGTGAACGAGCATGGTGAGATCGACAATCGAAGCCCTCGGCGCGTACCTGCCGACCAGGGAAGTGACCACGGCGGAGTTGCTGGCACAGCTGGCCGTCGACGCGCCGCTGGATCTGGAGAAGGTCAGCGGGGTCAAGGCGCGCAGGGTGCGCGGCGAATCCGAGGACTCGTTCACCATCGCCTCAGCCGCTGCCCGCAGCGCCCTCGACAATTCCCGCTACGACGCCGTCGACCTGGATGTGATCATCTCCTGCTCGATCACCCGGACCCGCGGCGAGGACTTCTGCATGGAGCCGTCGTTCGCCCTGATGCTGCGCACCGCGCTCGGGGCAACGCGCGCGATCCATTTCGATATGTCCAATGCGTGTGCCGGGCTGATGACCGGAGTTCTGGTGCTGGACAGGATGATTCGGTCTGGCACGGTGCGGCGCGGCATGGTGGTGTCGGGGGAATGCATCACACCGATCGCCGATACGGCAGTACGGGAGATCTCGCAGAAGTACGACCCGCAGTTCGCCTCGCTCACCGTCGGTGACGCCGGTGCGGCCGTGGTGCTCGACGGCACCGACGGGCCGGGCCTGGACTACGTGGAACTCAACACCAGTGCCGCCTTCGCGAAGCTGTGCCTCGGAATGCCCAGCGATCAGGGGCCGGGCGTCGCGCTCTATACCGACAACCGGGCGATGCACAACGAGTCCCGGTATCTGCTGTGGACCTCACGCCAACAGGAGTTCCTCGCCGCGCGCGGATCGAGTTTCGCCGAGGAGGGCTACGACTACCTGATCCATCACCAATTCAGCGGGCCTGCCGTGGAATTGATCAACAAGATCGCCGAGCGCGAATTCGACGCGGCGATGCCGCCGGGGCTCGCGGTGCTGGAAAAATACGGCAACACCGCGTCGACCTCGCATTTCGTGGTGTTGCACGATGCATTGCGGCAGGGATTGATCGCGCCGGGGTCGAAGGTACTGCTGGTACCGGCCGCTTCCGGGGTGGTCGCCGGATTCTTGTCGGTGACAATCGGCGATCTGCGGGTATAGGACAGTATGGGAATCATCATTTCTTCGGCCACGACACGCAGTGGCGGGGTCAGCTCGGTCGGACAGGCGGCAGACGCCGCACGTGACGCGCTCGCAGGGGCCGGTTGTCGGCCCGAACAGGTCGACGCGCTGATCAACGTGGGGGTCTATCGCGACGCGAACCTCGTGGAACCGGCGGTCGCGGCGCTGATCCAGCAGGCGGCGGGGGTCGGGTTGGACTATCGGCGCGGTGATGTGCCGTGCCTGTCGTTCGATCTGATGAACGGGGCCTGCGGGGTGGTGAACGCGATCGGGGTGGCTGCTTCGCTGCTCGCCGATCTGCCGTCGGGACACGTGGTGGTCGTGTCGGGGGACGCGCATCCTTCCGATCGGGCTGATGCCGAGTTCGTCTTCGAGTCCGTCGGTGCGGCTTTCGTACTCGAGAACTACGCCGACGCCGCGGGATTCGGCGGAGTCCATGTGAGTGCCGGTGACGCGCTGCCCGATCCGCAGGGATACGTGAAGTTGTCGGCGATGGGGGCCGAAGGTCGTTCTTCGTTGACGGTCGAATTGCTCACCGGGACAGCCGAACTGGTCGAGCACGCCGCCATCGCCGCGCGTGACGCGTTGACCGCGGACGACATCGACGCCGGACGGGTGGTGTTGGTGTGCGGAAAGCCGACGCCCGACTTCGCCGCAGCGCTGGCCGCAGAACTCGGCGTCGGCGCGGTGGTAACCGATGAATTCGCCGGGGACGCACACACTTCCGCGTTGACCGCCGCATTCGTGGCCGCTCGGGACGCGGGACTGACTGATCGACCGTTGTTGTTCGTTGCCGCCGATGGCGGCCCCACCGCCGCGGCGGTGACCTATCGAGGGGTTGGTGTGCGGTGACGCGCTCCCTGCATGTTGTTCCTGATCCGGTGAGTCCGCCGCGGCACGGTCGACACCGCGCCTCCGACACTCCAGCGGGCGTGCCGAGCCGTGCGACGGTGCTGGCCTTGCGGTCGATTCCGGTGATCGGATGGGTATTCCTGATCGTCGGGGTGGTGCGGCCGTTCCGGGCCCGGTGGCTGCGGGTGGCGTTCTGGATCGATGTGGTGTTGAGCGTCGGGGTGCATGCCGCGCAGATTCCCGCAGCCCGCAAAGTGGCCGCTGAGCGGGGGATCTCCGGGCGCCGTGCGGCGGTGATGACCATGCTGTTCGGGGCTACCTGGTGGAAGACGCTGGGCGAGGGCAACCGGTGATCGGTGCGCCGGGCGGCGCCGGGGCCGGGTTCAGACCATGGGCGCTGGACGGAACCGGCTCCCCGGTTCTGCCCCGATCGGCACGCCCGCGCGCGGCTGATGAGGTACGGCGGCGCGAGACAGTTCAGTCCCGCTACGGATCGCGACCTGGCGTGGCGCGATGACTGTGCTGGTGACGGGCGCGACGGGGTTTGTCGGCGGGGCGATCGTGCGTGGACTGGTGGCGCGCGGGGTGCCGGTGCGGGCGATGGTGCGGGATCCGGCGTCGGCACCGGCGGGCGTCGAGGTGGCGGTGGCCGATCTCGCCGACGCGGGCGCGCTGGCGGCGGCGGTCGCCGGGGTGCGCACCGTTGCGCACGCGGCTGCTCTGCTCGGCGAATTCGGTAGGCCTGCAGAGTTTTTCGCGGTGAACGTGGCCGGGACCGATCGGCTGGTACAGGAAGCTTCGGCGGCCGGGGTCGAACGGTTCGTGTTCATCGGGAGCCCGAGTGCCTTGATGGCGCCCAGCGGTGGGGATCAGGTCGGGATCGATGAGACCGTGCCCTACCCGGCGCGGTTTCTGAACAGCTATTGCGAAACCAAGGCTGTCGCTGAGCAGTTGGTGCTGGCGGCGGATACGCCGGAGTTCACGACCTGTTCGTTGCGGCCGCGGGCGGTGTGGGGGCCAGGGGATCGGCATGGGCCGATCGTGCAGATTCTGGCGAAGTTGCGGGCGGGGCGGTTACCGGATCTTTCCGGCGGACGCGATGTTCGGGCTTCGCTGTGCTACATCGACCATCTCGTCGACGCTGTTGCGCTCGCGCTTGATGCCGAGAATATCGGCGGGCGTGCGTATTTCATCGCGGATGCGGAGCCGATCTCCGTGTGGCCGACCATGGATGCCGTGGCGGAGCGGTTCGGGTTGTCCGGGCCGAGCGTTGCGGTTCCCGCGCCGGTGCTGGGCGGGGCGTTGGCGGCGATCGAAACACTGTGGCGGATACCGGCCGTCGCGCAGCGGTGGACTCCCCCGCTGTCGCGGTACGCGGTCGCGCTGGTCACCCGATCAGCGACCTATGACATCTCCCGCGCCACACGGGAACTGGGCTATCAGCCCACGGTGCCGTTCGCGATCGGCTTGGACAATTTCCACCGCTGGGTCGATGAGGTCGGCGGGCTCGATCGACTGCTGGAGGATGCGTGAGTGATCTGTGGGTGGTGATTCCCGCCTTCAACGAGGAACTCGGCATCGGCAAGACACTGGATGCCATTGCAGCACAACAGGACACAGATTTTACCGTGGTCGTGGTCGACAACAACTCGACCGACGGCACCGTCGAGGTGGTCCGCGCCTTCGCTGCGGCACATCCGGTGCCGCGCATTGTGGTGATCGATGAGGCTTTGAAGGGCACCGGCGCCGCCGCCGATACCGGTATGCGCCACGCGATTTCGCAGGGCGCGACCCATCTCGCGCGCACCGACGCCGACTGCCTGCCCGCCCCGGACTGGACGCGACGGATCAGAGCCGGGTTCGATGCCGGGTTGCGACTGGTCAGCGGTCAGTTGATTCCGCGCACCGACGAAGGTGTGTCGTGGATCGACCGCACGATCATCCGGGTGGCACTGGAAGTGGCGTCGACATTCGGCAAGGTGCGTTCGGGTAATCGGGATCCGCGCTATCTCGGACCGTATGTGATGACGCCGGGCTGCAATATGGCGATTACCGCCGAATTATACGGTGCGGCAGGTGGATTCCCACGTACGGCGATCGAGGACCTGCACGAGGATCGGGCGCTGGCCAACGCGGTGCGCACGATCACCACCGACTATGGTCTGCGCCGGGACGTGCGGGTGTACGGCTCGAATCGGCGGGTGCGCGCCTGGGGTATTCGCAAGACGCTCGCCTGGTATGCCGACCATCGGTATCGGCCCGACATCGTCGATATCAGGTGAGGACACCGGTGACCGATTTTCTCGAAAAGCTTGCCGCACAGGCTGAACGGATTCCGGATGCGTCCGCGCTCGGGACGGTCGGCAAACGCGCGCTCACCTATCGGGAACTGGTGGATTCCATCCGACGGGTGGCGCACAATCTCGGGGAGGCGGGGTTCACGCCAGGTGACCGGATGCTGTTCTCGATCCGGCCGAGTGTGTCATCGGTGCTGTTGATCTTCGGGACGATTGCCGCCGGCGGGACGATCGTGTTCGTCGACCCTGGCGTGGGGCCTGAGCTATTCGCCAAGCGTGTCGACATGGTCGAACCCGGCTGGGCGGCAACGGAATCGCTGCTGTACGCGGCGAGTGGTCCGCTTGCCGGGTTCGGTCGTAAGAAGGGGCTGGAACTGCCGCGGTTCGGCGCGCTCGATGTTCGGCACATCCACAGCGGGGTGTGGGTACCCGGCACACCGTTCGGGTCGATTCCGTTGCGGCGGTTCACCGGTGACGCGCGCGAGGTTGCCCTGCCCGCTGCGGATCCGGATGCGGCCGCATTGATCGTATTCACCTCTGGCACCACCGATGAGCCGAAAGCCGTTGTGCACACCCGTGCTTCGCTCAGCGCGGGACTCTCGGCGATGGGTGGCAAAACCAGTCTCGCGCCCGGCGCCTTCCTGCACACCGAGCAGCTCATGATGGGGTTGCCCGCGTTGATGGCGGGAGCCCGGTGGGCGATGCCGAGGTATCCACGATTCGGCACCCACATCGACCCGGTGCCCTTCACCCGGAATCTACGCAGCGCCACACACGCGTTCTACACCCCCGCCGATCTGGCTGTGGCCCTCGACGCGATCGAGGCCGACACTGTCCCGGCCCCGCCGAATCTACGGCAGGTAGCGCTGGGTGGCGCTCCGGTCACGTCAGCCCTGCTGCGACGAGCACAGAAGTCGTTGCCCGACACCGAGTTTCTCGCCATCTACGGCATGACCGAGATCCTGCCGGTGGCCGTCGCGACCGGCGCCGCCAAGCTCGCCCACGACGGCGACCTCCTCGGCGCTCCCGTGCGCGGCGTGGAGGCGCGGATCGCCGACGACGGCGAACTCGTACTGTCCGGCCCGAATCTCTGTCGCGGATACCTCGGCACCGAGCCAATGACCGAGATCGCGACCGGTGACCTCGCGCGCTGGGACGGCAAGGAACTTGTCCTCACCGGCCGCAAGAAAGACATGATGATCCGGGGGAAGACCAACATCTACCCCGGCCTGTACGAGCCCGCGATCGTCGCGATCGACGGAGTGCGCGAAGCCATCATGGTCGGCCTGCCGGACGAGATCGGCGACGAGCGAATCGTGCTCGCCGTCGTCGCCGAACCGGAGTCCGGCGACATCGCCGCAGTCCTTCGCGACCGCCTGCCCCAGCTCATCGACACCACCGCCGTCCCCGACGACATCGTGGTTGTCGATCGAATTCCGGTCAGCGGCCGCACGAACAAACCGGACCGAGCGGCCCTGCGGGACATGGTGCGCGAACAGATCGCCTGAGTGCCCTTGTAGCATTCTGTACACGGCGTAGCGCTCGCGCGTACACTTGCGCTATGAAGCAAATCCAGCAGCGCGACCTCCGCAATGACAGCGGAAAAGTGCTCGCGGCGGTCGAAGCAGGCGAAAGCTTCATCATCACTCGCAACGGTAACCCTGTAGCCAAGCTCGAGCCGCTCGTCCGACGCACCTTCGTGCCCGTCTCCGAGCTGGCGCGGACGAGTGCCCGCTTGCCGCGTGTCGATTATCAGCAGTGGCGTGCCGATCTGGACGCGATGATCGACCCGGAGATGCCCGACGGTGAGTGAGTCCGCCGAACCACTCCATATCCTTCTCGACACATCGGTCCTCATCGACTACAGCGATGTTCAATCAAGCCTGCCCGCGGCCGCTGATGCCGCGATCAGCGCCGTCAGCGTGGCCGAACTCGCGGCCGGAATCCACGCCGCCAAGGATCCGGTGCGCCAGGCGCAGCGCCAACTGCGGTTTCAATGGGTGGTCCGGTCGTTCGATCCGCTCCCGTTCGATGTCGACGCGGCCCACGTTTACGGGTCGCTGGCTTTGCTCGTAGAACAAATCGGCCGCAAGCCACGCCGCCGGGTCGCCGATCTGCAAATCGCGGCGACAGCCGTCCAGCATGCGCTGCCGCTCTATACCCGAAATCCCGATGACTTCAAGGGGCTCGGGCCGCTACTCAACATTGTCGCCGTGTAGCTGCCAACTCAGCGGGTGACGGACTGGATGGTGTGGTCGGCCAGGGATTCGATGGTGGTGCGCGGGAGCATGGTGTCGACGTAGCAGAAGGTGATCGACATCGTGGCGTCGAGGGTGGCTACGGCTACGGTCAGGGCACTGGCGCAGGAGTTCGTTCCGGCGACTGTGAGCGCGGTGATGTCCAGTGGCTCAGGGGTTTCGGGTGGGGTCAGGTTGCCGAGGTTGCTGAGAGTGACGTTCCAGGGGGCGCGGCGGTCTATGAGTTCTATTGTGCGTCTGCCGGATTCAATCGAGCGGGGGCAGCCGTAGCGGATCGCGGCCAGGGCGGTGAGGTCTGTGTGCTTCGCTAATTGTTGAGTCAGTTGGGTTTTCGCTGCGCGGGCCGCGTCCCAGAGGAAGTTGGTCGGGCCGTAGGGGACGAACGTGGGGACTACCGCGGTGAACATGCCTGGCTCGTCGTCGGCCGGGGGTGGGAGCAGGCGGGTGCGGACGTCTACCGGGATGCCGATGCCCGCGACGCCGGAGGAGCGGGGGGCGAGGTGGCCGAGGGCGTTGGCCAGGGCGGCGGTCAAGGCGGCATTGACTGTGACGCCGTGCTGATGGCAGCGGGCGCGGAGGGTGGCGAGAGTATCTCCCTCGATGTGCCGAATCACGGTGCGGGTGCGGCGAATCGGTAGTGGTGGCGGGGTGCCCGGGAGGCCGGTCGGGCGGCGGGCCATGGCGGTGAGTTGGCCGGTGATGTTGGTGCGCAGGCAGCGTAGGAGGCGGGTGTGCGCGGGTGGGATGAGGTCGTCAGGGGGCGGGATCGGTTCGCGGGTGGCGGTCGGGAGCGGAGATCCGAAGGCGTAGGCGAGGATTCGCCAGACCAGTGCTGCCATCGAGCGGCCGTCGAGCAGGACGTGCGACAGGGCGAGGATCAGGTCGTGGTGTTCGTCGGAAGTGCCTGGACGCCAGGCTAAATCGATGAGACGGCCGGGTGATGTCGCGAGGTCGATGGGTTCGGCGAGTTGTTCGTCGAAGATCGAGCGCCACTCGTCGGGGTCTTCGACCATGCGGTGCAGGACCGGCAGGTGCGGGTCGGCGGACGGGGCGAAGCGCGGGCCCTCGACCACCGTTGTCCGAAGCAGGGGAAATTCTGTGAGCAGTGCGTCCGTCGCCTCTTCGAGGCGGTAGGCGCCGATCGGGCCCCGCACCCGCAAGCGGACCACACAATTCGCCGGCGACAATTGGTCGACGAGCCAGAACCAGCGCTCCGACGCCGACAGCGGCCGCATCACCTCACCCATCGCGGCACTCCCCTTTGTCGACAACTGTCACCGCGAGAGTAGCGAACCGATGCCCGCTCGAAACTCAGTTCTTTCACATGGCGTTACTACGTGAGTATTATGGACTTATGGGTTTCGAGTGGCCTGATTGGGCGATCGCTCACCTGATCGGCATCGAACCCAGCGAGGTTCGGCAGGTCCTCGCAGCGTCACGACGGTGGCCACGCCCGGCCTTCGACGGCCAGGTGACCGTGTTGACGGTGTGGGGGCGCACCACAGCAGGCCGCCCGCTGATCGTGGTGATGCGACAGCGGGAGGACTGGACGTGGGTGATCATCGGCGCACGCACGATGCGCGCCGAGGAACTGGCGCAATTCGAGCAGTGGGAAAGTGGGAGCCAATCATGAGCGAGCCGGGACTTCCGTCTAGCAAAGAAGAACTCGCCGACTTCATGGATCGGCTGAGTTTCTCCAACGAGCCCACCGACGCCCCACCACGCCTTCCGGTCAACGAAGACATCATGGTGACCACGTCGATCCGCCTCCCCCTCGGCTTACATACACGCCTGAAATCCCTAGCCGACGAACGCCGAGTAGGCGTCTCCACTCTCCTACGCGAATGGGCCGAAGCGGCAGTCGCCGAAATAGACGACGAAGACCAGATGATCTCCCTCGCCGAAGCCAAACGCGCCCTCTCCCGCGTCCACCCGATCCACCGGGCGAGTTGAGGTCGGCTATCGCGGCGCAGCACCCGCCGACGCCGTCAGGACACGCACCGTGCAGGTGACCCCCGGCGCGTTCGCCAGTCGTGAATCAGTGGTGAGCAGATCACAACCGTAGGCCTCCGCCGCCGCGACGTAGGCGGCGTCGTAGGCGGTCAGATTGTCGTGTAGTTCCCAGATTCTGCGCACGAGAACGCGGGTGACCGGGACTTCCGGGTCGAGTTTCTCCACAGCCGTCACCGCTCGGGCCGCTTGCTCGGCGCTGATCGTGCCCGCACGCATGAAACGGCGAATCACCGAGAGAACCTCCACGGTCCAGTGCTGAGGCGCGATCCAGCGATTGTCGGCTTCGAGAGCCGCACGACAGCTGTCACCGAGCGGGTCGGGATTCAGCAGAGCATGGGCGAACACCGAAGCATCGACCACGATCACTCCCCGATCTCCGGCCCACCGAGCACCGAATCACGCTCAGCGCGTTCAGCATCCAGCGCCACCACCACGTCCCGCGAAGCGAACGCGACATCCCACGTCACCGGACTGAACTGCTTGAGCACCGCGAGGTTGTCCTGACGACGAACCTCATCACGAACCAGATCGAAGAGAAAAGCCTGCAACGACTGCCCCCGCCGCCGCGCCAACGCCACCAACTGATCACGCATCGGCTCAGGAACGTCACGAATCTGCAAGGCAACCATGCATGCAATAGTACATGCACCATCGGGCAAAAACGAGGGCTCCCACTCAAAACCGTGGGAGCCCTCGTGGCCGGTCGTGATCAGCGGCGGCGCTTGCCCTTTGAGTCGGTGCGGGCGGCTACGCGGCGTTCGCGGCGGGTGCCGGATTGCTGTTGGCCGCCGTATTCCTGGGCGTCGGAGTGGGATTCGGCGTGGCCGTCTTCGGCGGGGCCCGAGTAGTTCATGGCTCGGGGGGTGGTGTCGCCGATTCCCTTGGCGCGCAAGGCGGGTGGGGCTTGGACGGGGGCGTCCTGGACCGGGGCGCCTACTGGGGAGCGCAGGCCCTTGTCGATGGAGACGCCTTCGGGCTGGGGCTGCTGGACCTCTACCTGGAGGTTGAAGAGGAAGCCGACGGATTCCTCTTTCAGGCCTTCCAGCATGGCGGCGAACATGTCGAAGCCTTCGCGCTGGTATTCGACCAGGGGGTCGCGCTGGGCCATGGCGCGCAGGCCGATGCCCTCCTTGAGGTAGTCCATCTCGTAGAGGTGTTCGCGCCACTTGCGGTCCAGGACCGAGAGCAGGACCTGGCGTTCCAGGTTGCGCATGGCGCCGACGCCTGCGAGGCCGTCGATTTCCTGTTCGCGCTTCTCGTAGGCGTTGTGGGCGTCCTCGAGGAGGAGCTCGCGGAGTTCGTCGCGGCTGAGTTCGCCCGCGTCGCCGGTGGCGGTTTCGCCGGTGAGTTCCTTGTGGTCAAGGGTCACCGGGTAGAGGGTTTTGAGAGCGGTCCAGAGCTTGTCCAGGTCCCAGTCCTCGACGTAGCCCTCGGCGGTGGCGCCGTCGACGTAGGCGGTGGTCACGTCGGTGATCATGTTCTGAACCTGACCCTCCATGTCCTCGCCACGCAGGATCTGGTTGCGCTCGCCGTAGATGACGGTGCGCTGCTGGTTCATGACCTCGTCGTACTTCAGCACGTTCTTGCGGATCTCGAAGTTCTGCTGCTCGACCTGGGTCTGGGCGCTCTTGATGGCCTTGGAGACCATCTTGGCCTCGATCGGGACATCGTCGGGCAGGTTCAGGCGCGTCATGATCGCCTCGAGGGCGGCACCGTTGAAGCGGCGCATCAGCTCGTCACCCAGCGACAGGTAGAAACGGGACTCGCCCGGGTCGCCCTGACGGCCGGAGCGACCGCGCAGCTGGTTGTCGATACGACGCGACTCGTGGCGCTCGGTGCCGAGCACGTAGAGACCGCCCGCCTCGCGGACCGTTTCGGCGTCTTCCTCGGTCTGCTTCTTGACCTGCTCGAGCGCGGAGTGCCAGGCGGCCTCGTACTCGTCGGGGGTGTTCACCGGGTCAAGACCCTGCTTGCGCAGGAGGATGTCGGCGATGATGTCGGCGTTGCCGCCGAGCACGATGTCGGTACCACGACCGGCCATGTTGGTGGCGACCGTGACCGCGCCGGGGCGACCGGCCTCGGCGATGATCTGGGCTTCCTGCTCGTGGAACTTCGCGTTCAGAACAGAGTGCGCCACACCGCGTTTGGTGAACTGCTTGGACAGGTACTCCGAGCGCTCGACGCTGGTGGTACCGATCAGGACCGGCTGGCCCTTCTCGTGGCGCTCGGTGACGTCGTCGACGACGGCGGCGAACTTGGCCTCTTCCGACTTGTAGATCAGGTCGGACTGGTCCTTGCGGATCATCGGCTTGTTCGTCGGGATCGGGACCACGCCGAGGTTGTAGGTGGCGTGCAGCTCGGCGGCCTCGGTCTCGGCGGTACCGGTCATACCGGACAGCTTGTCGTAGAGGCGGAAGTAGTTCTGCAGGGTGATCGTGGCCAGGGTCTGGTTCTCCGGCTGGATCTCGACCTTCTCCTTGGCCTCGATCGCCTGGTGCATGCCCTCGTTGTAGCGGCGCCCGACCAGGATGCGGCCGGTGAACTCGTCGACGATGATGACCTCGCCGTCGCGGACGATGTAGTCCTTGTCGCGCTGGTAGAGCTCCTTGGCCTTGATCGCGTTGTTCAGGTAGCTCACCAACGACGAGTTCGCGGACTCGTAGAGGTTGTCGATGCCGAGCTGATCCTCGACGAACTCAACGCCCGCCTCGTGCACGCCGATGGTGCGCTTCTTGATGTCGACTTCGTAGTGGACATCCTTCTTGAGCAGCGGCGCGATGCGCGCGAACTCGGCGTACCACTTCGAGGAGGCATCGGCAGGGCCCGAGATGATCAGCGGGGTGCGGGCCTCGTCGATGAGGATGGAGTCGACCTCGTCGACCACGGCGAAGTTGTGACCGCGCTGGACCAGATCGTCCAGGGAGTGGGTCATGTTGTCGCGCAGGTAATCGAAGCCGAACTCGTTGTTCGTGCCGTAGGTGATGTCGGCGTTGTAGGCCACGCGGCGCTCGGCCGGGGTCATGCCACCGAGGATCACGCCGACCTCGAAACCGAGGAAACGGTGCACGCGGCCCATCCACTCGGAGTCGCGCTTGGCGAGGTAGTCGTTGACCGTGACGACGTGCACGCCGTCGCCGGAGATCGCGTTCAGGTAGGCGGGAAGCACACAGGTCAGGGTCTTGCCCTCACCGGTCTTCATCTCCGAGATGTTGCCCAGGTGCAGCGAGGCGCCACCCATGATCTGGACCTTGTAGTGCTTCTGGTTCAGCACTCGCCACGACGCCTCACGTGCCACGGCGAAGGCCTCGAGCAGCAGGTCGTCGAGGGTTTCACCGGCGGCGTAACGCTCGCGGAACTCATCGGTCTTGGCGCGCAGCTCGGCGTCGGTCAACGACTCGATCTCGTCGCCGTACGCGATGACCTCATCGGCGAGGTTCGAGAGCCGCTTGACCATGCGACCTTCACCAATCCGTAGCAACCTCGTCAGTGTCAGCGCAGGCACGGGTCTCGTCAGTCCTCTGGTCGGAGTTGTGTTCAACGGCGATGGTAGTCCGCAGACCACCGTACCCGGCGGCGCGGACCCGTGCCCGACGTACCGGCGCACTCATTGCCCCAGGTCACGACGCTCGGCGAGCCTCGTTGCCCGGCACTGCTGTTGAACTGCCGTGACGTAGGATGTAGCGCGTGCGGCGATCAGCGCCATGCGCCCGCGTTGCGTGCTACGGCACCGGAAGGAGTATCGGAGCGCGTGATCACGAGATTGACGCCGCAGGACTCGTCGTTCTACCGGCTCGAATCGAGCAGCAATCCGATCCACATCGGCTCTCTCGCGATCCTGAACAACTCCTCCCCTGACGCATCGGGCCAGGTCCTTGACTACGAGCGGCTCGTCGACCTGGTCGAATCCCGGCTGCCGATGGTGCCGCGCTATCGCCGCAAGGTGCGCGAGATCCCCCTGGCGATGGGCAGGCCGGTCTGGGTCGAGGACAGTCGCTTCGACATCAGCTATCACATCCGCCGCTCCGCACTGCCAGGTCCCGGCAGCGACGAACAGCTCTACGACCTGGTCGCCCGGCTCGCGTCACGCCCCCTGGACCAGGGGCGACCGCTGTGGGAGATGTATCTGATCGAAGGGCTCGCCGACGGGCGCGCCGCGGTGTTCACCAAGTCGCATTCGGCGTTGGTGGACGGTGACACCGCCCTGGAGATCGGTCACGTGATCCTCGACAACTCGCCCTTACCGCGCGAACTGGCCGACGATGCCTGGCGGGCGCCGCGCGAACCGTCGGATGTGGAATTGCTGGCGGGGGCACTGTCGCAGTTGGCCGCGCAGCCGCGCGAGGCCTACAGCGTGATGCGCGATGCCGGATCGAACGCCTTCGGGGTGGTGCGCGGCACGCGGATGGCGGTGAAGGCCGCGGCCAATGTGGTGCGCGCGGCGACCTCGGGCGCGGCGCCGGACAGCCCGCTCAACGCCCGCACCTCACGCAGCCGGCGCTTCGACGTGGTGCGCACCGATCTCGAGGACTACCGCACGATCCGCCGCCATTTCGACTGCTCGATCAACGACACGGTGCTCGCGGTGGTCACCGGGGCGCTGCGCAACTGGTTGCTCTCGCGCAACGAGGCGCTGATCGAGTCGACCAATCTGCGTGCGGTGGTGCCGATGTCGGTCTACGTCGACGGCGACAACCAGCTGACCCCGGCCAGCGAGGTCTCCTCGTTTCTCATCGATCTGCCGGTGGGCGAACCGAATCCGACGATGCGCCTTTCGCACATCTCGCACGCCACCGAGGCCGCGGGCCGCACGCGTCGCGGGGTGCGGGCGCGCACGCTCGTGCACCTGGCTGGGTTCGCGCCCGCGAGCCTGCACGCGATGAGCGTGCGGGCGGCGAGTACCTTCGCCGACAACAGTTTCAATCTGGTGATCACCAACGCGCCGGGACCACAGACCGCGATGTACATCGGCGGGGCGCGCATGCTGGAGATGTATCCGGTATCGCCGCTGCTGCGCAATCAGACGTTGAGTTTCGGACTCACCTCGTACGACGGTCAGGTCTTCTACGGACTCAACGCCGACCGCGACGCCATGGCCGACATCGATGTCCTCGCGGCCTCGGTGCACGAATCGATGGAGGAGTTGCTCGGTGCCTGTCTCTGAGAACGACACGATGCGCGTCTATATCCCCGCGACGATCCCGATCCTGCGTCAGCTGGTCGACGACCAGGAGCTGTTCCCGCTCGGCGGAACCGCGTTCGCCGTGACGCCCGCCCTGCGCGAGGCCTACGCCGCCGGTGACGACGAGGAGCTCGCGGAAGTGGCGATGCAGGAAGCCGCACGGGCCTCCATGCGGCTGATCGGCGCCGAGCGCGACGGGCTCGACGAGGTCGTCGACAACGAAGGCGCGGCGACCGACCCGGGCAGCCCCGTGTATCGGCGCGCGGTGATCGCGGCGGATGTGCCGGGGGCGAAACTGCGGCCCGATCTCGACGACGCCGTGGTGAAGCTGTCGGGGCCGGTCACCTTCAAGCAGATCGCGGCGGTTCACGTGGACCTGGCCGATGCCGAACCGCAGGTGGCCAAGGCCGTGGACGTCATCGACGCCGCCGACCTCGGCGACACCGACGCCGAATTCGTGCTCGGCGACGCCGAGGACCACCAGCTCGCCTGGTACGCACCCCAAGAAGTGCCGTTCCTGCTCGAGCTGTTGTAACAACTGTTTGTCGCGGGTCGGCGCGGTTGCTCACTGTTCACAACTGGCGCTGAACCTACGATGCCGTAACCTTGCTGCGAGCGAGTCACCCCACGGTGACTCGAATGCACGACAGGGAGAAATCGCAGCAAATGGTCCTCAATAAGTTCCGGGAATGGCTCGAAGCACCGGCGGCGCAGGTCGCTGACCGCGGCGGCAAGCTGAACGTGTTGCGTGGCGCGGTAGCCCGGGTGACCACTCCCCTGCTGCCCGACGACTACCTACACCTGGCCAACCCGCTGTGGTCGGCGCGCGAGCTGCGTGGGCGCATCGTCGAGGTGCGCAAGGAGACCGCCGACTCGGCGACCCTGGTGATCAAGCCGGGCTGGGGCTTCGATTTCAAGTACCGGCCCGGGCAGTACATCGGCATCGGCATCCTGATCGACGGCCGCTGGAACTGGCGTTCCTACTCGCTCACCTGTCCGCCCGACTGGACCGGCGAGGGCGGCAAGCGACTCATCTCCATCGCGGTGAAGGCGATGCCAGAGGGCAAGCTGTCCAGCCACCTTGTCAACGGAGTGGCCGAGGGCACCATCGTGCGCCTTGCCGCGCCGCAGGGCGGTTTCGTGCTCCCCGAGCCGCCGCCGGCGAAGGTGCTGTTCCTCACCGCGGGCAGCGGTATCACCCCGGTGATGTCGATGCTGCGCACGATGGACCGTCGCGACGGCGTCCACGATGTGGTGCACGTCCATTCCGCGCCCACCGACGCCGACGTGATGTTCGGCGCCGAACTACGCGCCCTGCACGACAAGCACCCCAGCTTCGTCTCACACCTGCAGCTCACCGACGCGCAGGGCCTGTTCTCCCTGGCCAGCCTCGACGAGCTCTACCCCGACTGGCGCGAACGCGAGACCTGGGCCTGCGGACCCGCACCGATGCTCGACGCGATCGAGAACCACTGGAAGAGCGCCGGTGTGGCCGACAAGCTGAACATCGAACGCTTCGAGGTGGAACGCTCCGCGGTCGGCGAGGGCGGCACCGTGACCTTCGGCACCACCGGACGCACCCTCACCGTCGACGGCGCCACCAGCCTGCTCGAAGCAGGCGAGTCCGTCGGCGTGCAGTTGCCCTTCGGCTGCCGGATGGGCATCTGCCAGACCTGCGTGGTCACCCTGTCCGCCGGACACGCCCGCGATCTGCGCAACGGTGACGAACGTCAACCCGGCGACAAGGTCCAAACCTGCATTTCCGCCGCCGCGGGCGACTGCACGCTGGACATCTAACCGGTTGCGGAACCGGGGAGCGGGTACCCTCGAAGTAGGCGTCGGCCATAACCTTGACCGACGGCAATCGCTTAGGCCCCTCACTTCGATCAACTCTCGAGGGCACCCGCTAGGACCACTCACAGGACACAGCCAGTGAGCGCCGAGTTTTTCGCGGCGCAGCCGCGGTTTTCGGCCGCCTCGATCTGGACTCCCCCGGTGGGTGCGACGAAGGAGTGCCCGCAGGGAGGGAAGATCGAGGTTACGAGGCCGAAAACCCGCGGCGCCAGCCGCTATTAAACACAGGAGGACCCCCGGTGGCCATCACCGATATCCAGGCCTTCGCCCATCTGACGGCGGCCGACATCGAGACCCTGGGGAAAGAACTCGATTCGATCCGCCGAGAGGTGGAGACCTCGCGTGGCGAACGCGACGCGAAGTACATCCGGCGCACGATCGCGGCCCAGCGCGCCCTCGAGGTGGCCGGTCGCGCGGTGCTGTTCGGCAGCCGTAACCGGTGGGCGTGGCTCGGCGGTACCGCGATGCTCTCGGTCGCCAAGATCATCGAGAACATGGAGCTGGGCCACAATGTGAGCCACGGCCAGTGGGATTGGATGAACGACCCCGAGATCCACTCCACCACCTGGGAGTGGGACATGACGGGCACGTCGTCGCAGTGGCGGCGCGCGCACAACTACTCGCACCACACCTACACCAACGTCCTCGGCAAGGACGAGGATCTCGGGTTCGGCATTCTGCGGATGACGCGCGACGAGCAGTGGCGCCCACTGCATCTGGCCCAGCCCGCCGCGAATCTGTTGCTGGCCGCGACCTTCGAGTGGGGTATCGCGCTGCACGATCTCGGCATCGAGAAGGAGCTGGCCGGGGTCGAGGCGGGCACCCTCACCTCGCCCGCCGACATGGACTTCTACCGCAAGGCGGGACGTCAGGTCGTCAAGGATTTCGTGATCTACCCGGGGCTCACCGGCCCGGCCTGGAAGTCGACGCTCAAGGCCAACGCGACCGCCAACCTGGTGCGTAACCTGTGGTCGTACGCGGTGATCTTCTGCGGGCACTTCCCCGACGGTGCGCAGAAGTTCGCCGCCGAACAGCTCGACGGGGAAACCCAGGGCGAGTGGTACCTGCGCCAGATGCTGGGCAGCGCCAACTTCAAGGCCGGTCCCGTGATGGCGTTCATGAGCGGCAACCTCTGCTACCAGATCGAGCACCACCTGTTCCCCGACCTGCCGAGCAATCGGTATTCGGAGGTGGCGGTGCGCGTGCGCGAGCTGTGTGACAAGTACGACCTGCCCTACACCACCGGGTCGCTGGGCAAGCAGTACCTGCTGGCCTTCCGCACCATCCACAAGCTGGCACTGCCGGACCGCTTCCTCAAGCGCACCGCCGACGATGCGCCCGAGACCTCCTCGGAGCGCAAGTTCGCCGGTATCTCGCTGCCCGAGAGCCTGCGAGTCGACCCGGAGACCGGCAAGCGCTTCGGGCTGCGTTCGGCGCTGCACGATGCGAAGGTCACCCTGGAGATCAAGGCACGGCACGAGAAGGAAGTGCTGCGCGAGGCCAAGACGGCGCTCAAGGCACGGGCACGTCAGGAGAAGCTGGCGCTGCGCGAGGCCAAGCGAGCACTGGGCGAACGCGCGGTGCGCGAACGTGGCCTGCTGCGCGACAAAGCCGCACGTCGTATGGCCCGACACGCCTGATAACATTTACATCTCGATTGCGCAATAGGACTTTTCACACAATTCGGCCCGAAAATCGCCAACCTACGCTCTCGTAACTTACGGTACTGTAGCCGCCATGGCGATCTCGGATGTCAAGGAATACGCGCACCTCACCGCAGCGGATGTCGAAGCTCTAGGTGCGGAGTTCGATGCGATCCGCCGGGAGATCGAATCCTCCCGCGGCGCGGCGGACGCGCGCTATATCCGCAACGTCATCCGGTTACAGCGCGCGCTCGAGATCAGTGGCCGCACCGTCCTGTTCGCCAGCTTCCTGCCCCCGGCCTGGCTGGCCGGTGTCGCCCTGCTCGGCTCCGCCAAGATCATCGAAAACATGGAGATCGGGCACAACGTCATGCACGGGCAGTGGGACTGGATGAACGATCCGGAGATCCACTCCACCGCATGGGAATGGGACAACGCGGGCCCGTCGGCGCACTGGAAGATCACCCACAACTTCCTGCACCACAAGTACACCAACGTGCTCGGCATGGACGACGACATCGGCTACGGCCTGCTGCGCGTCACCCGTGACCAGCGCTGGATGCCGTTCTACCTGGGCAACCCGGTCTACAACCTCATCCTGCAGGCGCTGTTCGAGTACGGCGTCGCGATCCAGCACCTCGAACTGGGCAAGATCGCCAAGAAGAAGTGGGACAAGGACTCCCCCGAGTGGAAGCAGTTCGAGGCCGACCGCGCGCTGGTGCTGAAGAAGATCGGCAAGCAGGCCCTCAAGGACTACGTGGTCTTCCCGCTGCTCACCGGCCCGTCGTTCGTCACCACGCTCACCGCCAATATCGCCGCCAACGTGGTGCGCAATGTGTGGACCAACGCGATCATCTTCTGCGGGCACTTCCCCGACGGCGCCGAGAAGTTCACCAAGGCCGACATCGAGGGCGAGACCAAGGGCGAGTGGTACCTGCGCCAGATGCTGGGCAGCGCCAACATCAGCGGCGGCCCGCTGCTGCACTTCATGAGCGGCAACCTCAGCCACCAGATTGAACACCACCTGTTCCCCGACCTGCCGAGCAACCGCTACGCCGCCATCGCGGTACGGGTGCGTGAGCTGGCCGAGAAGTACGACCTGCCCTACACCACCGGTTCGCTGCCGGTGCAGTACTTCAAGTCGTGGCGCACCATCCTCAAACTCTCGCTGCCGAACAAGTACCTGCGCCACACCACCGACGACGCGCCGGAAACCAAGTCCGAGCGCCTGTTCGCCGGCAACACCGCCCCCTCGATCGACCCGGTGACCGGGCGTCGTCAGGGCCTGCGCACCGCGCTGGCAGCCGGTCGTAAGCTGGCCCGCCGCACGGTCGGCTGACCCGGCTGCGGTTGTATGGTCGGCGTGAGTGCCGACCAACTGAGCGTCTACGACGCGATCCGCCTGCGTCGTGATGTGCGCGCCGAATTCACCGGCGAGCCGGTCGACGACGAGACCCTGCTGCGAATTCTCGACGCCGCGCATCGCGCGCCCAGCGTCGGGAACTCACAGCCGTGGGATTTCGTAGTGGTTCGTCAGCCAGGGACGCTGCGCCGTTTCGCCGAGCATGTGGCGGACAAGCGGGTCGAGTTCGGTGCGTCGCTGCCTGCCGAGCGGGCGGCGACCTTCGAGCCGATCAAGATCGACGGCATCATCGAGAGCGGCACGGGTGTTGTTGTCACCCACGATGATTCGCGGGGCGGGCCGCAGGTGCTCGGCCGGGCGAGTGTGCCCGAGACCGGCCTGTACTCGACAGTGCTGGCGATCCAGAACCTGTGGCTCGCGGCGACCGCGGAGCAGGTGGGGGTGGGCTGGGTGTCGTTCTACGAGCCGGAATTCCTGCGCGAACTCGTCGGGCTGCCCGCCGGGATCAAGCCGGTGGCCTGGTTGTGCGTGGGGCCGGTGGCGGAATTCCAGCAGGTGCCGGATCTGGAACGGTTCGGCTGGCGTGCGCGACGTTCGCTGGCCGAGGCCGTGCATCACGAAACCTTCGGTGGCTGAGACGAATCCGGGCACCCGCTCGTAGCGGATGCCCGGCTGGGTCGACGTGCTAGGCCAGCTTGATCAGGCCGTAGTCGAAGGCGTGTCGGCGATAGACCACCGACGGGCGGTCGGTCTCTTTGTCGTGGAAGAGGAAGAAGTCGTGGCCGACCAATTCCATCTGATAGAGGGCGTCGTCCACCGACATGGGTGTCGCGGTGTGCACCTTGGTGCGCACGATGTGACCGGGGCCGGTGTCCTCGGCCGCCTCGTCGTGGTCGTGCGCGGCGGAACCGTCCGGCAGTGCGAACAGCGAGTCGTCGACGAGTGTCGCGGTGGCCTGCGCGACCGAGACCGGCGTCTTGTCGCCGTAGTGCACGACGCGCCGCTTGTCCTTGGTCCGGCGCAGTCTGCTCTCGATCTTCTGGACGGCCGATTCGAGCGCGGCGTAGAAGCTGTCGGCGCACGCCTCGGCGCGCACGATCGGTCCTCGGCCGCGCGCGGTGATCTCCACGCGCTGACAGGCCTTGCGTTGACGACGGTTGCGTTCGTGGAACAGTTCCACATCGAAGAGGAAGATCGACGGGTCGAAGCGCTCCAACCGAGACAGCTTCTCCGCGACATAGATTCGATAGTGGTCAGGAATTTCGACGTTGCGACCGGAGACCACCACTTCGGCGTTCGGGGTCTCGAATTCGATCGTCTCGGTGGCACCGTTCTGTAGTGCCTGTGAAGAAGTCGTCACGCGTACCTCCCGGATATGGCCGCTCTACAGAAGCGAAGGGCGGCGGGATTGAGCTGTGCCGATCGGGATTCGCCCGGCACCTGTATCCGCGGCACCACCTCCCAGAGCTGTATTGAACTGGCGCCTTCGCGAGGGCCTGCGTGGTTACGCTGCGCTGCCGCCTTCGGCCCGCCGTCTCAGGCGCCGTGTTCGGTGTGTGCTCGCGACGCTAGTCCGCCACGAGCAAGTCCGCCACTGTTCACGCGAACTTTCCTCAGTCAAGCCGCGCAGGTCACCAAAACCGCGCGCGGAACTATGCCGATTCGGCTAAGAACACGTATCGATTCGCAGGCGGTGGCACCGGTGGTGAGTACGTCGTCGACCAGCACGACCTGCGCATTTGCGCCCAGCGCTGCCCCTTCGTCCGGATCGAGGACAGTCATGATCTTGCCGCGCAGATTGTGGGTGCGTTCACGCGGCGTCAAGCCCACAGAATCACGCACGCCGCTGCCCATGCGCAGTAGTGGCGCGGTTTGGCAATCGAGCAGCCACCGTGCCGCGATCACGGCCGAGCGGGCCACCGGATCACCGCCACGGCGACGGGCCGCGGCGGATCTGGTCGGTGCGGGGACGAGCAGCAGCGGGCGATCGGGAGCCCGTAGCCGAGCCAGCGCGTGGGCCAATGCCAGGCCGAGTGGCACGGCAAGATCACGCCTGCCGTGCTCCTTTGCCGCAAGCACGGCCCGTCGGCCGACGCCCGAGTAGGGGCCGAGTGCCCAGCACGGCACCCCTGGATCGGCACGAGGCCGGACCCGAACCGGGCCGCGGCCGAGTTCGTCGGCGCATCCCGCACACCATTGCTCACCGAGCGAACCACAGCCCCCGCACCGGTCGGGCAGAACCAGATCCAGCAGCGCCTTCATAGCAAGCGAGTATGGCAGCGGGCACTGACAATTTTTCAACTCGGCAGGACGGGTACTACCTGTTCTCCGGTCAATCCGGGGACCTCGCGCCAGAAGCGGTCGTTGCGGGTCGGATCGGCGGTCTGGAGCTGCAGGACGGCCCTGGAATCGGCCACGTACTGCGTGGCGGGGGACGCTGTCACCACTCGGACCGGCGGGGTGAGGTTCTGTGAGGTCACGGCGCTGAATTGTGAGCCGTCGATGGAGACGGTGAAGACCGGGTCCACGTTGCCTTCGCGCGCGACCATGATCGTGTCACCGGTGACCCAGCTCAGCGAGACCGCGCGCGAGCTCAGGCCCAGCGCCAGCGGCAGCGGGGAGGTGAGCGCGTACTTGCCGTCGGGGCGCCGTTCGACCACCGCAACGTAGACCTTGCCGTCGGCGATCAGCGCCGCGCGCACGCCGGTGCGGGAGATCACCACCTCGCTGATCGGCGTCCGCGGTGCACCGGTGCCTTCGAGCAGGGCCGAGATGTCGACGTCTTCGGTGGACACGTTGCCCGTGGCGCGGTCGGTGACGGCCCTGATCACCCGCTCACCGTCGATCACCGTCCAGGCCGCGCCGCCGTCGTTGGTCCAGGACGGTCGGGCGATGCTGGCGCCCTCGGCGACCGCGAACGCCTTGGCGCCGTAATTGCCGATGAGCAGCGTGCGGGCCGGTTCGGGTGTCGGTTTGTTGGAGTCGGCGACCGCGGCGACGAACTGGCCGTCGGCGGAGATACCGACCGACTGCAGGTTGGTCGCTTCGCCGAACGAACCACTCGGCGTGACGATCCCGTCGGGGGTGACCTGCACCAGGGTCCCGTTGCGCAGGGCGTGCAGGCCGATCCGGTTCTGACCGGGCGCCGAGGCGCTGTACTGGTCGACATCGGCCACCGACCAGCCGGTGGCCGCGTACCGATCGTCGAGCGGTTTGCCGTCGGCGAGCAGCACGTACGGGCCGAGGATCTCGGCGCCGGACAGCGTGAGCACCACCTGCGCGGCGAGCAGTTCCCGGTCGCGCTGGCCGAGCCCACCGATCCCGGCGAAGTCGATGCGCACCCCGCCGATACCGACACCGACATCGCCGGGTTCGTTGTTGGCCCTGGTGATCGGACCGCGTAGCGAGACCGGCTGTGCCAGCTGGTTGCGTACCACCGGGGCGATCGCGGACTGCGGTCCCTCGGCGAGCATGCCGATCAGTCGCTCGGTGAGCTGGGCGCGCGGCACCGAGATCCAGCGCGGATCGGGGACGAGCAACGAATTGCCCGGGTCGATGTAGTGCAGGACGTTGCGGTGATAGGACTTGACGAAGGCGTCGTTGTCCATCACGACACCCGGCGGCAGCTGGGTGATCCGCCACTCGCCGTCGATCTTGCTCATCTCGATCTTGTTCTCGAGGGTGCCCTCGGTGGCGCGGTAGCCGCCGTCGCGGGCGAGCTCGCCGACCTTGCGGGCGCGCAACACATAGCTCGCGGTGTCGCCCGAACGCGACTCGCGCAAGGTGTCGGGTCGGTCGTCGACGATGGTGGTGCTCGCCTCGTCGTTCCAGCTGCCCGCGGTCTCGGGTGCCATGTACTGGCGGGCCGCGGCGTGCCGGTTGGCGGGATCGGCGCTGGCGGTGAGGAAGTCACCAAGCAGCAGGTCGGGGTCGCGGCCTGCGATCGGCGGAGTCGGACCTTCCGAGGTGGGGGCGCGGTTGATCGTGCCGAGTGCCTGCGGTGCGGAGGACTCCGGCAGGCTCGCGCACCCGGTGAGCACCATCAGGGCGGCCAGCACCGCTGCGACCAGTGCCGCGCCGTGCCGATCCCGACGATCACCACGCGCGCTGGTCATGACTCCGACTCTCCCGTCTCGCTGGGTTTCGATGTGTCGGCGGGGGCAGTGCCGCGGCCGTTCGTCTGCGCACCCGCCGGGTCGACGCCTGGCTCCCCCACCGAGGTTTCGGCGTCGCGCGGTACGACCATCTCATGTCCGTCGGAATCGACACTCGACGGTTCGGCTCCGGTCGGATCGACGACTACCGGCTCGACCACTATCGCGGTGGATCCAGCCGACTCGGCGCCGGTCGACTCGGCAGCGTCGACATCGACGGCAGGCACGTCGATGATCGTCGGCTCGGCGGCTTCGATTTCCGGCAGCGCGGGGACCTTGCGCAACATCGGTTCCAGCGCCAGCGGGCTCTGCCCGAGCTTGCGGCCGCGCACCATCGGCAGCAGCAGCCGGAAGCTCGCGCCGACGCCAGGGTCGCCCCATGCTTCGAGCCTGCCCTCGTGCAGATTCGCGTCCTCGACGCTGATCGACAGGCCGAGCCCGGTGCCACCCGAACGCCGCACCCGCGAGGGGTCGGAGCGCCAGAACCGGTTGAACACCAGCTTCTCCTCGCCCGGTCGCAGCCCGACGCCCTGATCGCGCACGACCGTCGCAACGGCATTGGCCTCGGCGTCGCCGCGCATGCGGATCAGCACCGGCTTGCCCTCGGAGTGGTCGATCGCGTTGGCGAGCAGGTTGCGCAGCACGCGTTCGACGCGGCGCGGGTCGACCTCGGCGATCACCGGCTCCTCCGGCAGGTCGATCACCACCTCGATCTCGGCGTCGCGGGCCAGGTGGCGCACCGTGGAGATCGCGGCCCGCGCGCACATCCGCACATCCAGTGATTCGACCTGCAGTTCGGCAACGCCCGCGTCGTGGCGCGAGATCTCGAGCAAGTCGTTGAGCAGGCCTTCGAACCGGTCGAGTTCGTTGACGAGCAGCTCCGAGCTGCGGGCGAGCGCGGGATCGAGTTCGTCGCTGGAACCGTGGATGAGGTCGGCGGCCATGCGCACCGTGGTGAGCGGGGTGCGCAGTTCGTGGCTGACGTCGGAGGTGAAGCGGCGCTGCAGATTACCGAATTCCTCGAGCTGGGTGATCTGGTTCGACAGGCTCTCGGCCATCTCGTTGAACGCCTGCGCCAGCCGCGCCATGTCGTCCTCGCCGCGCACCAGCATGCGTTCTTTGAGTCGGCCGTCGGCGAAGCGGCCCGCGATCCGTGCCGCCGACCGGATCGGCAGCACCACCTGTCTGGTGACAAGGGCGGTGATCGCGGCGAGCAACACCAGCAGCACCACGCCACCGATGAGCATCGTGCCGCGCATCAGCGACAGGCTCGATTCCTCGCTGGCCAGCGGGAAGATCAGGTAGATCTCGAGCGTCGTGACCTCGGCGCTCGGACTGCCGATCACCAGCGCGCGCCCTCGATAACCGTCGGGGTCGGCGACGGTGGTGAACTGGTAGGAGATCTGGTCGCGCTGGACGAACCGGCGCAACTCCTGCGGCACCTCGCCGAGCGGGCCCTCGTGGATCTCGCGGGGCGGATTGCCGCCGACCATCGCCAGCGCGGAGTCGAAACTGCCCGCGGCGCCGGTGGACTGACCGGTGCCGCCACGGCTGGACAGCGCGGCGCGGGCGTCGGCGAGCTGCTCCTGGCTGCTGCCCGTCTGCACACCGGACATCTTGTTCTCGATCGTGCTGCGGGCACGTTCCATTTCCTCGACGGCCGCGTTGATCTTGGCCTCGAGGAGCCGGTCGGTGATCTGACCGGTCAGCACGACCCCGAGGATCGTGATCACGATGAGCGAGAGGGTCAGCGTCGAAACGATGACTCGCAGCTGCAGCGAACGGCGCCACAGATGGCCGAGTGCGGTCCCGACGGCCTGGAACCAGGCCATGATCGGAGTCGCCCATCCCCGCAGCCGCGCCACTGGACCAGTGGTCACAGCGGCGCCCCGCAGTGACCGATCACGGCGGTCCGGCCTTGTATCCGACCCCGCGCACGGTCAGCACGATCTCCGGGTTCTCTGGATCCTTCTCGACCTTGGCGCGCAGGCGCTGCACGTGCACGTTCACCAGACGGGTGTCGGCGGCGTGCCGGTAGCCCCACACCTGTTCGAGCAGCACCTCGCGGGTGAACACCTGCCGCGGCTTGCGCGCGAGCGCGACCAGCAGGTCGAACTCCAACGGGGTGAGCGAGATCTGACCGGGACCGCGAGTCACCTTGTGCGCGGGCACATCGATGACGATGTCGGCGATCGAGAGCAGCTCGGCGGGCTCGTCCTCGGTGCGGCGCAGGCGCGCTCGCACGCGGGCGACGAGTTCCTTGGGCTTGAAGGGTTTGACGATGTAGTCGTCGGCACCGGACTCCAGGCCGAGGACCACATCGACCGTGTCGGTCTTGGCGGTGAGCATGACGATCGGAACGCCGGAATCGGCCCGCAGCACACGGCATACGTCGATGCCGTTCATGCCGGGGAGCATCAGGTCCAGCAGAACCAGGTCGGGGCGGATCTCCCGCACCGCTGACAGGGCCTGTGTGCCGTCGCCCACCACATGCGGGTCGAACCCTTCCCCGCGCAAGACGATGGTCAGCATCTCAGCGAGTGCCATATCGTCGTCGACGACCAGAATCTTGGGCTTCATAGTCCTATGTTGTCATCTCCATGGCCAGGATCGGGCTGCCACGCCATTAATGGTGCGAACCCGTCGCGTATCCAACCTTATCCGGAAAAGATTTCCGAACAGAGGGTGAGTAACGCAGGCCTATCGTCATCGGATCGGTATGTCCACCACCGGCCGAACCAGTCGCGGTCGGCGAGTTCACGATAGACCTCGCCGGTGCGGTGCTGCAGACCGCCGTCCCGTTCGTAGGCATCGAGGGCGCGCGCGTCGTCGAGTTCGCCTCGGAGACGGGCACGTTCGGCCGCGACCTCGGTGGGAATGTCGAGCAGTACGGTCAGGTCCGGCGCGGGCAGTTCGAGCCTGCCGAACTCCAGATCGCCCACCCACGAGACGATTTCGCCGTCGGCGCCCTGGTGTGCCCGTGCGGCCGAGTAGGCGGCGTTGGAGGCCACCCAGCGGTCGAGGATCACGATGTCGTTGCCGCCCAACAGGTCCGCCAGTTCCACGCGCGCGGCGGCCCGGTCGAGCGCGAACATGATCGCCATCGCGTTGATCGACCCCGCCAGGTCGCCATTGCCCCCGCGCAGCGCTTCCGCCGCGAGATCGGCGTGGATCGAATGCCCGTATTGCGGAAAGGCCAGACTGTCCGCCCGCACCCCTTTGCCGGACAATTCGGCGATCAGCCCATCGATCAAAGTCCGTTTACCGGCACCGTCGAGCCCCTCGACCGCAATCAGTACGCCCATGCGCAGCAGATTACCCGTCGACGGCCCGCACCCGACCCGTCGGACACCCCAGTTCTGCGGTCTGGTCCGCGCTCTTCGCAGCGGCAATGATTCCGCCATGAAAACGATCTTCCGCACCAGCGCGGCCACGCTCGCCATCACCGCCGCCATGGCAGCGTGCGCGGCTGTCACCGCCCCGACCGCGACAGCACAGGCAACGGACGGGTCGGGCTCACTGAGTCAGCTGGTCACCGGCCTGGTCACGACCGGCTCCGGCCCCGCCCTGCTGACCGGAAGCAACGACGCCGCCGCCGCAACCGGCTCCAGCGACCTGGCCGGCACACTGATCTGCGGACTGATCGGCATGAGCAGCGCAGGCGGCCCCACCATCTGCGACACCGGAATCGTCGGCTAGTACGACGGTGGCCCGCCGACCGGAGGGTCGACGGGCCACCGTGGTGCGCGGAACTCAGTAGCGGTAGTGGTCCGGCTTGTACGGGCCTTCCACGTCCACGTTGATGTACTCGGCCTGGTCCTTGGTGAGCTTGGTCAGGGTGCCGCCGAGGGCCTCGACGTGGATCTTGGCGACCTTCTCGTCGAGGTGCTTGGGCAGGCGGTAGACCTCGTTGTCGTACTCCTGCGGCTTGGTCCACAGTTCGACCTGTGCGATGACCTGGTTGGAGAAGCTGTTCGACATCACGAACGACGGGTGGCCGGTCGCGTTGCCGAGGTTGAGCAGACGGCCTTCCGACAGCAGGATGATCGCCTTGCCCGAATCGAAGGTCCACTCGTCGACCTGCGGCTTGATGTTGATCCGGGTCGCGCCCGAACGCTCGAGGGCCGCGATGTCGATCTCGTTGTCGAAGTGGCCGATGTTGCCGAGGATCGCGTGATCCTTCATCGCCTTCATGTGGTCGAGGGTGATGATGTCCTTGTTGCCGGTCGAGGTGATGACGATGTCGGCGTCGCCGATCGCCTGCTCGACGGTGACCACGTCGTAGCCGTCCATCAGCGCCTGCAGCGCGTTGATCGGGTCGATCTCGGTGACCTGCACGCGCGCGCCCTGGCCCGCCAGCGACTCCGCGCAGCCCTTGCCGACGTCGCCGTAACCGCAGATCAGCACCTTCTTGCCGCCGATGAGCACGTCGGTGCCGCGGTTGATGCCGTCGATGAGCGAGTGGCGGGTGCCGTACTTGTTGTCGAACTTGGACTTGGTGACCGAGTCGTTGACGTTGATCGCCGGGAACACCAGCTCACCCGCGGCAGCGAACTGGTACAGCCGCAGCACGCCGGTGGTGGTCTCCTCGGTGACACCCTTGACCGAGTCGGCGATGGTGCTCCACTTGGTCTTGTCGGCATCGATGCTCTCGCGCAGCAGGTCGAGGAAGACCGTGTACTCGGCGGAGTGGTCGGCGTCGGCGGGCGGGACCACCCCGGCCTTCTCGAACTGGGCGCCGCGCAGCACGAGCATGGTCGCGTCGCCACCGTCGTCGAGGATCATGTTGGCGGGGGCACCGGGCCAGGTGAGCATCTGCTCGGCGGCCCACCAGTACTCCTCCAGCGTCTCGCCCTTCCAGGCGAACACGGGGATGCCCTTGGGCTCGTCGACGGTGCCGTTCGGGCCGACCACGATGGCGGCGGCGGCGTGGTCCTGGGTGGAGAAGATGTTGCAGGAGGCCCAGCGCACGTCGGCGCCAAGCGCTACGAGGGTTTCGATCAGGACGGCGGTCTGGACCGTCATGTGCAGCGATCCGGAGATTCGCGCGCCCTTCAGCGGCTGGACGTCGTGGTATTCACGGCGCAGCGCCATCAGGCCCGGCATCTCGTGCTCGGCGAGGCGGATCTCCTTGCGGCCGAATTCGGCCAGCGAGAGGTCTGCCACCTTGAAGTCGATGCCGTTGCGGACGTCGGGGGTGAGCTCGGTACGCGCGGGGAGTTCTGAGGTCGTCACATTGGTTAGGTTACCGGTTGAGGCCGCCCGCGTTCCCCGCTCCGTCGAGCTGAGTCTCAGGCTGCCGCGCGGTATCGGGCCAGCAACCGCCGCGGCTTCTCCGGTGCGACGTTGGCCAGGCTCAGATCGCCGCCGTAATGCGCCGCGACGCGCGGGTCCATCACCGCACGCCACAGCGGCGGGAAGGCCGCGAGCACGATCATGGTGGCGTACCCGGCGGGCAGCTGCGGCGCCTCGTCGCTGGTGCGCAGGGTTTGATAGCGGCGGCCGGGGTTGGCGTGGTGGTCGCTGTGGCGTTGCACATGGAACATGAAAATGTTGGTGACCAGGCGATCAGAGTTCCAGCTGTCGCGTGGGGAGCACCGTTCGTAGCGGCCGTTGGGCTTGCGAGCGCGCAGCAGTCCGTAGTGCTCGACGTAGTTGACGATTTCGAGCAGCGCGATGCCGATCACGGCCTGCACGACCAGCCACGGCAACACCCCGGGGCCGAACGCCACCGTCAGCGAACCGAACAACACCGCGGTCATCGACCAGGCCTGCAGGATGTTGTTCGACACGCTCCACCAGCCGAGACCCTGTCGTTGCAGGCGTGCATGCTCGAGTCGCAGCGCGGACAGGAACCCGCCGATCACGCTGCGCGGCAAGAACTCCCACACCGACTCACCCAACCGGGCACTGGCCGGATCGTCCGGGGTCGCCACCCGTGCGTGGTGGCCGCGATTGTGCTCGACGAAGAAGTGCCCGTAGCCCGACTGGGCCAGCGCGATCTTCGACAGCAATTTCTCAGCACTCTCGATGCGGTGGCCCAATTCATGGGCGGCGTTGATACCGATGCCACCGATGATGCCGACAGTCGCGGCCAAACCGAGCTTGTCGAGGAGGTCGAGCTCGGGGCTCGTCCACATGAAACAGGCCACCGCGAGACCGGCCAGCTGGATCGGCAGGAACAGGTAGGTGCACCACCGGTAGTACCGGTCGGCGGAGAGCGCCTCGTAGTCCTCGTCGCGCGGATTGTTGCCGTCCTCGCCGACGATCCAGTCCACCACCGGAACCGCGATCAGCACGATCACCGGTCCGATCCACCACAGCACTTCTGCCTTGGTGTGATACACGAGCTGAGAGGGCAACAGCGTGCACGCCGGAGTGATCAGGCCCAATGCCCAGAGATACCGTTTGGGATCACGAAACCCCCCCGGTTTGCCGACCGTTTGCACGCCTACTCCGCTGTAAAAAGACCGATTCCTGACCGATGTGAATACTGACAGACCATAGGCGCGTTACACAGCACGAGATCCTCAAACGTGGTGATGGTTACACAAGGGCGATTCAGCACCCATGAGATGTCTCAGTGATCCAGATCACCTGATGGGACCCGCACGCCTCGTACCTGCACAATTGCCTCCACGTACGGACTGAGCAGCGCGCTCATCTCGGCGGGGGCATCGCGCTCGGGCACGGGCGGATTCGGGATGTAACTGAGCGCGATGCGGACCAGCGCGTGCGCGAGCAGATCGGCCTCGGTCTCGGTCGCGTTCACCCAGCTATGCATGAAAACCCGGGTCAGGCGCGCGGTGGCGTGCTCGAGCAGCGGTGCGGCGTCGAGGGTGATCAACCGCAGCAGGTCCGGTTTCATCTCACCGCTCAGCAGCGAGCGGACCAGGGGGTCGCCCGCGGCGGAAAGGAAGAAGCCGGTCATCCCGACCCGGATCGAGGCCCGCGCGTCACCGATATTGGCATCGAGCGCTTCGCGCACATGGTCGACGAGGTCGTCGGCCAGGCGCAGCGCGTAGGCCTGGGAGAGACCGGCGCGCGAACCGAATTCGTTGTAGAGCGTCTGCCTGCTCACCCCCGCACTTGCCGCGACGTCACCGAGCGTGACCTTGGACCAGTCACGCTCGGTGAGCAGTTCGCGCATCCCGTCGAGGACCGAGTTGCGCAGCAGTTCGCGCGCGGCCTCCTGGTACGGGATGCGCGAACCGGTGCGCGGGGTACCCGCGACGCTCACGAACGTTCGATCTCGACCATGAAGAAGTCGGACTTGCGGGCCCCGCAGTCCGGGCAGGTCCAGTCGTCGGCGATGTCGTCCCAGCGGGTGCCGGGGGCGATGCCGTCGTCGGGCCAGCCCTGCGCCTCGTCGTACTCGAAACCGCACTGTGCGCACTGGTACAGCTTGTAGTCGGTCACCGGGAAACTCCTACCGCCTCGAAGTCGATCTTCTCCCGTACCCCACAATCCGGACAGCACCAGTCGTCGGGAACGGCCGACCACAGTGTGCCAGGCGGAAATCCTTCGCGTGGGGCGCCTTTGGCTTCATCGAAGACGAAATCACACACCGGACACTTGTAGGCACTCATGACTGAACCTCGGTTCCGTACTTTTCCAGCACCTGCTCCCGGCGCTTGGGTTCGATATTGGCGAGGGTGACGTCGCCGCCGTAGTGCGCGAGCACACGCTTGTCCATCACCTTGCGCCAGATCGGTGGGAAGTAGCCGAGCAGGATCATGCTGGCGTAGCCGCTGGGCAGGTTCGGCGCACCGTCCCAGCTGCGCAGGGTCTGGTAGCGACGGGTGGGGTAGGCGTGATGGTCGCTGTGGCGCTGCAAGTGATAGAGGAAGATGTTGGTGACGATGTGGTCGCTGTTCCAACTATGCGCGGGCGCCGGGCGTTCGTAGCGTCCGCTGGCGGTCTTCTGCCGGACCAGGCCGTAGTGCTCGAGGTAGTTCACCGATTCGAGCAGACTGAAACCGACCACGGCCTGCAGGATCAGGTACGGCAGCACCTCGATGCCGAACACCGCGATCAAGCCCAGCCACAGCACCACCGACATCGCCCAGGCGTTGAGCACGTCGTTGCGCAGCGTCCACGGGCTCTTCTCGAGCCGGCCGAGACGCTCTTTCTCGAGATGCCAGGCCGAGCGCAGACTGCCCCACACCGTGCGCGGCCAGAACGCCCAGAACGACTCACCGAGGCGGGAGCTGGCCGGGTCCTCCGGAGTCGCTACCCGGACGTGGTGTCCACGGTTGTGCTCGATGTAGAAATGCCCGTAGAACGACTGGGCCAGCGCGATGCGCGCGAGCCAGCGCTCCAGTTCGACCTTCTTGTGGCCGAGCTCGTGGGCGGTGTTGATGCCGATGCCGCCGATCATGCCGACGCTGATCGCGATACCGATCTTGTCCACGACATTGGCACCACCGGAGAAGCCGAGCCAGTGCAGGTTCGGCGCGGTGATGATGTAGCAGGCGAAGATCAGCGAGGCGTACTGGAACGGCAGGTAGAGATAGGTGAGGTAGCGGTAGTACTTGTCGTTCTCCAGGTACTCCATCACCTCGTCGGGGGGGTTGTCGCCGTCCGGCCCGAAGAACAGGTCGGCCAGCGGGATCACGATGTAGACCAGCACCGGGCCGAGCCAGAACGGGATCTCGGCGATGCGATGCCAGCCGAGTTGGTTGAGGCCCCAGATCAGGGGGATCGCGATCGTGAACAGGCCGGTCGGGGCGAACAGGCCCCACAGCCACAAATAGCGTTTGGAATCTCGCCACTGCGGCGGTGCTACCCGCTGCTCGGACGTGTTGGCATCGGTCGACATCATCGTCTCCATCCCAGAGGCACATCTCACACCTGTGATGTGCGTAACTCTCTGTCACAGACGATATGTCTGGATCTGTCCGCTGTCTAGACAAATTCTGGAATTTGTAAAGCTCTGCTGGTCGGATAACAGAAAAGGCGACCGCGCCACCAGGGCGCGGTCGCCATCGTTACAGGTCAGAGACCTTTCAATACCCCTTTACATCAGGGCGCTGACCGGATCAGCACGTCTGTGCCCACAGGTAGCCCGCCGACCGGCCACCACCGCAGATCGTCGGATTCGGCACTGCGCACCGGCATCGCGTTCGGCGGCGCGACGATCTCGAAGAGCAGGTCCAGATGGCGCGTGGGCACACCGAGCGAGCAGGTGATCGGGTGCGCCTGCGCGCCGTAGAGACCGGGTGTGAGCACCAGGTCTGGAATGCCGGATTCCTCCACCGCTTCGCGCAGCGCCGCGTCCTGCACGGTCTCGTCCTCGGGTTCGCAGTGACCGCCGAGCTGGATCCAGCGACCGACGCGCGGGTGCAGGGTGAGCAGGATTTCCCGGCGATCGTGGGACAGGACGATCGCCGAGGCGGTGATGTGTCCCGGGGCGTGTTCGCGCAGGCAGCCGCGGGGCGCCGAGCCGAGGAAAGCCAGAATCGCTTCGCGCAGTGAGTGATCCGGGCCTGCTTCCGGCTTCCACTCGGTGAGCAGTTCAGTGGCCGAGGCGTGCAGCGACTCCGCGCTCATATCGACTCCGTTGTCTCGGCGTGCGCCTGCGCGCTCGCCTCCGGCAAGGCAGACTCCTCGGTCACCGACGTGGCGGCGCGCACTGTCGAGTTCACAGTTCCACCAGGCCGGCGCCTGCCGAGCTGACGGTGCGCGGAACCGGCGCTTCGAGCGGATGACCGATCGCGATGGCGCCCAACGGCATCCAGTCCTCGTCGAGACCGAGAACCTCTCGCACGATCTCGGGCGCGAAGATGGTCGAGCCGATCCAGCAGCTGCCCAGACGGTCGGCGGCCAGCGCGACCAGCAGGCCCTGCACCGCCGCGCCGACCGCCACCGTGAACATCGTCTGCTCGGCGGCCTGTCGACGCGCGTCGGGATAGTCGTGGGCGCCGTCGGGCACGCAGAACGGGATGATCACCTCCGGCGCGTCGAAAAGGATGCGGCCACGCGCGATTCGGCGTTGCACGCGTTCGGGATCGAGACCGTCGGCGGTGAGGTCGGCGCTCCATTTCTCCGCCATCGCCTCGAGCAGTTGCGCGCGCAGGGTCGCCTTGCGCAACCAGACGAAGCGCACGGGACGGGTGTGGTGCGGGGCAGGCGCGGTGAGGCCGACCGCGACGGCGGCGCGGATCCGCTCCGGGTCCACCGGCTCGTCGGCGAACGCGCGCACCGAACGACGCAGCGGCACAGCCTCTTTGCGGCCCCGCTCGAGCGCCTCGGCGGTGCCGAGCCAGAACAGGTCGTCGACGCCACCGCGCAGCAGCGTCGCCGCGGTCGACCCGTCGTCGTCGGTGCTCAGTCCACGCACCACCGCGACGGGCACACCGCCGAGCTTGCCCTTGACCAGATCGGCGGCCGCGGCGAGTTCGTCGGCGATGGCCACCTGGGTGACGTGCAGTTCGTTGCCCTGCCCGTCCACCGCGCCGTCGTAGTCGTGCAGCACCCGCAGCCCGGCCGCGCCGATGGCCGCGTCGATCTGCCCGTTGCGCCAGGCCCGGCCCATCGTGTCGGTGACGACCACGGCCACGTCGACGCCGAGTCGCTGGGCAAGCGCGGTGCGCAGGGCCTTCGCGCTGGCGTCGGGATCGACTGGCAGCAGCACCAATTCGCCCTCGGCCACATTGGAGCCGTCGACGCCGGAGGCCGCCTGCACGATGCCGAGGCGGTTCTCGGTGATGAGGGTGCGACCCTTGCGCGCGAGCACCCGAACGGCTTCGGACTCGACGAGTTCGCGGCGGGCGGTGTCGCGCTCCTCGGGATCGGTCGGCGCCGCGACGATACGACCCTCCACCTTCGAGACGATCTTGCTGGTGACCACGATGATGTCGCCGTCGGCGAGCCAAGGCGCTTGTGCCGCAAGGTGTTCGGCGATGTCGTCGCCCGGCCGGAATTCCGGCAGACCTCGCACCGGCAGAATCCGCAGCTCGTCGGCCGCGTGATCGGGCAGGACACTCATGCTGACACCATCCGGAGTGGCCGCCGCGCCCTGCGTGGTTACGCGGGCCGCCTCCTCCGCGCGCTGACCGCTCACGCCTTGACCTCCGCCAATTCCAGTGCGGCGCGCGCCATTTCGGCGGTCGCCTCGGGATCGGTCATCAGCAAGGGCACGCTGCGCACCTCGACGCCGGGCACCTCGGCGGTGTCGGTGGAGTGCACCAGCCACCCGTCGAGGATGCCGGTGGCCGAGCGCGCGCCGTAGTGGCGGCCGATCGCCTCGGCGGTGGATTCCACGCCGATCGCCGTCAAGCACTCATCGGCCATGCCGCGCAACGGCTTTCCGTCGATCACCGGCGAGAGCCCGATCACCTTGGCTTCGGTGGTGCGCAGCGCGCCCCGAATTCCGGGCACCGCGAGGATCGCGCCGATGCTCACAACGGGGTTCGAGGGGGCCAGCAACACGGCGTCAGCGGACGCTATGATTTCGGTCACATTCGGTGCCGGAGAGGCTTGCTCGGCGCCGATCGAGGCAAATCCGTGAGTCGGGAGCGCCGCGCGGTACCGCACCCACCATTCCTGAAAGTGGATCGCGCGACGTTCGCCAGCATTGTCGGGATCGCTGACCACTACGTGGGTTTCGCAACGATCGTCGGTAGCCGGGATCAGCTTCACTCCCGGTTGCCACCGATTACACAGCGCTTCGGTGACCGCGGACAGCGGATATCCGGCACGCAGCATTTCGGTGCGAATGAGATGGGTGGCGATATCGCGATCGCCCAGGCCGAACCAATCGGGCTGGGCGTTGTATTTCGCCAGCTCCTCTTTCGCGTGCCAGGTTTCGTCGGCATGGCCCCAGCCGCGCTCGGTGTCGATGCCACCACCGAGGGTGTACATGCAGGTGTCGAGGTCGGGACAGATACGGAGGCCATGCATCCAGACGTCGTCGCCGACGTTGACGATGGCGTTGATGTCGGCGTCGGGCAGCAGCTGCCGGACGCCTTGGAGGAACCGGGCACCGCCGACGCCGCCGACGAGAACGGCGATCTTGGGCTCGCGCACCGCGTGTTGTGCAGTCACAAGGTCACAGCCTAGTGAACGAGGGTTGCCGGGTGATTTCACGCCGAATTCCAGGGAAGTTGCTGGTCATTTGCCACGGCACATAACAAGATCAACACGAAAGGCGGGTGCGGAGTGTAACGGAAGGGTGACGGCGGGTTGACCACCGGCAAGTGCGGCGTGTCTAATCACAGACATGTCATTCCGGTCACCGCGAGAGGGCATAGCGCGGGGGCGTTTGCGAGAGGGTTTCAACTCGCCGAAAAGGGTCACTGCGCGAGGGCACAGCGCAGGAAGCCTTTGCGAGCGGGCTTCCCACTCGCCGGAAGGCAGGCTCGGGGAAGCCCGCGAGACTACATCGCGGTGTTGGGCCGTCGGAGTTTCATCTGGTCCGACGGAAAGAATCATTCTGCGCTAACACATAGTGAGGAGGCGGAACGATGACCGAAGATCTGGTCTCGCCGACCGATTCCACAGCAGGCGCAGCTCACGCTGTCTGCGCTGACATGAGCTGGCAGGAACCGGACGTGGTAAGCGAAGTCGCGGCTCCCCGGCTGAGTCTGGTCGTCACGGGCTTCGACGAAATGTTCGAGTCGATCGAAGAGCAGTGGCAGGAACGTGCCCTCTGCGCTCAGACCGACCCCGAGGCGTTCTTCCCCGAGAAGGGCGGCTCCACGCGTGAGGCCAAGCGCATCTGCTTGGGTTGTGAAGTACGTGACCAGTGCCTGGAATACGCACTGGCACATGATGAACGCTTCGGCATCTGGGGCGGTCTCTCGGAACGAGAGCGTCGCAGGCTGAAGCGCGGAATCGGTTAAGTGACTGTTCGAAAGTAGACTCTCTCCAGGCCTGGCCCGGAGCCACGCAGGCGCAGTACGTCGGTGTCTCCGGGCGAACGCCCTACTCAACACGGTGCAGGCGAGAGAGGTGAAAGACCCATGGCACGTTCCCGGCGTCATTCCCCGGCACCCACCGCCCGTTCGGTGACCCGCCGCGGCCGAGGTGTTCGTGGTCCCATGCTCCCGCCGACGGTGCCCGCGTGGCGCACCAGAGGGCAGAAATTCGATCGACTCGTGCTCGAGGCCTTCGCTCCGCTCGACACCCGCTGGCACGATCGACTCACCAAGCTCGATATCGCCGTCGACGACGTGCCGAAAATCCGTCCGCTGCATCCTGATTCGGTCACCTGGCCGGACGAGGTCGTCGCCGACGGGCCGGTCCCGCTGTCACGGCTCATCCCCGCGGGCGTCGACCGCCACGGTGCGGCCACCCGCGCCAGGGTGGTGCTGTTCCGCAAGCCGCTCGAACTGCGCGCCGCCGACCCCGACGATCTCGTCGAGTTGTTGCGCGAGGTCCTCGTCCAACAGATCGCCACCTACCTCGGTGTCGACCCCGATCTGATAGATCCAGAACCCGAATGAGCGAAACCTCCGCCTGCGCTCCGGCCATGCGCAGTCTGAGGAACGCTGTCGCGACTGCGCCCCCTCGGCGAAACCTCCGCATGCGCTCCGGCCGTGCGCAGTCTGAGGAACGCTGCGCGACTGTGCCCGTTTTAGGGCGTGTCCGTATCCACTTTTGCCGCGTGGAGGGCTAATCTCGACGTCGTGATCCCTATGCGTCGTTGCTGCCGACCAGGCTGCAAGAATCCGGCAGTAGCGACGCTGACTTATGTGTACTCCGACTCGACCGCTGTCGTCGGACCCCTGGCCACCGTTGCCGAACCACACTCCTGGGATCTCTGCGAAACGCACGCCTGCCGCATCACCGCGCCGAAGGGCTGGGAGCTGGTCCGCCACGAAGGCGGCTTCTCCTCGAGCACGCCCGACGACGACGATCTGACCGCCCTTGCCGAAGCCGTCCGCGAAGCGGGCCTTCGCCGCCGTCCGGCCGAACCCGACCAGCCCGGCCACCGAGACAACACCCCCGCGACCCCGCGCACCGCACGCACCGGTCGCCGAGGCCACCTGCGAGTTCTGCCAGACCCCTAACCATTCCCACACCGCAGTCCGGCCGCCATCGCAGGCCCGCACGCGCCTAGGTCTGGCCTGGAGTCCCGGAGAGGCGGACAAGCCCGCTAGGGTTACAGCCATGACGACCCTCGCGCGCTCTGGCGAACTCGTGAATGCCGTGATCAAGGCTTATGACGTCCGCGGGGTGGTGGGCGAACAGATCGACGAGGCGTTCGTCGGCGATGTCGGCGCTTCCTTCGCTCGCCTCATGCGCGCCGAAGGCGCCACCCGCGTGGTGATCGGCCATGACATGCGCGAATCCTCCCCCACTCTCTCCCAGGCTTTCGCCGAGGGTGTGCAGGCGCAGGGCCTGGATGTGGTGCACATCGGCCTCGCCTCCACCGACCAGCTCTACTTCGCCTCCGGCAAGCTCGGTTGTCCCGGCGCCATGTTCACCGCCAGCCACAATCCGGCCAAGTACAACGGCATCAAGCTGTGCCGCGCGAACGCGCTGCCCGTCGGCCAGGACACCGGTCTTGCCACCATCTCCGCCGAGGTCATCGACGGCGTGCCCGCCTACGACGGCACCCCCGGCACCGCGACCAGCACCGATCTGCTCGCCGACTACGCCGCCTATCTGCGCGAACTGGTGAATCTCGACGAGATCCGCCCGCTCACCATCGCCGTCGATGCCGGCAACGGCATGGGCGGCCACACCGTGCCCGCCGTACTCGGCACGCTCGGGCCGATCACGATCGTGCCGCTGTACTTCGAACTCGATGGCTCGTTCCCTAACCACGAGGCCAACCCCCTCGACCCGAAGAACCTCGTCGACCTGCAGGCGCTCGTGCGTTCCAGCGGCGCCGACATAGGCCTCGCCTTCGACGGCGACGCCGACCGCTGCTTCGTCGTCGACGAGCGCGGCGAGCCGGTCTCCCCCTCGGCGATCACGGCGATCGTGGCCCAGCGCGAACTGGCCAAGGAGCCGGGCGCGACGGTCATCCACAACCTGATCACCTCGCGCGCGGTGCCCGAACTGGTCGAGGAACTGGGCGGCAAGCCGGTGCGCACGCGCGTCGGGCACTCGTTCATCAAGCAGGAGATGGCCGCCACCGGCGCGGTGTTCGGCGGCGAGCACTCCGCGCACTACTACTTCCGCGATTTCTGGGGTGCCGACTCGGGCATGCTGGCCGCGCTGCACGTGCTGGCCGCACTCGGTGAGGGCGAGCGCACGGTCTCGGACCTGATGGCCGCCTACGACGTGTACGCCGCGTCGGGCGAGATCAACTCGACCGTGGCCGACGCCGCCGAACGCACCGCCGCCGTACTGGCCGCGTTCGCCGATCGCACCGAATCGGTGGACCGCATGGACGGTGTGACGGTCGACCTGGGCAACCACGCCTGGTTCAACCTGCGCGCCTCGAATACCGAACCGCTGCTTCGACTCAACGTCGAGGCCGGATCGCAGGCCGAAGTAAACGCACTCGTGACCGAGATCCTGAGCATCGTCCGCGCCTGACTGGGAAGATGAAACCAGTACCCGTGGAATCACATGCCCGGTATTCGGCGACGGCAGATCACGAGCATTGCCGGAGCTCGGCTGGAATAGTGGAGTCACAGACGACACAGCGCGATGAGGGGAGGTGGATTCGGCGATGATCGCTGGAACACCGGTATTCGACCTCGACGACGCCGAGTCGCTGGCGGCAGCCGACACCGGCGGCGCCCTGCGCTCGGCGGCCTCGGGCGGCGCCCAGGTGCGTGCCACCGCGGCCGCGGTCGCCGAAACCTCGCTCATCGAACGGCTCGCCGACTTGCGCCCGCGCAGTCTGGTGCTGGTCACGGGCTCGGGCCGGGCCACGCGCGCGGCTGGGCTGCTGGTCGCCACGCTGGGTGACCGGGCCGGGCTGCCGATCGTGCCCGTCACCGCACTGCCGCCGTGGGTCGGCCCACTGGACGTGGTGCTGGTGGCCGGCGACGACGCGGGCGATCCGCGGCTCATCGACGCCGTCGACCGGGCCATCCGCCGCAGCGCCGAAGTGGTGATCGCGGCGCCCAACGAGGGTCCGTTACGCGCGGTCGCCGCCGGTCGCGCGATCGTGCTCGAACCGCGGGTGCCCGTGCTCGATCACAATCGGCTGCTGCGTTTCCTCGCCGTCGGGATCGCGGTGCTGCGTGGGGTCGACGCCCAGCGCAGCGGACCGGTCACGCCCGATCTGACCGCGCTGGCCGACATGCTCGATGCCGAAGCGCTGCGCGATGCCCCGCAGACGGAGGTCTTCCGCAATCCGGCCAAGACCCTCGCGGCCCGGATGCACGGTGTCGGCGTGGTGCTCGCGGGTGACTCGCCTGCGGCCGTCGAACTGGCGGGCCACGGCTGCGAGGTGCTGTTGCAGTCGGCGGGCAGGCTCGCCTCGGCGGCCGATCTTGCCGATGCCGTGGCCTCGATCGGTCGGCTGTCGCAGGCCACCGCCGGCACCGCACCTGGCTTCGATCCGCTGTTCCACGACGAGGAACTCGACGGACCGGCCCCGGTCGAGCGGGTGCGGGTACTCGCCATGAGCGTGCATCCCGACCAGGCGGCCGCGCGGCGCAAGCTCACTGTCTTCGAAGGCGCGGGCGGTGGTCTCATCGACGCCGAGCTGGTGCATGCCGATATCGACGTGCTGCAATCCCAGCTCGCCGACCCGGGTGCCGCACCCGCGATCGAACGAACCGCTGCCGAGTCCGCCGCAGGGGGCGGCCACGGCAGCAAACTCGAGCAGCTGGCCGTGCTCGCGCTGCGACTCGAGATGGCCGCGGCTTATCTGCGACTGACCGGTGCGCGCGGTACCACCGCGCCCGAACCGGATCGATATGACGGGGGACGCTACTAGTGCAGGAACTCGTTGGTGCGCTGCGTTCTTACGCATGGGGGTCGCGCACCGCGCTCGCTCAGCTGTGCGGACGACCGGTGCCATCGGCTCATCCGGAAGCCGAACTCTGGTTCGGCGCGCATCCGGCCGATCCCGCGCATGTGAAAACCGACTCGGGCACCCGCTCACTGGTCGAGGTACTCACCGCCGACCCGACGGGCGAATTGGGCACGGTGGCCGACACTTTCGGCGCCCGGCTGCCGTTTCTGCTGAAGATCCTCGCCGCCGAGGAACCGCTGTCGCTGCAGGCCCACCCGAGTTCGGCGCAGGCCAGCGCCGGTTTCGAACGGGAGAACCGCACCGGCGTCGCGCTGGATTCGCCGCTGCGCAATTATCGCGACGACAGCCACAAGCCCGAACTCGTTGTCGCACTGGAACGTTTCGAGGCGCTGGCCGGATTCCGCGACCCGCACCGCACCGTCGATTTGTTACGCGCGCTCGATGTGCCCGGCCTCAATGTGTATGCCGAACTGCTTGCAGCCCAACCTGATTCGGCCGGCCTGCGGACGCTGTTCACCACCTGGATCACGCTGCCGCCTGCGGCCCTGTCGAAGTTACTGCCCACGGTGCTGGAAGGGTGCGTGCAGTATCTGTCCGGCAAGGGCGCGCGCGAGTTCACCGCGGAGGTGCGCACCGCGCTGGAACTGGCCGAGGTCTACCCCGGCGACGCGGGTGTCCTCGCCGCGCTGTTACTCAACCGGCTGACTCTCGAACCCGGCCAGGCACTGTTCCTCGCGGCAGGCAATCTGCACGCCTACCTGAGCGGTGTCGGGGTGGAGATCATGGCCAACTCCGACAATGTGTTGCGTGGCGGGCTCACGCCCAAGCATGTCGACGTGCCCGAACTGCTGCGGGTGCTCGACTTCCAGCCGATCGACCTGCCGGTGATCGAACCCGAACCCGGCGGCGACGGCGGCATCCGATATCGCACGCCCGCACCGGAATTCGCGCTGTGCCGCTTCGACCTCGGCGCCGACGACGAACCGGTGGTACTCGCCGACGCCGGGCCGGGCATCGTGCTGTGCACCGCGGGCACGGTCGAGCTCTCCGAGAACGGGCGCACGCTGATCGTCGAACGTGGCGGTGCGGCCTGGATTTCGGCCTCCGACACCGACATCAAGGCGCGGGCCGTTCGCGGACCCGCGCAGCTTTTCAGCGCCTGCGTCGGCGACGGTGGCTGAAAGCCGCCCGACTGATCACCGTTTCGCGCCGGTGTCCTACTAAGCTGTGCCGAGTCGTGTTCAGCGAACAGAAGGGCGGGCCGGCATGTCGGCTGGTGGTGGCAAGAAGGCAATCCTCGCGGCGTTGACGGCCAATGCGGGCATCGCGGTGGCGAAGTTCATCGGCGCGTTCATCACCGGGTCGGCCTCGATGATGGCCGAGGGCGTGCACTCGGTCGCCGACACCTCGAACCAGGGCCTGCTGTTGTTCGGGCAGCGTGCCGCCGCCAAGGACGCCGACGACCTGCACCAGTTCGGGTACGGCCGCAACCGCTACTTCTACTCGTTCGTCGTGGCGCTGGTGCTGTTCACCCTCGGCTCGGTGTTCGCGATCTACGAGGGCATCCACAAGATCCAGCATCCCGAAGAGCTGAGTCAGCCGATGGTCGCGGTCGTGATCCTGGTGATCGCGATCGGGCTGGAGACCTACAGCTTCCTCACCGCGGTGCGCGAATCCCGCCCGCTCAAGGGCAATGCCAGCTGGTGGCAGTTCATCCGCAACTCGCGCAGCCCCGAGCTGCCGGTGGTGCTGCTGGAAGACACCGGCGCGCTGATCGGTCTGGTTCTGGCCCTCGGTGGTGTCGGACTCACCATGGTCACCGACGACCCGATCTTCGACGGTCTCGGCACCCTGTCCATCGGCATCCTGCTCGGCATCATCGCGATCGTGCTGATCATCGAGATGAAGAGCCTGCTCATCGGTGAGGGCGCCACCGCCGACCAGACCCGCGCCATCCGCGACGAACTGGTCGACGGCTCCAAGATCACCTCGGTGATCCACCTCAAGACCCAGTACATGGGCCCGGAGGAGATGCTGGTGGCCGCCAAGGTCGCCCTGGCGCCCAATCTCGACATCGCCGACGTGGCCGAGGCCATCGACGCGGCGGAGATGCGCGTGCGCGCCGCGGTCCCGACCGCCCGCCTCATCTACCTGGAGCCGGACCTGTACAGAGTCAAATAGCGGCTGGCGCCGCGGTTCTCGGTGTCTATTGGCGGCTGGTGCCGCGGTTCTCGGCGCTTAACTCCACCTCTTCCCTCCCTACGGGCACTCCTTCGTCGCACCCTTCGGTCAGTCCATCGGCGGAGGCGCGCCGAGAACATGGGGTACGCCGACACGATGCCGGGGTCGAAGGCATGGCCTGATGCTGGCTGTAGCGTTCTGGTATGGCCGAGCAAGGTGGAGACAGCAAGATCGCGATCCTCGCCGCGCTCGGCGCGAACGCGGGCATCATGATCGCGAAGTTCATCGGTGCGTTCATCACCGGGTCGTCGTCGATGCTGGCCGAGGCGGTGCACTCGGTCGCCGACACCGGCAACGAGGCGCTGCTGCTGGTCGGCCACAACCGGGCCGACCAGCCACCGGACACGCTGCACCCGTTCGGGTACTCGCGCAATCGGTACTTCTATTCGTTCGTCGTGGCGCTGGTGCTGTTCACGGTGGGCTCCCTGTTCGCGATCAACGAGGCGATCCACAAGATCCGGTTTCCGGAGGAGATCGTGTCGCCGTGGGTCGCGATCGGGATCCTCGGGGTGTCGATGGTGCTCGAGGGCGCCAGTTTCCGCACCGCGCGCAAGCAGTCGGAGCCGCTGAAGGGCAAGAATTCCTGGTGGCATTTCATCCGCAACACCCGTAATCCCGAACTGCCGGTAGTGCTGCTCGAAGACGCGGGAGCGATCATCGGCCTGATGTTCGCGCTGCTGGGCGTGAGCCTGTCGGTGCTCACCGGCAACGCGGTCTGGGACGGTATCGGCACCCTGCTGATCGGCACCCTGCTCGGCGTGAACGCGATCATCCTGATCGTGGAGACCAAGAGCCTGCTCATCGGTGAGGGTGCGACGACCAAGGACGACACCGCGATTCGATCCGCGCTGCTCGCCGATCCGCGGATCGAACGCGTCATCCGGATGCAGACCCAGTACCTCGGCCCCCAGGACCTACTGATCAACGCCAAGATCGCCCTGCACGCCGGCCTCGACATCACCCAGGTCTCCGAGGCGATCGACGCCGCCGACGACCGCATCCACGCCGCCGTGCCGAACGCGTGCACGATCTACCTCGAGCCCGATGTGTTCAAGCCGGACATGGTTCACGACGCACCGATGAAGCAGCCCTAGCGGTACGCGGGGGCCTCGCCGCGCAGCAGGTCGAGGGGATCGGTGACGATGCCGAAACGGTTGCGCAGCAGGTGTTGTGCGGCGTGGAGGCCGGACATACCGTGCACGCCGGGGCCGGGTGGGGTGGACGACGAACACAGGTAGGTGCCCGGAATCGGGGTGGAGTACGGGTTCCAGCGGGCGAGGGGCCGGAAGACGGTTTGGAGGGTGGTCATCGCGCCCGCGGAGATGTCGCCGCCGATGTAGTTGGCGTTGTGGGCGGGCATGAAGGCCGCTGGTGTCACATGTTTGGCGAGGATCAGGTCGCGGAAGCCGGGGGCGAAGCGTTCGATCTGGTCGATCACCTGTTCGCTGATATCGCGGTCGGTGCCGTTGGGGACGTGGGCGTAGGTGTAAAGGGTCTGCATGCCTTCGGGTGCCCTGGTGTCGTCGACAACCCCGGGTTGGATTGTCATCACATACGGGCGATCGGCGAATCTGCCTGCGTTGACGGCATCTTCGGCGCGCATGGACTCGGCGGCGTCACCGATCACGTGCAGGGTGCCCGCCAGTTCGGCGCCGGGTGCGGTCCACGGGACCGGGCCCGACAGCGCGAAGTCGACCTTGCAGGCGGCGTTGCCGTACTGGAAGTGCCCGAGGCCGTTGCGGTATCGGGTCGGGAGACGGTCGCCGGCGATGCGAAGGAGTTCGGCGGGTGAGGTGTCGAACAGCACGGCACGGGCATCGGCGAGTTCGGCGAAGTCGTCCACTCGGTGGCCGGTGATCACTTCCCCGCCGAGGCTTTCGATTTCGGCGATCATCGCGTTCGGGATGGCCTGACTGCCGCCGCGCGGGATCACCCAGCCGCCCGCGTGGGCGAGGGTGCCGAGCAGCAGTGCCGCGCCGACGGCGGGGAACGCGCGCGGTGAGGTGATGGCATGGGCGGCGACGCCGGTGAACATCGCGGGAGCGACGTCGCCGTGAAAACGCTTGTTGGCCAACGGTGATGCCTGGGCGAGCAGGCGTAGCGCGAAGTCGGTGCCCGCGGCTATCCGCAGCGGCGGATGACGCAGGTCACACATGGCCAGCTCGACCACGTCGCGCCAGCGCTCCACCAGCGGACCGAACATTTCGCGCCAGGCCGGTCCGTCGCGTCCGAGGTCGGCGACGGTGGATTCGAGGTTGCGCCAAGCCAATCCGGCGATCCCGCCGTCGAGGGGATGCGCGTAGGAGACGGTCGGGGTGAGCAGTTCGACGCCGTGTGCCTCGAGGTCGAACGCGCGAAAGAACGGTGACGCCAATGCCATCGGATGCGCACCGGCGCAGACGTCATGATGGAATCCGGGCAGGGTCAGCTCGGCCGTGCGCGACCCGCCGCCCGCCTGTTCCTGCGCTTCGAGAACCCGCACCGACAGCCCCGCGCGAGCGGCGATCACCGCCGCCGCGAGCCCGTTCGGCCCCGACCCGACCACTACGACTTCCGCCATTGCCGTCCCTTCGCCCCGGAATGCCTGCTACTCCAACCTACGCGGAACCGGCTAGGTATCCGCCGTCTGTCTCTGCCAAGGTCGGGGCCCGCCCTGATCTGGACCCCGGGTAGGAGCTGACTCGTCACTCCTGCGACGAAGGAGTGCCCGGAGGGAGGAAAGATCAGGGCCAGAAGGGGCCCACCTCGAGCGCGCCAGCGCTCAATCCAATACAGCTTCGCTGGCCCCGTCGACGAGTAAGGCGATGCGGCGTTCGCGTAGTTCTGGGCGAAGTCGACCGTTGCGTTCGAGGGTGGCGAGGCCGTGCAGCGAGGCCCAGGCGACTTCGGTGCGGGCGCCGAGATCGTCGCCTTCGGCGTACGGGGTGAACATCGCTTCCAAGCCGGCGAAGGCGTCGCGCAGGGGTTGTGGCGCGTCGAGGCCGAACTCCAGGTCGGTCTTCTGTTCGAAGATGGCGTCGTAGCGGGCGGGGTTGTCGGTGGCGAAATCGAGGTAGGCGCGGGCGACATTGGCGACCACCTCGGTGTGGGTGGTCGCAGCTTCCCTGGCCTGCTTCAGTTTCTCGGCGAACTCGACACAGCCTTCCAGTGCCACGGCCCCGACGATCGCCGCCTTGTTCGCGAAGTGGCTGTAGAGCACGGGCTGGCTGTATTCGATGCGGTCGGCCAGTTTTCGGATGGTGACCGCGTCCCAGCCGTCCGCTTCGGCCATCTCCCGTGCGGCGTCGATGATCCGCTGGTGCCGTTCGGCACGTTCACGTTCCTTGCGCTGCTGTGTAATCATGCTCGAAATTCTAGCATCGCTAGACAAGATAGCGCGGCTGGGTTACAGTTCTTTCAACACCTAGCGCCGCTAGATTTCAGAGCACAGTGAAAGATTCAGGAGCACACCATGACCACCTCGCGCATCGCCACCGCACTCTCCCTGCTCGGCGGACTGTTCATCATCTACGTCGGCATCAACTACTTGATCGCCCCCGAGGCGACGGCCGCCGGCTTCGGCCTCCCCGTGGTGCCAGCGGGCGACGCGGTGGCGTTCCTGAACATCAAGGGCGTCCGCGACATCGTGAGCGGCCTGGTGATCCTCGGCCTGCTGGCCACCAAGCAGCGCTTCGCCCTCGGCGTCGCCATGCTGGCCACCTCCCTCACCCCCTTCGGCGACATGACCACCATCCTGAGCTGGCACGGCTCCACCGCCACCGCCCTCGGCGTCCACGGCTTCACCGCGATCCTCGTCGCCCTCGCCGGTGTGCTGCTGATCCGCGAGCGCCGCGTGAGCACCCCCGAACCCACCCTCGTCGCAGCCTGACCCCACCGGCGATGAATTCCCGCCCGCCGCACCGTCTTCACCGATAACGAACACCCGTCGAGGAGGAACCACCATGGCGAACGCGCCGCACGGACCCGCGTCCTACTTCCCCACCATCGAGACCAAGTACGGGCGCACCGTCGACGAGTGGTTCACCCTGCTCGACGCGGCCGAGCCGACCGGCCACACGGCACTGGTCACCTGGCTGAAGTCCGAACACGGCCTCGGCCACGGCCACGCCACCGCCCTCGTCCAGTTCCACCTCAACCCCGGCAAGTGGGCCAGAATCTAGCGCCCAGCGAAAGGCCCCGCGAATTCTGCTCGCGGGGCCTTTCGGCTGTCCGGACTACGCGTCGACGGCTTGCGCCGGAACCGGTTTCGTGATGTCGACGGGCTCGTCGAGTTCGTGGTCGTCGACCATGGTTTCCTCGTCGAACGGCAGTTCGCGGTCGAGGACGCGCATGGTGCGGTCGGCGTCGACGGTCTTGGTCCAGGTGCCGATGAGGAGGGTGGCGACGGCGTTGCCCGAGAAGTTGGTCAGGGCGCGGGCTTCGGACATGAAGCGGTCGATGCCGACGATCAGGCCGACGCCGTCGAGGAGGTCGGGGCGGTGGCTCTGCAGGCCGCCGGCGAGGGTGGCCAGGCCGGCGCCGGTGACGCCCGCGGCGCCCTTGGACGCGATGATCATGAACAGCAGCAGGCCGATTTGTTCGCCGAGGTTCAGCGGCTTGCCCATGGCGTCGGCGATGAAGATCGACGCCATGGTGAGGTAGATGGCGGTGCCGTCGAGGTTGAACGAATAGCCCGTCGGGACAACAACACCCACGGTCGTCTTCTCCACACCCGCGTGCTCCATCTTGGCGATCAGTCGCGGCAGCGCCGACTCCGACGACGAGGTCGCCACGATCAGCAGATACTCCCGCGAGAGGTAGCGGCACAGCTTCAGGATCGACACACCCGAGACCACGCGCAGGATCACGCCCAGCACACCGAACACGAACACCAGACACGTCAGGTAGAACGCGATCATCAGCGTCGCCAACTGCACCACCGCCGACCAGCCGGTGCGGCCGACCACGTTGGCGATCGCGCCGAACGCGCCGATCGGGGCCAGCCACAGGATCATCGACAGGATCCGGAACACGAGCTTCTGCATCAGCGAGACCGCGCGCAGGATCGGCGCGCCCGTGGCGCCCATCGCCTGCACCGCGAACCCGACCAGCAGCGCGACGAACAGCGCCTGCAGCACGCTGCCCGCGGTCAGCGAGGACACCAGCGTGGTCGGCACGATGTTCTGGATGAAGTCCCACGTGCCGCCCGCACTGTGCGCCTGATCGGCGTATTTCGCACCGGCGCCCGAGGCGGTGACGTTGAGCCCTTCACCGGGATCGATCAGGTTGCCGACGACGAGTCCGATGCCGAGCGCGACCGTCGACATCACCAGGAAATAGCCGATGGCCAGGCCACCCACCTTGCCGACCGTGGCGGCCGCGCGCACCGAACCGATACCCAGGACGATCGTGCAGAAGATGACGGGTGCAATCATCATCTTGATCAGATTCACGAACAGGGTGCCCAGCGGTGCCAGTGACTGACCGAATTCCGGTACCACCCGGCCGACAATGACGCCGGCCACGACGGCGATGATCACCGCGATGTACAGCCAGTGGGTATGGTCGCGTTTCCGCGGTGCGGTGGTTGTACTCATGCGCACGAGCATGGGCAAGTACTGTGACTGCCGTCACTTTTGGTACATAACGTTCAAATCCAGTGCATTACGTTCACAGCAGGTCGGAGGCTAGAGGTGCGACGAGGACGACTGTCGCTCGCGGGACAGGCCTTCGTGTGGCAGCTGGTGGTGCTGGCGCTGCTGATCGCGGTCGGCACGATCCTGGCCGTGCTCGATGCCAAGCGCGACCATGACCTGGCCGCGGAAATGCAGGTCAGAGACGTAGCGATTACCGTGGCGCGCTCGCCGTCCACCCTCGCGGCGGTGAACTCGCCCTACCCGAGCGGGCTGCTGCAGCCGACCACCGAGCGGATCAGAGCGGCCACCGGCATGGACTTCATCGTCGTGATGGCGCCCGACCGCACCCGCTACACCCACACCAACCCCGACCTGATCGGCAAGCCGTTCGTCGGCAGCATCGACGGTGCGCTGGCAGGCCAGACGCTGACCGAGACCTTCACCGGCACCCTCGGCCCCTCGATCCGCGCGGTCACCCCGGTCTACGACAACGGCCGGGTGGTCGCGCTGGTCTCGGCGGGGGTCACCCGGGCCAAGATCACCACCCAGGTCGCCACCCAGCTACCGCTGATCCTCGGGGTGGCGGCGGTGGGTCTGGCGCTGGCCGCGCTGTCGTCGTTCCTGATCAGCCGCAGGCTCCGTCGCCAGACCCACGGCCTCGCCCCCGACGAGTTGCGCGCGCTCTACGAGCACCACGACGCCGTGCTGCACTCGGTGCACGAGGGTCTGGTGGTGTTCGGCGATGGCGCCGAGGCCGCGGAGGTGGTCAACGATCAGGCGCGCACCCTGCTCGACCTGCCCGACGGTCCGGTGCACCGCGGCGACCTGCCCGTCTCACTGCAGCAGATGAGCGCGGGCGTGGTGCGCGACGAGACGCACGTGACCACCGATCGGATCCTGCTGGTCAACCAGGACCTGGTGAGCTGGGAGGGCCGCGAGATCGGCACCGTGCTCACCATTCGCGATCAGACCGAACTCCGGGCGGTGCTCGGCGAGCTCGATTCGGTGCGTGGCTTCGCCGAATCGCTGCGTGCGCAGGCGCACGAGGCGGCCAACCGGCTGCACACGGTCGTCACAATGGTCGAGCTCGGCCGCCCCGACGAGGCGGTGGCCTTCGCGACCGCCGAACTGCAGCTCTCACAGGTATTGATCGACCGGCTGCTGGCCGCCGTGGGTGACGCGGCGCTGGCCGCACTGCTGCTCGGCAAGGTCGACCAAGCCGCCGAGCGCGGGGTGAGCCTGGCCATCAGCGAGGACACCGCCCTGGATTCCACCGATCCGCTCTCGGCACACGAGACCGTGACGCTGGTCGGCAACCTGATCGACAATGCGATCGACGCGGCCGCCGGGACCGTCGACAAGCGCGTCGAGGTGTCGGTGTGCCATCGTGACAGCGCACTGTGGGTCAAGGTGTCCGACAGCGGGCCCGGCATGTCGGCCCAGATGTTCTCGCGAGCCGCCGAACGCGGCTACACCACCAAGTCCGACCACGCGGGCCTCGGCCTCGCACTGGTGCACCGCCTCGTCGACCGACATCGCGGCACCATCACCACCACGGCCGCACCACACAGCGCGGTCATCGTTCGCATTCCGCTGAAGGAGACACCTTGATCCGCGTGCTGATCGTCGAAGACGAACCGTTGATCGCCCAGGCACATCGGGCCTATCTCGAACGGCTCGACGGTTTCGTCACCGGCGGGGTCGTGCACACCGGGCGCGATGCGCTGCGGGTCGCGGCCGAGGCGATCGCCGACGGCAATCCGTTCCATCTGGTGCTGATGGATATCGGACTGCCCGATATCAGCGGCCTCGATGTCGCGGCCGCCCTCAACGGTTTGCAGCCGCGACCCGATGTCATCGCGATCACCTCCGCGCGCGAGCTGAACATGGTGCGCAGTGCGGTGGCGCACGGTGTGGTGCTGTATCTGCTCAAGCCGTTCACCTTCGCCGCCTTCCGCGAAAAGCTGGAGCGCTACCGCGATTTCGACACGGCGCTGCCCGCTGGGGAGGCGGCGTTGTCGCAGTACGACATCGACCGCGCGCTCGGTGCGCTGCGCACCGCCGACCAGAAGGCGGGTGCGCCGAAAGGCGTGGTGCAGCACACCCTCGAGGAGGTCTCCCGCGCGGTCCGCGCAGCCGAAGCCGGCATCACGGCCACCGATGCCGCTGCCGCCGTTGGTGTTTCGCGCATCACCGCCTGGCGATACCTCGAGAAGCTGGCCGACGACGGACTCGCCGAACGCCGTGCCGACTACGGCCGCGCCGGTCGCCCGAAGACCCGCTACCGCTGGCGCGCGAGCACCACCTGACCCGATGGTTCACGCCGGGTGCGAAGCTCCCGTCAGTTCGTCGGGCGCCGAGGTTCGTGCGACCGGCCCCAAGTCGACCGGCATGTGTTCGAAACCGTGCAGCGTGAACAGGTTTCGGCGGACCGGCTCACCGCGTAAGCGCAGGTTCGGGTAGCGGGTGTAGAGCGCACGCAGGGCGTGTACCGCTTCCATCCTGGCCAGGCTCGCGCCAAGGCAGGCGTGGATGCCGCTGCTGAATGCCATGTGCTCCTTGACATTCGGGCGGTCGATGTCGAAGCGATGCGGGTCGGGGAAGACGGCCGGGTCGCGGTTGGCCCCGGCCAGCGACAGGATGACCGTGCTCATCGCAGGCAACCGCACCCCCTCGATCTCCACCTCCTCGAGTGCCTGGCGGGCGGTGTTCTGCACCGGCGGATCGAACCGCAGCGTCTCCTCCACCACGTCGGGCCACCGCTCGGGATCGTCCTGCGCCAAGGCGAGCTGGTCGGGATGGGCCGACAGCGCGGCCACCGCGTTGCCGATGAGATTGACGGTCGTCTCGAACCCTGCCCCCATCAGCAGACTCGCGCCCGCCTGCAGCTCCGGCAGACTCAGGTCACCGGAGCTGACGAGGGCGGAGAGGATGTCTTCGCCCGGCGCGCGGCGCAGCGTGGCGATGTGGTCGGCGAGGAACTCGTCCATGTCCTCGATCGCGCTCATCGCGGCGCGGAAGGACTTCCACGAGGTGCCGATGTCGAGCAGCGGCGTCACCTTGTCGCCCCAGGCGAGGAACCGGTCGCGGTCCTCGGGTGGGAAACCGAGCATCTCGGCGATGATCGCGATCGGCACCCTGGCGGCGAAATCGGTGATCAGGTCGACCGAACCGTCGGCGGGCATCGCGTCGAGGAGTTCGGCCGTGACCACCTCCACCCGATCGCGCAGCCTGGCGATGGCGCGCGGGGTGAACGCCGAGGCCACCGGCTTGCGCATCCTGGTGTGTTCGGGTGGATTGATCACCAGCATCGACGGCGGCTCAACAGGATTGGGCGGCACCGTGACCCGCTCGGCGAGCTTGCGCCACGGCGCGGGCAACTCGTCGCCGAGCGCGGGCCGTACCCCGAACCTGGGGTCGCGCAGAATCGCCCGGACCGGCGCGTGGTCGAACGCGGCATACGCCAGCGGCGTCTCGAGCAATCCGCCCTTCGCGCGCAGCTCATCGATCAGCGGATAGGGGTCGTGCAACCCCCGCTGACCACTGAGCAACGTCGCGAACGGATCCCCCTTGCGCACCTGCCACCGCAGGATCGCCCGCGGCGCCCCGTGCTCAGCCGACCACCGAAACCAGTACTTCGCGATCATCGCCACCCCGTCCTCGAGTCGAACACTGACTTCGACAGTACGGGCGGGCTGTGACACACACCACGGTCCAGAGAGGGAGACGACCTCATACCTGAGTAGGAGCTAGCGGCGAACGGTCACCTTCTCGGTGACTACCCGATGCTCGATCCCCGCGGGATCGGGATTGACGACCTGCACCAGCGAAGCCCCCGCGAACAACACCGCGACGAACCCGTCGATCACTTCCGCCACCGTCTCCCACGGCGTACTCGACAACACCCGATCGCCGGCGGAAAAGCCTTGCAGCGCAGCGGACTTGCGGGCGGCGGTGAGCACCTCGTTCACCGAGAGCCCATCCAGCGCGGCCCGGAAACCACCGGGCAGGAACTGGTCACCGTGCACCCGCACCGCGGTCGCGAAGTCGGTGACGCCGACCGGCAGGTCACGCACCGGCGTCCCCATCGCGTCCAGCGACAGCACCGCCACCTCACCGACACCGTCGGCATCATCGAGCCGGTCGGGCGTGACCAGCGCGAGGTCGGCGTCGGGATCAGGGGTGAGCACCACTTCGGTTCCCGCCCACCAGCATCCGAGCAGCACCGCGGCGGTCTGCCAGTGCGCGGGCAACAGCACCGCCACCCTGGCGCCGGGGGTGAGCGCGAATTCGTCGCGGATCAGGTTCGCGGTCTTGGCGGCCCAGTTGGCCAACGTCAGACCCGACAGTTCGATCCTGGCGCCGGTGGCGTCGTCGTACCAGGTGACGCGCGGTCCGGCGGGATCGCGTTCGAGAATCGGGTCGAGCAGGGCGTCGGTCAGGGTCGAGTTCGGCTCACGCATGGGTCAATTCACACATTTCGGTCCGTTCTGGCCTGCGTCGATCGGCGGGGCGGGCGGGATGGGCGTCGCGGTCGCCGAGGATGTCGCGTCGAGATCGAACATGCCTGCCGCGGCCGAACCGGGACCAGAGTAGTCGCTCGCCAGCACCACGCTCACCGAATCCGGCGACAGTGACGCATCCGCGACCACGGTGAGACCGCCGAGCGCCTCGGCGACCGCCGCCGCCTTCGGATCGTCGGCGTCGGCGGCCAGCACGCGACTCGAGGTCACGCTGCCGCCGCTGTAGTTGCCGACCGTGCCTTCCTTGAAGCCCTTGCCCGTCAGCGCGGTCGACACCTTGCCCGCGAGCCCGGTGGCGCCGCCCGCGTTGAGCACGTTCACCGTCACCGTCGAGGGGTCGAGTTTCGGTGTGTCGTCGGTTTTCTCCTCGCCCACCAGCCCTGCGACGAAGCGCTGCACCGTCTTCGGGTCGACCTTGACCACCGATTCCCCCGCCGAGGTCATGCCGTTGAGATCGGTGACGGGAATGGTGTCGAATTCCACCTTGCCGCCGGACAAGTCCTTGAGCTGCTGCAGGAAGGCCAGCACGTCCCAGTCCTCGTCGAGCACCACGGTGCGCCCGACCGCTTCGCTGATCTCGCTGAGCTTGTTCGGGTTGGCGAGGGTCTTGGCATTGAGCAACTGGCCGACCAATTGCGCCATGAATACCTGCTGACGCACGATCCGGTCGATGTCGCCGCGCTCGAGATCGTGGCGCTGCCGCACGAAACTCAACGCCTCCTGGCCGTCGAGACGCTGACGTCCGGCCGGGAAGTCCGCGCCCGACATCGGTTCGTCCACCGCCTGATTCAGACACACCTCCACGCCGCCGACCGAGTCGGTGAGCAGGACGAAACCGAGCAGGCTCACCTCGGCGTAGTGGTCGACGGTGATGCCGGTGAGGGTGGCCACCGATTTGATCAGCGCCTGTCTGCCCGCCTTGGTCGACTCCTTCTCGGCGTCGGCCTCGGACTTGCCGTCGGCGAGCAGTTCGGCGCGTTCGGTCTCCTTGGTCGCGCCGTAGGCGGAGTTGATCTTGGCCTTGCCCTGGCCGCCGATGTCGACGTAGGCGTCGCGCGGGATGGAGATCGCGGTGGCCGAGCGGCCGTCGTTGGGGACGCGGACGAGCACGATGGTGTCGGTGTTGGTGCCCACTTCGTCGCCGGCGTGCAGCATGGCTTTCTCGGCGCTGGTGAGCGGGTTGCCGTGCGCGTCGGTGCGGCTGTCGACGCCGACCAGGAGGATGTCGACGGCGCCGTCGCGCTCACCACCGAGCCCGAGCCCACCGATCCGGTCGATATTGGCGATCAGGTTGTCGACACTGCGCCAGGCGAATCCGGTGAGGCACAGCACAAGCACCGCCGAGATCGCCACCATCAGTTTGGCCGGACCGAAGGTCGCGCTGACCGGCCTTGTCGACTCTCGCACTCGTGCATCCTCTCGACGAACTCCGCGCCCGGTCCGCTATCCCCCCGGCAAACACCGCCTTGCTGTTGACCCGGGCCAGTTCGCGAACACCGGCCATCACAGGCTAACCATTAGTTACCACACTCCGGCCCAACCGCAGGTGCCCCGGCGTGCCAGACTGACCGCGTGTACGCCGCTTTCCCCGCCCCCGCTCACCTGATCGTAACCGGCGCACGTGGGCTGCTGGGGCGACAGATCCTGCGTCTGGCACCCGAGGCGCGTGGCTTCGGGCGTGCCGAACTCGATATCACCGACCGCGCTGCCGTCGATGCCGTCCTCACGCCGGGTGCGGTGGTGATCAACTGCGCGGCCTACACCGCGGTCGACGCCGCCGAAACCGATGTCGAGGCCGCTTACGCCGCCAATGCGACCGGTCCCGCTGTGCTCGCGGCTGCCTGTGTCGACGCAGGTGCGCGGCTTATTCACGTTTCGACCGACTACGTCTTCCCAGGGAATGCGGACACCCCCTACGAGCCGGGTGATCCCACCGGCCCGCACACGGTTTACGGACAGTCCAAGCTCACCGGTGAACGGGCCGTCCTAGAGTTGGGCGCCCAGGTGGCGCGCACCGCGTGGGTATACAGCGGTGTCGAGGGGGATTTCGTCGCGACCATGCGCAGGCTGGAAGCCGAACGCGACACCGTCACCGTCGTGAACGACCAGCTCGGATCCCCCACCAGCGCCGCCGACCTGGCCGCCGCGCTCCTGGAACTGAGCGCCCGCCCGGATACCCCGCGTGTGCTGCACGCCACCAATTCCGGCACCGCTACCTGGTTTGACCTCGCCGCAGCGGTTTTCACCGACCTCGGCGCCGACCCGACCCGCGTGCTGCCGTGCGCGTCCACCGAATTCCCCAGACCCGCACCGCGCCCGGCGTATTCGGTGCTGTCTCCGGCGGCCTGGGATGCGGCCGGTCTCACCCCGCTCCGCCCTTGGCGTATCGCACTCACCGACGCACTGCGCCGGTTGTCCGACTAGGCTCCGCTCTCGTGAACGACGCAGCCGATTCTCCAGCCCCCGCCGGCCTTGCCGTGGTCACGGTGACCTATTCACCGGGTGAGCACCTCGAGCACTTCATCACCACCCTGGCCGACGCCACCAGCGAGAAGCCGCAGGTGATCCTGGCCGACAACGGCTCGACCGACGGCGTCCCCGAACTCGTCGCCGAGGCCAACTCGCACGTCACGCTGCTGCACACCGGCGGCAATATCGGCTACGGCGGCGCCATCAACCGGGCCGTCGCCGAGATCGACCCGTCGATCGAATTCGTCATCCTGGCCAACCCGGACATCTGCTGGGGTGTCGACTCCATCGACAAGATGCTCGAGGCCGCCGAGCGCTGGCCGCGCGCGGGCGCGATCGGGCCGATGGTTCGTGAGCCCGACGGCAGCATCTACCCGTCCGCCCGTCAGGTCCCCGGCCTCGCCGACGGTGCGGGCCACGCGATTCTGGGCTCGGTCTGGCCGAAGAACCCCTGGTCGGTGCGCTACCGGCAGGAGAACGAGCAGATCTCCGAGCGGGTGGTCGGCTGGCTGTCGGGCTCGTGCCTGCTGGTGCGTCGCGCCGCGTTCGACACCATCGACGGTTTCGACTCGCGCTACTTCATGTACATGGAGGACGTGGACTTCGGTGACCGCATGGGCAAGGCGGGCTGGCACAATGTGTTCGTCCCCGACGCCGAGGTGACCCACGCCAAGGGCCACGCCGCGGGCAAGCATCCCGAACTGATGCTGCCCGCCCACCACGCCAGCGCCTACCGTTTCCAGGCGGATCGGCATCCGCACTGGTGGCAGGCACCGTTGCGGGGCGCGTTGCGGGCCGGACTTGCGGTTCGCTCCAAGATTGCGGTTCGATCGGCGCTGCGTGAGAAAGCGCGAACCGGCGCCTGAGTAGGCACCGGTCCACTGTGAACAGGGGAAATTCGATGGCAGGCAATGCAGGCACCGACGCGGTCATCCTCGTCGGCGGACAGGGCACGCGGCTGCGGCCGCTCACCCTCTCGGCGCCAAAGCCCATGCTGCCGACGGCCGGGCTGCCGTTCCTGACCCACCTGCTGGCGCGCATCGCCGACGCGGGGATCACCCACGTGGTGCTGGGCACCTCCTTCAAGGCCGAGGTCTTCGAAGAACACTTCGGTGACGGTTCGGAACTCGGCCTCGAGCTGGAGTACGTGACCGAGACCGAGCCGCTGGGCACCGGCGGCGGTATCCGCAATGTGCTGCCCAAGCTGCGCGCGGACAACGTGATGGTGTTCAACGGTGACGTCCTCGGCGGCACCGACCTCGGCGCCATCCTCGACACCCACGAGTCGACCAACGCCGACGTCACCTTGCACCTGGTCCGGGTCAGCGACCCGCGCGCGTTCGGTTGCGTGCCGACCGACGCCGACGGTCGCGTCACCGCGTTCCTGGAGAAGACCCAGGATCCGCCGACCGACCAGATCAACGCGGGTTGCTATGTGTTCCGTCGCGAATACATCGAGAAGATCCCCACGGGTCGTCCGGTGTCGGTGGAACGCGAGGTGTTCCCGGCGCTGCTCGCCGAGGGCGCTCGCGTGCAGGGGCACGTCGATGCCTCCTACTGGCGCGATATGGGCACTCCGGAAGACTTCGTGCGTGGTTCGGCGGACCTGGTCCGTGGCATCGCTCCCTCGCCTGCTCTTCCGGGTCAGCGTGGCGAATCGCTGGTCCATCCCAGTGCCGGGGTGGCACCGGGCGCGCTGCTGATCGGCGGCACCGTGGTCGGACGTGGCGCGGAGATCGGTGCGGGCGCGCGTCTGGACGGCGCGGTGATCTTCGACGGTGCTGTTGTCGAAGCGGGCGCGACGGTCGAACGTTCCATCATCGGCTTCGGTGCTCGGATCGGCCCGCGCGCGCTGGTTCGCGACGGGGTGATCGGTGACGGCGCCGTTGTCGGCGCTCGCTGTGAACTCCTGCGTGGTGCGCGGGTGTGGCCGGGTGTGGAGATTCCCGACGGCGGCATCCGCTTCTCCACCGACGTCTGATCCGCACAACGCCGGGTTACCGCCGATTCGTTCGGAGGGTGACCCGGCGTTGTGCTGTGTGGGACGGCTAGCTGAAGCCGACCGCTTGATCGCCCCAGGCGGTGTGGAGGTCGGCGTCGGGGTTGTCGACCACGCGGTCGATCGTGTCGATGAGCAAGGTGGTGCGGGCGGCCGGGCGGTAGTGGGGCCAGTGTTTGGAGCCGTCGATGGCGGCGGGGACGCTGTGTTCGGCGAAGGCCAGCCAGCGACGCTGCATGCGGCCCGAGACCGCGACCGAGGCTTTGCGGCCGCCGAGCCAGAAGGTGGGGTCGTGGTTGAGGGTGCCGAAATTGCCGAAGACGTAAGGCAATTCGGTGGCGTGACCCGCGCCCACCCTGGCCGCTTTCAGCATCGGAGTGGCGTAGTCGAAGCGGTACATCCAGGTCGGCGAATGCTGCGCGTGCCCCTCGGCCACCCAGGCGGCGGGCATCCGGAAGGCAGCATCGGTCGACATCGCCAGTGCCCCACGGGTTTTGGTGAGGTCGGGATAGGCCGAGGTGATCTCGGCGATCCGTTCCGGCGACATCTCCGGGTGCGAGGCGGCGACATCGCGCAGCATCGCGTTCACCGCGTCGGGCGTCACCGGCATGATCGGCGAACGCAATACCCGAAACAGTGACGCCTCATCACGATTGGTGCCGATCAGCAGCGGCACCCGGTGTGAACGTCCCTGCTGGAATCGATCGATCGGGTAGCCCGGCAACAGATCTCCGTCGACGACCGGCGCCGCGGCGAGTCGGCCGGGTTCCTTGATCGGCACCTCGTCCAACAGCATCGAGCCGATCTCGACGAGCTGTTCGATCGGCAACTCCAGCAACCGATTCGCCTCGTTCGGCCCGAGTTCCAGGAGTTCCAGATAGCGTCGAGCGACCACCGCTGCCCGCTCCTGCCCGAAAACCGTAGTGGCGGGCGGACTCTGGGCGATCGCCTTGTGGAAAAGTCCGGCCGCGGCGGGCGAAGTGAGCAGTGCGGTCACACATCCCGCGCCAGAGGACTCGCCGAACAGCGTCACATTGCCCGGGTCGCCGCCGAACGCGGCGATATTGTCGCGCACCCACGCGAGTGCGGCGAGCTGATCGTGCAGGCCGAGGTTCGCCGTGAACTGCTCGCCGAACGAGGACAGGTCGAGGAAGCCGAGGACACCGAGTCGATAGTTCACCGACACGACCACCACGTCACCGGCCTCGGCCAGCTTGCGTCCGTCGTAGATGGTCTGGGCGGCGGTGCCGAGGCAGTAGGCGCCGCCGTGCAGCCACACCATCACCGGTCGCGGGTCGGCGCCGGGTTCGGGCCGCGGCGACCAGACATTGACCCACAGGCAGTCCTCGCCCATCTGCAGATCGGAACCCACCGGCACCATCGCGCCCATGGCCTGCGGGGCGATGTCGCCGAACACCACGCAGTCGCGCACCCCGTCCCAGGACTTCGGGGGTTCGGGCCTGGTGAAGCGGGCGGGTCCGGCGGGTGCGGTGGCGTAGGGAATGCTGCGCCACACGGCGACCGGCCCGTCCCAGGTTCCGCCGACGAGTCCGTATTCGGTATCCGCGATCGGGTCGGCCTCGTGTATCTGCATGTCGGGGTCGAGATCGGGCTGAATGCTCATCGCACACCTCCTAGCCGGCGCGACCGCACGGGTGCCTGTGCATTTGCTCCCGCGGGCCGCAGCACCTGGTGACTTCCTACGAGAGTACGTGCGCACCGGCCCTACAGTCGCTCTGGTTACCATTTCCGCAGGTAACAGTTACGCGCGGTACCGAAAGCAGCGGTCAGCGGGTGACACCGGGCCGCTTACACTGGGCCGATGCCGAACTACAGCTTCCGGTGTCGTTCCTGCGGCGACACGTTCGACGTCAACCGGCCGATGGCGCAGTCCTCGGACCCTGCCGCCTGCCCCGTCGGCCACGACGACACCGTCAAACTGCTCACCACCTTCGCAGCGGTGGGCCGCGGATCCGCGCCCGCACCCGCACCCGCGCCACGTCCGGCCGGTGGCGGTTGCTGTGGTGGTGGCGGCTGCTGCTGAGGCGTCAGTCGCGACGGTCGACGTGGCCGAGGTCGCGATCGGGTGCGATCCGGTCGCGAACCCGCTGCTTGAGCACGGCGATATCGGGAAAACCGCCGTCCGCCTTGCGTTCCCAGAGCTGTTCGCCGTCGAGGGTGATCCGGAAGATCCCGCCCTGCCCCGGCACCAACGCCACTTCGCCGAGTTCGGTGGCGAAGGTGGTCAGCAGTTCCTGCGCCATCCAGCTCGCGCGGAGCAGCCAGCGGCATTGGGTGCAGTATTCGATCGCGATACGGGGCACTCGTGCAGTATCCCCGGTTCAGGCCTGGAACGTCCCGTCGAGGTAGACCCACGCCCCGTCGACCCGCACGAAAGTGCTCAGCTCGTGCATCGCGTCGCGCGCACCGTCGAGTTTGTAGTGGGCGATGAATTCGACCGTGCCGTTGTCGTCGAACGGCCCCCCACGCTGCGTCCCCACGACCTCGAGGAACAGCCACCGCTGATCCGGATCGAGTTCGAGCTCGGCCGGGCGGGTGCTGGGATGCCAGGAGCGCAGCAGGTAGTCCACATCGCCGACAACATAGGCGGCGAAGCGCGACCGCATCAGCGTCTCCGCGGTGGGCGCGGCCTTCTCTCCCGCCAGAATCGGCCCGCAACAGCCGTCGAACAGCTCACCGCGACGACACGGACACGCTTTCACTTGACCCATACGAGCCATCCTGCCGGACTCCGTGCCCACCACCTCACCCGAACGGCTGGTGTGCGAGCGGCGCGAGTTCCAGCACCCGCGCCAGCTCTGCCGTCTGGTCCCGCCAGCGCCGCAGGTCGGTGACACTCGGCGCCATCTCGTAGTCGAGGTGATGCGCCGCGCGCGACAACGCGGCCCACAGCGCCCCGACCTGACCGGCGGCCTCCGGCCCCGCGTACACCCGCAACGCGAGCAGCTGCGCCCGCATCGGACACCGCATCAGCTCGGGCGCCACCTGCGCCCACAACTGATCCACCGCCTGCTCGAGCGCCAATCGCAAGATCCAGGCAACCGCCCGCGACCACACCCCGCCGGCATCCGATACGGATCCGTCGAGCAGATTTTCGGCCGCCTCGAGCCGTGCCGCCACCGATGGTCGCGGACTGAACTCGGGCCGCGACCGCCTGCCTCGCCGGTTCACGACGCCGCCGCCGCACTACCGCGAACCTTGCCCGCCGGGCCGACCACAACCGTCGACTCGCACTCCCCGAAAGACCGCAGCCTGCTGATTGGCCCGCCGCGCCGCCTCACGTTCGCACCACAGCGGGCTCGTGCGCGCGCAGCCAGGTGATGAATCGTTCTGTGTCACTGATCAACTCACGCATGGGACGGTCGATCGGTACGTGCGCACCCGCCGTGGCATCGCGCAGGACGCCGACGAGCCAGCGTCCGCCGACTGCGCTCAGGTGCTTGTTCAGGTCGTCCACGCGGGCGCCGACGCCCATGATGGCGAGGGTGATCATCGCGCGGGTGGTGTGGGCGTTGCGTACGCGCCGTTCCACTTCCCCGTGCGCGAGACCCGCGGCGAGCAGTTCCTGGCGTGCCTTCGCCAGCCCGGCCGCTTCGATCGCCGAACGGCAGCAGGTCGCCACGAGTTCGTCGGCGATGGCGGGCGGGAGCTGCGGTGTGCGCAGCAGAGATCGGGCGTCGTCGAGGTAGCGGCGCACCGGATCGCCGGTCACCCGCACCTCCACGATCGACCGCTCGCGACGCTGGACCTCCAGGACCGTCGCATCGAGTTGCATGCGGCGCACCGCCTCGGCGAGCCGCTCGTCGTGGGTGAACACCACCACCTGCCGCGAGGCCGCCACCTCGGCGAGCACCCGCGCCAGCCCGTCGACCTTCGCGGGATCCATCGCCTGCACCGGGTCGTCGATCATCACGAAGCGGAAAGGACTGTGCGCCACCGTGGCTCGCGGCAGGAACAATGACAGACCGAGGGCGTGCAGCTCGCCTTGGCTCATCACCCCGAGGGCCGCGCCGTCCACGTCGTCGACGGTGACATCGAGCAGTACCCGTCGGGCCGTGCCCGCACTGCCCTGCAACCGGATCGCGCCGAGCTCCACATTGCTGTGCTGGCGCAGTGTGCTCCACACCCAGCGGGCGGTGGTTTCCAGTGGCCGCATCCGCTCGCCGCGGATCGTCGCGGTTGCCGCCTTGAGCCAGTCGGCTGCCTTCTTCACGACCCGCAGTTCGTTCGCGTGGTCGGCGACGACGCGGGCGGGGTCGAGCCAGGCGAGAATGCGCGGGACGAGGGGCGACCAGACCGTGTCGAGGCGGTCCAGCTCGGTCTGCGTCTCCCGTTGCAGTGCAGTGAGTTCCGCCAAGAGAGCGGTGTGAATTTCGCGCAGCCGGGCCGGGAGATGGTCGTCGTAGTCGACTGTCGCGAGCGCGGCCCACTCCGACCAGAGGTGCCCGACGATTTCGCGCCGTTTACGCAACGTGTCCGAAGTTCCGGGTTGTCTCGTAGTCGAATCCGCCTGCCGCACTGGCGGATCGATCGTCTGGGCCGAGCGGCCCTGTGCGCCGAGCACGATCGGCAGCTCTGCGGGAAGGTTGCGGGCTGCCACCAAAGCCGTGTCGAACTCCGCTGTCGCCGCCTGCAATGTCGCGAGTTCGGCAGTGCGGTAGGCGATTTCGGAGTCGGCGGCTGTGAGCCAGTCGGCATCGAGTTCGTCGCGCCCACACACAGGGCAGGGGCAGGAACCCGCCGCGGTGACGTGTTCGCGTGCCCGCGTGAGCAATTCGAGTACTCGCAGGTCGGCGTCGGTGTCGACGGTCGCGTGGCGCGCCACGTTGCGGGCAGCTTCGGCGAGCAGATCTGTCGTGGCGGCTACCTGCGCGGCCGTCGGCAACGTCAGCCGCAGGATCGCACGCAACCCCTCCGGCCCATCGACGCCGAGGACCGAGTCGGCCACCGCTCGCGCCACCGCGTCGAGACCGGGGTCAGGGGCGCGCAGCAGGTCGGCCACGCCGCGGGCGCGTTCGTCATCGGCCTCGGCGAGCTCGTCCAGCAGATCGGCGCGGGACTGGCGTGATTCCTTCACGGCGCGTTCGAGTTCGAGCTTACGCAGCCGGATCTGTTCGGCCGCGGCGGCCAGATCGTCGAGGCCGAGCAGGCGATGCAGGGCGTCGAACAGGTCGCTGGGCTTTCCGTCGACGAGCGCGCCGAGTTCGCTGTAGGACAGGAACGGCCGGTACAGATCGAGCCGTTGCCTGCGGCCCTGCGGATCGACCGAGGTCGCCGGATCGGAGCCACGCCGTTCGGTCCACCGCGCGTCGGCGAGTTCGGCGTTCGGGTCCCAGCTGGTGGCGACCGAGAGGTGTGGCCGCTCGCCCGCGGTGAGCAGTTCGACATCGATCCGAGCGGTATCGGGTTCGTGCAGGTTGCGCCACCCCTCCCGCCATGCGGTCGAGCGGCCGTCCCAGCGCCGATTGCCCCCGGTCAACGCGAATTCCGCAGCCTCGGCGAAACTCGACTTCCCGCTGCCGTTACGTCCTACCACCAGCGTCAGGCCCGGCCCCGGGTTCAACCGCAACGTGGCCTCGGGCCCGATCCCGCGGAAGCCCTGTACGGTGATCGACCGCAGAAAGACCCCGGTATCACCGGAATCCGTTGCGGCCGAGTCACCGTCGACAGCTGTGAGCGCGGCAAGCACGCACTCGGCGA
>NZ_JBHYRN010000025.1:0-17369 GCF_042749305.1 Nocardia sp. NPDC058705 | reverse complement strand
ACGGTGATCGACCGCAGAAAGACCCCGGTATCACCGGAATCCGTTGCGGCCGAGTCACCGTCGACAGCTGTGAGCGCGGCAAGCACGCACTCGGCGACCCGTTCCTCCACTACCGGGTCGGCGGCGAGCTCGCGCGCGACCACCTCGGCGATCCGATCCGAGCACACTGGCGACATCCCCCTTCGCGTCGGCGCGCAACGCGGCGATCCTGGTGGAAACGCTACCCGATCGCCGGATGTTCGCCCAGGGGATGCGCAGGGCCTCAGCGAATCTGCCCGCGGGAGTGGAATGGCCATCGTGGAACCGCGCGGGCCCTCGATGTCCACCCCTCGCCCACCCCGGCGGGCAGCTCGATGAGGTGTTCACACCCGCGTTACGCTGCGTCGAGCAGCGCGGGCGGTCCGGGCGGTGCCGAACAGGTCAGAATGCCAGATATCACCGTTCGCAGCAAGAGCTGGAGCACGAAATTCCCACAGCACCAGCATTTTCCAGCAACTTCGCCGCCACGACCGTTAGTTGTCGGTGGGTTGCGGTAGATATTTCGGCGAACAGAGAACGGGGGAACCGATGACCGAGCAACGCACGCCGTGGACCGAGGACCAGGTCCGTGCGCTCGCGCCCGACGCGAGTTCGCTGGCTGCCGCACGCAAGCTGGCAGGTCGCTGGCGCGACACCGGTACCGCGGGCAATGCGGTGTGGGGGCTGTGCCAGGGCAGTGGAGCCAAGCCGTATCAGGCGATCGTGGATCTGGACGGTCCCGCGTACAAGTGCTCGTGCCCGAGCCGCAAGTTCCCTTGTAAGCACACGTTGTCGCTGCTGCTCACCTGGTCGAGCGGCCAGACGCCGGTCCTGGACGCGCCCGCCGATTTCGCGGCCGAGTGGCTGGCCGGGCGGGCTGCGAAGGCCGCCGCGCCGCCGAAGGCCAAGGCCGCGAGCACGCCGTCGCAGGCGACTGTCGAGCAGCGGCGCACCCGTGTCGCCGCCGGGCTCACCGAACTGGAGGTCTGGCTGACCGACCAGATTCGGACCGGCCTTGCCCAGACCGACCGCTCGTTCGCCGCCTACGAGGCGATCGCGGCACGGATGGTCGATGCCCAGGCGCCCCGGATCGCCGAGATCCTGCGCAGGCTGCCCACCGCGGTCGTCACCACCGAGCACTGGCCCGAATTGCTGTTGCGCGAGTACGCCAAGCTGCACCTGCTCGTGCTGGCTCATCAGCGACTCGACGCGCTCCCCGAACCACTGCAAGCGGGAATTCGAACGCATATCGGCTATCCGATGACGGCCGAGTCGGTGCTGACCGAGCCCGCTGTCCGGGATCGCTGGCTGGTGCTCGGCATGCGGGCGAGTGAGGAGGAGCGGCTACACACGCGACGAACCTGGTTGCGCGGTCGCAGCAGCGGACGGTGGGCCCTGCTCATCGAACATTCCTTCGGCACACCGAATTTCACCGGTGAAGTTCCCGCACCCGGCAGTGAGGTCGATGCCGAACTGCACTACTACCCAGGGGCGGCATCCCTGCGCGCGCAATGGGGTACTCGCCACGGCGTACCCGAGCCGTTCACCACGATCCCCACCGTCGGCGGTACGACGATCGATGACGCGTTGGACGCCTATGCCGAGGCGCTGAGCAGCGATCCGTGGTTGCGCTCCTGGCCTGCGCTGCTGACCGACGTCGTTCCGGTGCTCGACGACAACGGCTGGCAGCTCGTCGCCGCTGACGGAACCTCGCTACCGCTGCCTGCCGGCGCGCGCCCGTGGCGGTTGATCGCGGTCGCGGGCGGTCATCCGGTGACGGTGTGCGGCGAGTGGCGAGCCGACGGTTTCGATCCGATCTCGGTCTTCTTCGCGGGCGAGGTGAGCGACCTGGAAACCGATTTCCCCACCGAGACCCAGCCGACTCCCGCACTGGCCGAACTGGTTTCGGTAGCGCTGCTCGGCACGGCCCGCCGCAGCGCCGACGGTGTGCACCTCGACTCCGCGGTCGCCACCGCTGTCCCGCAGCACGCGGGCGAACCTGCTACCCGACTCCTCCACACCGCCGCGCTCCAGGATCTGTACGTGCGCGGCGGACAACTTCCCCGTACCGCGTCGAAACCTGAACCTGCCGTGGACGATCCGCGTCCGCTCCTGCCGCGCCCCGCTGCTGATCGGTTGAGCCGTCTACTCGCGGGCAAGTCGCCGTTCCTGCCCGAATGGTTCGCCGCAGCAGCACCCTTCGACTTCCGGCTGCCCGATGTGCTGTGCGTCCAGGCGCTGTCCGCGGCCTCCGACACCGCCCTGCGAGGGTCGCTGCTGCGCCTGGCAGGCCGTCGCGGCCGCTGGCTCGCCGCCCGCAACCCAGCGTGGTCGAAGCTCGTCGACGAGTTTCCCAGCGAGACATCCGCATTGCGGGCGGCGGGACCGAGTCCGGTCGCGACCACGGGCGCCGCGCAGGGCCGTGGGCCCAGCGCGGACGTTGCATCGGGCCCGAGGTCCGGCAAGAACGCAGGCCCCGAACCGAGTGCGGGTACCGACGCCGGGCTGGGCGACGTGCCGAGCACAGATCCCAGCCAAGGGGCCGACGACGCGGCGGGCGCGAAGGTGGCACACGATGTGTGGCTGTTCGGGACATCCTGGGAACGCAAGGACTGGTTCGCGCGCACCCGCCGGGCGGATCCGGCCGCGGCCCTTGCCGTGCTGACAGCGGCATGGCCGAAGGAATCCGGACCGGTCAAGGCAGAGCTGCTGGCGTTGCTCGCCGACGGGCTCAGTTCGGCGGACGAACCTCTGCTCGAGCGCGCCCTCGACGATCGGCGCGGAGATGTCCGGCGCACCGCGACCACGCTGTTGAATCAGCTCCCGGACGCCGCGTTCGGGCGTCGGATGGCGGCGCTGGTGGCGTCGTGGATTCGGGTCGCCGACGACGGCACCGTCGAGGTGACGGTGCCCACGGAACTCGACGCGCAGGCCCGGCGCGACGGCATCACCGATGCGACCGATCAGGCGAAACTGCGCTGGGACACCCCTGATTCGACGATCACGACCCTGCACCAGGCGATCGCCGCGACGCCGCTCACAGCGTGGGCGCCGATCGTGCACGCCACCGACGACAAGGTCGCGACCACCGCGTTGACCCTGTCCCTGCCGCCGCGCTACGCCAAGGCGATCGTGGACGGCTGGGTCGATGCCACGCTCGCCCAGCACGACACCGGCTGGGCCCGTGCGCTGTTCGCCCACGCGACCCCGACCGAGCAGGCGGTGCTGCGGCGCCGCGAACTGTTCACCCTGCTCGATGCCGCCGACCGGATCGAGCACGTGCTCGACCTCGACGCACACCAGCTCAACGAACTGCACGCGATCCTGCCCGGCCTCGATCACCCCTGGCCGGAACAGGTGGCCGCCCACGTGTTGCGCCTGCTCGCCGATCGTGCCCGCACCACCGCGCGGCAGCCGCACGCCAGTGCGGGCGTGTATACCGACCGGGCGCTGCTCACCGCGGCGAGCGTCCACCTGCCCGTCGGGCTGGCCGCACGCGTCACCGCGCTGGCCGACACCACCGACGACCCCGCCTGGCAACAGGCTTTCCACCGACTCGCCCACGATCTCACCGACCGTGCCACCATGCTCGAGGAGCTGCGATGACCACCACCGAACCGTCCACCACCCTGCTTCGCCCGCACGCCGAACAGGCCTTCGCCGACGAGTTGGCCGCCCTGGCCCGCGTCGACGACCGCGGGCGCCCGCCATCCTGGAAGCTGTCCCCGTGGGCGGTGGTCACCTACATCCTGGGTGGCACGCTCGACGACGGCACCGTGATCACGCCCAAATACGTCGGACCGCGCAGGCTGATGGAGGTCGCCGTCGCGACGCTGGCCACCGACCGGGCGCTGCTGCTACTCGGTGTGCCCGGCACCGCGAAAACCTGGGTCTCGGAACATCTCTCGGCCGCGATCAGTGGCGAGTCGACCCTGCTCGTGCAGGGCACGTCCGGCACCGCCGAGGAGGCGATCCGCTACGGCTGGAACTACGCCCGCCTGCTCGCCGAGGGACCGAGCGATGCCGCTCTGGTCGCGTCACCGGTGATGACCGCTATGCGCACCGGCGCCATCGCCCGCATCGAAGAGCTCACCCGCATCCCCTCCGATGTGCAGGACGCGCTCATCACCATCCTCTCCGAGAAGACCCTTCCGGTCCCCGAACTCGGCGGAGAAGTCCAGGCGGCCAAGGGCTTCAACGTGATCGCCACCGCCAACGATCGCGACCGTGGCGTGAACGACCTGTCCTCGGCTCTGCGCCGCCGCTTCAACACCGTGGTGTTGCCGCTGCCCGCCGACGAGGACTCCGAGGTCGCCATCGTGAGCCGTCGCGTCGAACAGCTCGGCGCCGCACTGGAATTGCCGACCGTCCCCGCCGCCGCCGAGGAAGTCCGCCGGGTGGTGCAGGTCTTCCGCGAACTGCGCTCCGGCATCACCGCCGACGGCCGCACCAAACTGAAATCCCCCTCGGGCACCCTGTCCACCGCGGAAGCGATCTCGGTGATCACCAACGGCCTAGCCCTGTCCGCCCACTTCGGCGACGGCGTCCTACGCGCCTCCGACATCGCAGGCGCCGTCCTCGGCTCGGTGATCAAAGACCCGGTGGCCGACACCGTCGTCTGGACCGAATACCTCGAGGCCGTAGTCCGCGAACGCCCCGACTGGGCCGACTTCTACCGAGCCTGCCGCGAAATCGCCGGCTGACCCCCACTGCCGGGGAGGACGGACCACACAGCACACATGGGGATTTCGATGAGTGAACAAAGCGGCGGCGACCGCTCAACGCCAGACGCCGCCATACCGACCGTTCAGACGGGCGATGACGGCTCGGGTGACACTCCGGTGACGCGGGTCTTCGGCATTCGGCACCATGGGCCGGGGTCGGCGCGCTCGCTGCGCCATGCACTCGAGGAGTTCCGGCCCGACGCCATTCTCATCGAGGGCCCTTCCGACGCCGATCCGCTCGTCGGGTTCGTCGCGGCCGACACGATGACTCCACCGGTCGCGCTGCTCGCCTACGTCCCGGATTCACCTGCGCGCGCGGCATTCTGGCCGTTCGCCGTGTTCTCCCCGGAGTGGCAGGCCATGCGCTACGGCGTCGACCATTCCGTCCCGGTCCGCTTCTGCGACCTCCCCGCAGCGAACGTCCTCGCCGCCGAGGACGACGCCCGCGGCGCAGGCTCGGACCCCCTGGCCGCCCTCGCCTCGGCCGCAGGCTACGACGATGCCGAACGCTGGTGGGACGCCGTCGTCGAATCCGTCCCCGACAGTGCGGCTTTCGACGCCATCACCGAAGCGATGGCGGCCCTCCGCGAGGACGCAGCACACACCGCTCCGGACGCGTCGCAACCGGAAGACCGCATAACACCCCAGGCAGACGATGCGACACAGCCTGACCCGCCCGCGCCCGGCGTCGTGGCACAGCCCGGTGACGCACCGACCCATCTATCAGCGCGGCCGAGCGGTACGGCTGAGACGGCCGTTCCGACACCGGCCGACGAGCCAGTGCTGACGGAGAAGTCCCCGGCAGCAACAGGATTCGAGGCCTTACCGTCCGCGGATCGACCGGACGCCGCGATCGCACCGCTGATCGTCGACCAGCACACCCTGGTCCGCGAGGCGCACATGCGCCAAGTGATGCGGCAGGTCCTCAAGGGTGGGGCGAAGCGGTTGGCCGTGGTGTGTGGCGCTTGGCATGCGCCCGCACTGGTCGAACCACTCGGCCCGGCCGCTCCGGATATGCGACTGCTCAAGGGGCTACCGAAGACGAAGGCGGCATTGACCTGGGTGCCGTGGACGCACTCGCGGCTGGCTGCGGGCTCGGGATACGGGGCGGGCGTTACCTCGCCTGGCTGGTATCACCACCTGTTCACCGAGACCGAGCGGCCGGTGGCGCGCTGGCTGACCAAGGTCGCCGGCGTGCTGCGCAGGCACGATCTGCCGGTGTCGAGCGCGCACATCATCGAGGCGGTGCGTCTGGCGGACACGCTCGCGGCATTGCGCGGCAGACCGCTGGCGGGGTTGTCCGAAGTCACCGAGGCGGTCCGGTCGGTGATGTGTGGTGGCGACGAGACCATGCTGCGGCTCGTCATCGATGAACTCGTGGTCGGCGAAACGCTCGGCGGCGTCCCCGAGGACACTCCGACGGTCCCCCTGGCCGCCGATCTACGGGCGCGCAGCAAGACCCTGCGACTCAAACAGGAAGCGCTCGCCCGCAATATCGACCTCGACCTGCGCAAGGAGCGCGACGTCGAACGCTCGCACCTGCTGCACCGCTTGCGCCTACTCGGAATCGACTGGGGCACTCCGACACTCGGCGAGGTGCGCAGCACCGGCACTTTCCGGGAGACCTGGACCCTGCGCTGGGAACCGGAATTCGAGGTCCGCATCGTCGAAGCCGCGATCTGGGGCACCACTCTGCGCACCGCCGCGGAGACCAAGATCCTCGACACCGCGAGCCGCGACGATGTCACCGTCACCGCTCTCGCCGATGCCCTGGAAATGGCACTGCTCGCCGACCTCGGCGGTGCCACCGACGGTTTGATCACCAGGCTCGAAGCGGCGGCCGCGCTCGACCACGACGTCACCCACCTGCTCGGCGCCCTCCCCGGCCTGACCCGCACCCTGCGCTACGGCGACGTCCGTGGCACCGACACCAAGGCACTCGTCCACGTGGCCGACGGCCTGCTGGTGCGGATCTGCGCGGGCCTACCCGGCGCCGTCACCGGCCTCGACACCGACGCCGCCGTGGCCCTGCGCACCCAGATCGACGCCGCGCACACCGCCATCAGCACTCGCGACGACGAGCACGCCACCGCCGAATGGCCGGCGACCCTGCAGCGCATCGCCGACCGCGACGACGTGCACGGCGCGATCGGCGGCCGCGCGGTGCGCCTGCTCTGCGACGCCGAACGCATCGACGACGTCGAGTCCGCCCGCCGCCTCGCCGCCGCCCTGTCCATCGGCAACACCCCCGCCGCCAAAGCCGCCTGGATCGACGGCTTCCTCGGCGGACGCGGCCTACTCCTCGTCCACGATCGAGAGTTGCTGCGCCGCATCGACGAATGGCTCCGCGACCTCAACGAAGACCAGTTCGTCGCCACCCTCCCCCTGCTGCGCCGCACCTTCGGCTCCTTCGAGTCCGGCGAACGCCGAGCCATCAGCCAGGCTCTACGCGACACCGGCACCGCACCGACCGCCGCCGACACCCCCACCGCCATCGATCCGATTCGCGGACAACTAGCACTGCGCGCAGCGACCGCGATCCTCGGGGCGGCAGGGTGACCCACTTCAGCAGGCGTCGCACGCCGAACCAGTCGCATCGAGCCCCGCGTGCGCTCGGCTCGCACGACGAGCCGCGGCCGGGCCCGGCGCGACATCAGATCCACAGGTCACACGCCTGCGCCGTGATGCCGCGATGCGGATGCCCACCGCGAGTCGCGGACGGCGCGATCGTCACGGACACCGCCCCCGCCGGCCTCGCGCCTGCGCATCCAGATCTCTCGCTCGACTACCAGGAGCACCGATGACCGCACCCGACGAAACCCAGTCGCGCCGTTGGCGTCTCGTACTCGGCACTGCCGCCGAGGAGCAGCTCGGCGGCTTGAGCTCCGGTGCCGATCAGGCGATGGACCAGGCACTGTCAGCCCTCTACAACACCGGCGAAGCCGGCGGCACGACGAAAAGGTCCGGCGGACTGGGCAGTTCAGCTCCTCGCGTCGCCCGCTGGCTCGGCGACATCCGCAACTACTTCCCCGCGACCGTTGTCGAGGTGATGCAGCGCGACGCCGTCGACCGCCTGAACCTCACCCAACTACTGCTGGAACCCGAGCTGCTGGAATCGGTGGAACCCGACGTGCACCTGGTGGGAACCCTGCTCAGCCTCAACAGCGTGATGCCCGAAACCACCAAGGCCACCGCGCGCATGGTGGTCGAGAAGGTGGTGCGCGAGATCGAGCAGCGCATCGCCGCCAAGACCGTGGCCGCGGTCTCGGGCGCGATCAACCGGGCCGCGCGCACCCATCGCCCGAAACTGCGCGACATCGATTTCAACCGGACCATCCGCAAGAATCTCGCCAACTACCTGCCCGAACACCGCACCATCGTGCCCGAACGGCTCGTCGGCTACGGCCGCAAGTCGCAGTCGATCCAGCGCGATGTGGTCCTTGCCATCGACCAATCCGGTTCGATGGCGGCCAGCGTCGTCTACGCCTCGGTCTTCGGCGCTGTGCTGGCCTCCATGCGGTCGCTGAAGACCTCGCTGGTCGTGTTCGACACCGAGATCGTCGACCTCACCGATCAACTCAGCGATCCGGTCGACGTCCTGTTCGGCACCCAGCTCGGCGGCGGCACCGACATCAATCGGGCCATCGCCTACTCGCAAACCCTGATCACCCGCCCCACCGACAGCCTGTTCGTGCTCATCTCCGACCTCTACGAAGGCGGCGTGCGCAACGAGATGCTGCGCCGCTGCAATGCGATGAAGGAGGCGGGCGTCCAGGTGGTCGTGCTGCTCGCCCTCTCCGACGAGGGCGCCCCGGCCTACGACCACGACAACGCCGCGGCCCTGGCAGCCCTCGGCATCCCCGCCTTCGCCTGCACCCCGGACAAGTTCCCCGACTTACTGGCGACCGCCCTGGACCGCGGCGACATCACCCGCTGGGCCGACACCCGCGCCCCGGCGGTGTAACCGCGACATCCGATGGCCGACCCCGCGCCGTCAGCAGAGCCCGATCCGATAGCACTGGGTACCCGACTTCGCCGCGACGGGCCGCGCTGCCCGCCGGCGTCGGGCCGACCAGCCCGCGATCCGCCGGTGAGGTAACGCGAGTCGTCGACGCCGCGGTCGCTCACCGGTGGGAGGACTCGCCTCGGCCTCGGCCCGCGCGAACACGACCGCCGCGGCGGCTCTCACTGGCGACCGGTGCGTGGGACTCGGGAGCGTTCAGCGCCGCCGCCCACTAGGCTGCGAACGATCGGGTTCGTTGGACGGGGTGAGGCGATGTTGCGGCGCGGGGCGGTGTTCGCCGGTTTCGTCATCGAACGAGAGCTGGGACGCGGCGGCATGGGTGCGGTGTACGCGGCGCGTGACCGCAGGTTGCCGCGGCTCACCGCGTTGAAGTTGATGCACCGAGACCTGTTCTCCGACTTCGAGATCCGGTCCAGGTTCGAACGCGAAGCCGACCTGATCGCCCAGCTCGACCACCCCAACATCATCACCGTCTACGACCGTGGCATCGACGAGGAACGTCTCTGGATATCGATGCAGTTCGTCGACGGCACGGATGCCTCTGCGGTTCCGGTGTCGCAGTTCGGGAACGAGCGGATCGCCCAGATCGTCACCCAGACCGCGAGCGCGCTGGACTACGCCCACCGCCAGGGTGTGCTGCACCGCGACGTGAAGCCCGCCAACATCCTTCTCTCACACACCGCGGGCGTCGGCGCGGGTTTCGACGAACGAGTCGTGCTCACCGACTTCGGCATCGCGAAACTCCTCGACGACACCGGCGGCCTCACCCGCACCGGCCAGTTCACCGCCACCATCGCCTACGCCTCCCCCGAACAACTCACCAGCGCCCCGCTCGACGGTCGCAGCGACCAATATTCCTTGGCCTGCACCGTCTTTCGCCTGCTCATCGGCACCGGACCCTACGACGCCCCCAACCCGGCCACGGTCATGCTCGGCCACCTCAACGCCCCGCCCCCGCCGGCGAGCGCCCGCCGCAGCAATCTGCCGACCACCGTCGACGCCGTCCTCGCCAAAGCCATGGCCAAGGACCCGAACCACCGTTTCCACACCTGTGCCGACTTCGCCGCCGCCCTCACCGACGCCCTGCGCCATCACCCGCGAACCAACTCCCAGCAGGCAGTGCCCGCCTCCGCCGACAACTCTCGCCATTCCGCGCCGACCGTTGCCCCGCGGCGACACGACCCGACCGCCCTTCGCAATCCCACGGCGGAGCCGGAAAGCCACGCGCCCAGCGGTACTCGGTCCGAAACGGCAGCCGGGTCACGAGACCAGTGGCGGTCGGCGGTTCGCGACGGCGAACCAGGCAAGGCCGCGCGCACCGCGATGGCCGCATCGACGTGGGCAGAACGGGTGAGCGGGTGCCTACTCGGCGGGGCGATCGGCGACGCGCTCGGCGCACCGGTGGAAGCCAGCACCCTGCAGCAGATTCGCGACGAGCACGGGCACCTCGGGTTAGGCGACAACGCCGATCACCTGCAGATCTCGGAGGAAACCCAGCTGACGGCGTTCACGGTGGAGGCTTTGATCCGTGGCTCGGTGCGGGCGCGGGCGAAGGGAACCGGTGGGGCGACACTGGGTTTGCTGCAGCAGGGGATGCTGGTGTGGTTGCGCGGGCAGGTGCGCGAGATACCCGATCAGCCGATCGCTCTCCACAGTTCACTCGCCGACCATCCCGAACTCACCGAACAGCGCGGTGTGGCGGTCTCGGTGCACGCCGCGCTCCGTGCGGCGGCCGAGCGCCGGGATCCGACGAACCCGCTTGGCACCCGTGATCGGCCGATCAACAGTTCCAAGGGCAGCGGGGCGGTGATGCGGGCCTCGCCGTGCGGATTCGGCTACGCCGCGGATCGGGGCGTATCCGCGCTCACCGCCATCTTCGAACTGGGCTGTGACGCAGCCACACTCACCCACGGTCACCCCAGCGGCTGGCTGCCCGCCGGCGTCCTCGCCGCACTGGTGTATCAGGCCACGCGCGGCATCGACACCATGACCGCGCTCGATCGGGCGCGCGCCGAGCTGGCGAATTACCCGCACCACGAGGAAACCGCCGCCGCGCTGGAAGCAGCGATCGGGCTGGCCGCCCGCACCTGCAGGCCGGGTCGTAAACCCCGGCCTGAGGACCTCGAAACGCTCGGCCAGGGTTGGATCGCCCCCGAAGCTCTCGCCATCGCCGTCTTCACGGTGCTGGCCGCGGAGTCCGTCGGCGGGCCCGACCACCTCATCGTCCGCAACGGACTTCTGTTGTCGGTCAACCATTCCGGTGACAGCGACGCCACCGGTTCGATCGCGGGCAGCCTGCTCGGCGCGCGCTACGGCCGCACGGCCCTTCCCCACCGCTGGTCGCACACCGTCGACGCCCGCCCGGTCCTCGACCGGCTCGCGACCGACTACTGCACCGAATTCGGCCTCACGCCACCGCGAGACGAGTCCGGACAGCCCACCAAGACCTGGTTCGACCGCTACCCCGCCTGAAAAGAACCGGCGTAATCACACACTTCGCCTCCACCCAGTCAGAATTCTGACTGGAAGACAACGAAGTGCGCGATTACGCCGGTCTCGGAACTACAGGTCCGCGATTGCCGCCAGCGGAGGCGTCCGCGCGGCCCGCACCCCCGGCCACACCGCGGCCAGCACACCAACCACACCCGAGGCGATCAGCACGATCACCAGCTGCGACCACGGAATGGTGATCTGGTCGATGCCCATATCGCGCAGGGTGCGCAGGAATCCGACGCCCAGTGCGATGCCGAGCAGTAGGCCCACGATCGCGCCGAAGATGGCGATCAGCATGGATTCCAGGTAGATCGTGCGCCGCACCTGGGCGCGCTGGGTACCCACCGCACGCAGCATGCCGATCTCGCGCCGACGCTCCACCACCGACAGCGCCAGGGTGTTGATGATCCCGAGGACCGCGATCACCACGGCCAGGGCGAGCAGCCCGTAGAGGATGGCCAGCAGGGTGTCGATCTGCTTGCCCTGTGCGCCCTTGAATTCCTCGTGGTCCTGGACCTGGACCACCACGAACGGTTCGGTCGCCTTCTCCAGATTCGCCCGCATCGCGGTGAGATCCGCGCCCGGGGCGGCCTTGACCAGCACAAAGATATTGGTGCGCAAGGCCTGTGGCATCAGCTGCTCGTAGACGCCGGGATCGACGACCATCGGACCGAGCAGCTGCGAGTCGGCGTAGACACCGGCGACGGTGAGCTCGAGCTTCTTCTTGTCGAGGCTGGTGATGGCGACCTTGTCACCGAGTTTCCACCCGTGCTCGGCGGCCTCGGTCTCACTGACGAGCGCCCCACCAGCGGGGATGGTGCTGGTGCCGCTGAGCATGTCGATGTCCATCACCGGGTCGATCGGACCATCCGGTGACGTGGCGCCGAGCTGATCGTCACCGATCTTGAACGCGACGACCCGGATCCCGGTGACATCGCTGACCCCCGGCACCTCGGTGCGCACGGCGTCCACCGCACCGATCGGCGCACCGATCATCTGCGGACCGGCGAGCACGTATTCGGCCTTCACGCCCTTGTCGATCAGCGCGCCGACACTGGTTTTCGCCGAAGCGCCGAGGATGCCGATCGCCGAGACCAGCATGAGTCCGAGCGTGAGCGCGAACGCGGTGGCGGCGGTGCGGCGCGGGTTGCGCGTGGCATTGTTGCGCGCCATCTGCCCGATCGGGCCGAACGGCCTGGTGAGCACTCCGAGCACGGCCACCATCGGCCGCGACAACGCGGGCGAAGCCAGCAGCACCGCCAGAATCAACCCGAGCGCACCGACGCCGACGGTCACCGCCGAGCCCTTGCCGGTCCCCTGCGCACCGACGTACACGAGCACCCCACCGGCCACGGCCATGACCGCACCGATGATCGTGCGCAGCCGCAAAGAGTCACCCGCACTGGCGAATTCGGAGCGCATCGCTTCCACCGGCGGCACCTTCGCGGCACGTCGAGCGGGGGCATAGGCGCTGGCCACGGTGACGATCAGACCCACGAGCAGCGCGATGATCGCGGTCCGCGGCAGCACCGTCAGCGACCCGGTCGGCAGTCCGAGATCGAAAGCGTTGAGCAACACCGACAACCCGTAGGCCAACCCGATACCGGCGGCCAGTCCGAGCACGCTGCCGATCAGGCCGATCACGATGGCCTCACCGACCACCGACCGCCCGACCTGCTGACGACTCGCCCCGATCGCCCGCAGCAACGCGAGTTCGCGCAACCGCTGGGCCACGATCATCGAGAAGGTGTTGTAGATGATGAACGTGCCCACGATCAGCGCGATCGCGCCGAAGGCGAGCAGGAAGTAGTTGATGAAGGTGAGCGCCTCGGAGATCTCCTTCTTCATGTCCTCGCGGACCTCGTCGGAGTTCTGCACCTTGTAGTCGGGCAGCCCGGCGGCGAGCTGATCGCGCAGGTCATCGGCCGAAACACCGGGTGCCGCCGCGATATCGGCGTAGGCCACGTGCGAGCCGTCGGTGAACAGCTTGCGGCCCTGCGGCTCGGTGAACATCACCGCGACCACCCCGCCGCCCTCCGCACCGGGCATCTCGTAGATGCCGGACAGGGTCACCTCGAACGGTTCGCCCTTGGACGGAATCAGCACCTTGGTCTTGTCGCCGACCTTCAGCCCGGCCTTCTCGGCGCCACCGGTATTGAGCGCGATGTCGGTCGGCTGGGTGGGCGGGGCGCCCGCCACGAACTTGTCGGGCTCCTCGACGGACTTCTCCGGCGGCAGGTAGGACAGGCCGAAACTCGGTGCGCCACCGGTCTGTACGGCCTTCTTGCCGTCGGGCTCGAGCAGCACGACCGGGCCGTTCACGGCGGGCGCGACCCGGGCGACGCCCTCGTGTTTGGCCAATGCGTCGACGATATTCGTTGGCACGCCGAGTGATTGGCGAGCCGACGGGCCGACGCGCACATCGACACCCTGGGCTTGGCCTTCGAAAATTCCGTCGAAGGTGCGCTGCAAAGTATCGGTGAAAACGAACGATCCGGAGATGAAGGCGGTACCGAGCACCACCGACAACAGGGTCAAAGCCAAGCGCACCTTGTGCGCGGCGAGGTTACGCAAGGCAACCTTGCGCATCGGCCCGCCCGCCACCCGGCCACCACCCCTCATCGAATCGCTGCGCGATGCTGTGTTCGTCATCGGGTTTCCAGCGCCTTCATCCGGTCGAGGATCGAATCCTGGGTGGGGTCACGCAACTCGTCGACGATGCGACCGTCGGCGAGGAACACGACGCGATCGGCGTACGCGGCCGCGCGCGGATCGTGGGTGACGATCACGACGGTCTGGTTGAACTCGTCGACCGAGGCACGCAGGATCGACAGCACCTCACCGGAGGAGTGGGAGTCCAGGTTGCCGGTCGGTTCGTCGCCGAAGATGATCTCCGGCTTGCCCACCAGCGCCCGCGCACACGCCACGCGCTGCTGCTGACCGCCCGACAGCTCGGAGGGCCGGTGCTCGAGGCGGTCGCCGAGGCCGAGGCGCTTGACCACAGTGTCGAGCCATTCCTGGTCGGCCTTGCGGCCCGCGATATCGAGCGGCAGGGTGATGTTCTCCAGCGCGGTGAGCGTCGGGACCAGGTTGAATGCCTGGAACACGAACCCGATCCGGTCGCGCCGCAGCGCCGTCATCTGCTTGTCGGACAGCCCCGTCAGCGCGGTGTCGCCGATGCGCACCTCGCCGGCGCTGGCACTGTCGAGCCCGGCCAGGCAGTGCATCAGCGTCGACTTGCCCGACCCCGACGGACCCATGATCGCGGTGAATTCGCCCTTCGCGAACTCAGCCGACACCCCGTCCAGGGCCTTGACCTGTGTATCTCCCGATCCGTACAGCTTGACCAGGTCAAGCGCGGCAGCCGCGGTGTCGGAGTCGGCCAGGGGCGCGTCGGTCCCCTTGTCAAGCGATGTCATGGGGTCCAGTCTGTCTGGCCGCCAGCGGTCGCGCCATCCGGGATCCCCCCGATACCGCAGGTCTTACTGACCTCTCAGCGAACCCGACCACCAGTCGGACCCCACCGTCCTACCGGACGACCCACTCGAACGCGTCGGCCTCCGAGCGCGCGCCTTCCAGCGCACGCGAACGGTTGGGTTCGCCGAGATCGGCGAGAAGTTCCTCGGTCAGCCCGACCAGGCTCGCCAGCGTCGCCGGGGTGAACCAGTGCGGGCGGGTGGCGAAGAGGATGTCCTCGGAGGCGGTGTTGCCGCTGGCGCCGGGAGCGAACGGGCAGCCGCCGAGGCCGCCGAGGGCGCCGTCGACCATGGTGGCGCCCGCGGCGACAGCGGCGAGGGTGTTGGCCACGCCCATGCCCCAGGTGTCGTGACCGTGGAACACGATGCGCCGCGGCGGGGTGGTATCGCGGACGGCGGTGACCAACGCGCTCACCTGGCCGGGATGGGCCTGGCCGAGGGTGTCGGCGAGGACGATATCGGCGGCGCCTTCGGTGCGCGGATCGTTGGCGATAGCCAGGACACGTTCCGGGTCGACGGGCCCGTCGAACGGGCAGGTGAACGTGGTGGCAAGGCACAGCTGGATCTCGCCACCGGCATCGTGGGCGAGGCGGATGGCGTCGGGCATCGCGGCCACCGACGTCTCGGTGTCGCGGCCGATATTGGCCTTGTTGTGGGCATCCGACACCGAGAAGCAGTATTGGAAATTGCGCGCTCCGGCCGCCGCGGCCTTCTCGACGTGGCGCGGCGTGGCCACCCACACCCAGCATTTCGCCAGCTCGTCCGGGGTGAGCGCCGCGATCAACTCGAGCGAATTGGCCATCGGCGCAACAAGATCGGGCCGTGCCATCGAGCCGATCTCGAGCGCGGGCACACCGGCGGCCAGCAGCCTGCGCACCACGTCGATCTTCTGTTCGACCGGCAGCACCTTGCCGGTGAGCTGCAAACCGTCGCGCAGCGTCACATCCCGCAACAGCGGTGCGGTCATCGCCGCTGCTCCGGTTCCCGCGCAGGCACGCACATCACGCCACCGCACGGTTTGTCGCCCAGGCCTGCCGGGTTCGGATGAACCGTCGGACGCACATGTCCCGGACCGCGCGGCTCCCACTTGTTGCGCACCGGCGGGCGACGCCTGCCGTGTACTCGCCTCGTCACAGTGCCTCCAGCGCGTCGATCTGATCTTCACTCATCCCGAGCAGCCCGCCGAGCACTTCCCTGGTGTGCTCGCCGAGGTCGGGGCCGACATTGCGGATCGGCAGCGACTGCCCCCCGATCACCGGGACGATGCCGCCGAAACCCACCTGTTTGGGTTCGGCCTCGCCCACGTCGACGGGGAACGTCTGGATCATATTGCGCGCGCGGTACTGCTCGTCGGCCACGATGTCGGCGGCGGTGTAGATCGGGCCGCACGGGATGGCGGCGTCGTCGAGCAGTTTCAGTGCCTCTTCGCGAGTGTGCAGAATCGTCCACTCCGCGATCGAGGCGTCGAGGCGTTCGCGGTTGCGCCAACGGCCGTTGTTGTCGGCCAGTTCTGGGTCCTCAGCCAGGTCGGGACGGCCGATGACCTGCATGTATCGCTGGAAGATGGCGTCACCGTTGCCACCGATGATGATGGAGTAGCCGTCGCTGGTCGGATAGGCGTTCGACGGTGCGATGCCTTCCATCCGGCCGCCGACGCGCTCACGATTGATGCCGTAGGCGAGATGGTCCGGGATCAGCGATTCCATCACCGACAGGATCGACTCGTTGAGCGCGACATCGATGATCCGCTCCACCTGCGGCACCGGCCCGGCGACACGTTCGCGCTGGAACAGGGCCATCACGGTCCCGAACGCCGCGTAGATGCCCGCGATCGAATCACCGATCGACACCCCGGTACGCACCGGCGGCCGATCGGGATCACCCACCAGCTCACGCAGGCCGCCAACAGCCTCCGCTACCGCCGCGAATCCCGGCCGCTCCGCCATCGGCCCGGTCTGCCCGTACGCCGAGATCCGCGTGATCACCAGCTTCGGATTCACTTCCTCGAGCACCTCCGGCCCGAGCCCCCACTTCTCGAGCATCCCCGGCCGGAAGTTCTCCAACAGCACATCGCACTGCTTCACCAGATCCAGCACGACCGCACGGCCGCCCTCGGTCCGCAGATCCAGCACGATCGACTTCTTGTTGCGATTGACAGTCCGATACAGCATCGAGGTGTCACCCCCGTACAACCGCCAATTCCGCAATTCATCGCCCGTACCAGGGCGCTCCACCTTGATCACCTCGGCGCCGAAGTCGCCCAGAATACGTCCGGCAGTAGGAGCGGCAACATAATTACCGAGTTCCAGGACGCGAACACCGTCCAGGGGCCGAATACTCATACGCCCAGTATGGCGGGCGCCGCTCCCCCACTCCCAGCCACACCACACAACCCCAGATCCGCCATGACCACACTCCCAGCCACACCGCACACCCCAGATCCGCCATGACCGCACACCCAGCCACACCGCACACCCCAGATCCGCCATGACCGCACACCCAGCCACACCGCACACCCCAGATCCGCCATGACCGCACACCCAGCCACACCGCACACCCCAGATCCGCCATGACCGCACTCCCAGCCCCGCACCTGCGACCCCTAGGGAGCAGCGGCCACGCAGTGGCCGGTCG